>JANXXM010000163.1 GCA_025350645.1 Ferruginibacter sp.
GCAAGACTTTCCAGCATAAAAAGTATTGTTCTGCCGTTGTTTTCGTACAAAAATTTTGCAGCGTTTTCTGTACGGCTTGCTTTTAGCAAAAGTTCATCTAATTGTATAAGATAATATTCAAATCTTCCTAAGCCTAATGTCATGATATTTTTTTGGTATTTATTTTAAATAATTTTTTTTATTTTAATCGCCGTCGGGTAAAAGAACCACCGACGGGATTTAATTAATTCTCAAACTGCCGTCGTGGTAAATGAACCTCCTTCATGATTTTAGAAAATAATAAATAAGATTTATTCCTGCTCAAAGTATGCTATCGTACCGCCTACCCAGGTTTTATCTTTATTATACCGGGTACCAATCATTTTGCCTTTGCTTAATCTTGCCAGGTTATGCACTGCTACTGGTCTTTCCCATTCTTCTTTCCAAAAATAAAATAATCTTATTTCTGCTTTTGCAGGTATATCCATAGTTTGTATTACATCTGCGTATTTTACTTTACGTTGCAATATCCAGTTTTCCGGGTCGGTTATTTTATCAATATCGGCCTGTGTTACATCTATAACCACACCCATTCCTGCAAAAGAAAAAAGTGGTTTTAATACAAATTCATCAAGATTTACCGGTTGCGTTATTTCATTTAAAAAAAATGTTTCCGGCACATAGTCATTGTCTATAAAAGGCAGGGTAAACTTACTGATGCGGTAAAACCAGTTGGGGTGCGGCACCCATTCTACGTTATATTCTTTTGTAAGGTCTATTGTTTTTATAAGATCTTTTTGCTGTTGGAGATCATCAAAAATAAGGCGGTTATAAATTCTTTTCACCCATTGTTTTTCACCGTTTTTTTTTTCGTAATACAGGTTTTTTCCATTTGCTTTTAATGCGGTGAGGCAAATAGTTTTTATACCAATCAGTTGCTCGGTAGCATCAAAGTCAATCCTGGTTTTTTGTTTTTCCGGAAAAATTTCCAGCAGTATTACTTCATCAGCATTGAATTTTCCCAATACAATTTCTTTAAATAAAGCTATATATTTTTCTTTAGTGTAGCCATTAAGGTAAGAAGAATAATTTGCCGGCACACCAGCATACTTTGCTGTAAGCTCGCTATGAAAAGCCTGAAAGGCGTATAGGGTGGGGAAGCCCTGCATTTCTATTAACTGCGGCTCCAGTTCACCTTTTATGTTTTCACAAATACCAAAATCAAAAACAATAAATTCCGGATGATTTTCATTGCCAGGTACCCGTACATCAGCTGGTATACTGCGTTCTGTAAGTGCTGCAAAATTTGGTGCGGTAATTACATCAATAATATCTTCGCAGGCGGTAAGCATTTTTTTTGTAAATGCTGCGGGTACAAAAATGGGTGTTTCTGCATTTCTGAAATCCAGCGCACCGGGGCTTATATTTTCTACCTGCTTTAAATATGAGGCATACTTTTCTGCCGTAAAATTTTTATTGAATATATCTCTTAAATTTTTTTGCATTTATTTTATATTTTAAAACTCAGTATAAAAATTAACACCAAAACAGGCACAACTTCTTTGCCGTAAAATAAAAGTTGTGTAGCAATATGCCGAAAAACTTTCTATAAAAACCGGGATTCAATGTGGTGATTTTATTTTAACCTGTATAAAAAAATTTTAAAAAATTCGGTTTTGCATACTAAGCACACCCACCGCATCATTTAAAAAATTTGGAAGAATATGAGAATAAGTATGCAATATTTTTTCCGGATCGCTTAGTTGCTCTATCATACTTTGCCATTTTTCTTCTCCGTGATTTTCTACTACTATTTTTTTTCTTTCGGGTATTTGCAAATACATACTCATGCCTAATGCATCTGCCTCGGGGTGAAACTGTGTACCCACCATATATTCATTAAAACGAATGGCCATAATGGCTCTTTCCAGCGGCACATGCGGCCTTGCTTTTTCTATAGCAAGTATGGCACCACCAAGGCTGCGTAATTTATTATGGTTTGGCTGTGTAACTTGGTAATCCCTGCTATCTACTGCATAAAAAGGATCATGCAATCCCTTAAATATCGGTTCGCTTCGAGCATCTGCAAGATAGTGTACCGGAAAAACGCCAAAGGCTGTACTCCTGCGTCTGCTCACATTTGCAGCATCAAAATACCTGCAGGCCAGTTGAAAAGAGTGGCAAATAAAAAATACTGGTTTTTTTACGCTATTACTTTCACAGGCATTAAAATTTTCTACTAAAGCTATCCATTTAAAAAAAGCATTTTCCCAATCGCTGCCTTCGCTGGTAAGCGGAGAACCTGGCCCACCGGTGCTTATATAAATATCATATTGCAAATCTGGTAAGTCAATAGCTCTGCGTACATCAAATTCATCTTTTACAAGATTGAGGTGTTGCATATCTGCAAACAGGTTTAATATTTCTCTTATGCAGCGCATGCCCTGGTTATCTGCACCTTCATACATATCCAAAATAGCCACCTTTAAAATATCTTTTTCGTCACCTATCATATGCCAAACTTAGTAAATTTTAAAGGAAATGCTGTGGTGATACAAATGAATTTTTGTATTGTTTATACAGTAAGTTTTTTGAAAGCTTTATCTGTGGATATTGTAGGAGTTTGGTACACTGTAAATCATTTTACAAATAAGCAAATTAAATAAGGATATTGTAGTTTATGGTTTTTTTGAATAGCGATTTTGCGTAAAAAATAATTGATCATTTTTTCGTTCTATCAAAACTAAAATTACTTTATCGAATAAGCCATATTAAATTTTGTTTGGGTCAATTTGGATTTTCTATAAACCTATTTTCGTATATGGATAAACCAATGCTTGTAAATTTATTTTCAATAATATCTATTAAAATACTATCTTTTATCCCCACCAAAATGCCGCTGCTATCAAACAATAAATACCAATGAGTGCCACACCCTCCAGCCATATACTTTCCCCATCAAAAACCACAAATGCATTTACAATAACGGTAAGGGCAAATGCAGCCAGCAGCATGGGGCTTAGCACAAAAGATAATATTGCACCTCCTAAAAAAAACGATAATAAAACAAGCACGGGAAAAAGACATAAAGCAATTTGAAGCGAGCTGTTTAAGATAACACTTACCGCATAATCCGACTGGTTTTTATAAGCCAGTTTTATGCCCACCAGGTTTTCTATTGCGTTGCCCGCAATAGCCACTACCACAAGGCCGGCAAAGGTTTCGTTTACGCCCAAAATATCCATTGCGGGTTTTAGGGCTTCTACAAACCAGTCGGATACAAAGGCTGCTCCCACGCCTGCAAGCCCAAGTACAGTAAGTGTAAGCGGCAGCGACCATGAGCTGTGTGCCGCTTCTGGCGCATAGTCCGGGGTGATGGATTTATCTCCTTTAATAGAAAAATAAAGACTTGCTCCAAAAATGATTAGTAACACAATGGCTACAAAAATATTGAGATTGCTGAGGTGTGCTTCTGCTGATGTATGCAACATTTTGGTGAGCGTAGGCACGGCAAGTGCAGCAAATGCAAGTATCATTAAAGTAGCTATCATTTTTGGCGGGTCAGATTTAAAATATTGTGTGCCATTTTTAATGCCACCTACCAATATTGCGAGCCCGAATACCAGCAATGAATTGCCCAGTATAGAACCAATGAGTGCAGCCTGCACTACTTTATACAGCCCGGCACGCAGTGCAAATATGCATACAAAAAGCTCAGGTAAATTACCCAACGCAGATTGTAAGATACCTGTAGCACCAGGTCCCATGCGGCTTCCCAGTTGCTCTGTAGCATCTCCTACAATTTTTGCAAGCATGGCCAGTGCACCTGCTGTTACTATAAATGCAAGTACCACATTAGCCTTGCTGTAATATAATATTCCAGATAGTATAGTAATAAGAATGGCTCCGGCGATAATAAGCTTCTCCTTTTTTTTCATATTTTACTATTTGTTTTTTACAGTTGTAAAAATAATAATATATCAAATGCACAAAATAAAAAAGTTGTTTCAGTACATATTCATTTCATAAAAAAATCCTTGATCCTACATGTTTTTGTTTTATTTCCGCTGTTTTTTATGATTATTAAAACCTGTCTTATGATATTACCAATTATTTTTTCCGTGTTCATAAATAACAGTATAGTATTAAAAGGGTAGGGAGTATTTTAAAATTCCATATAACTTTTATTTGGTTTTAGCCTGAAGGTTCAGTTGCCATAAAAAGTTGGCCGGTTTGAGGCGTCCATGCAATAGCACCCTGAATAGTTTTTTTACTGCAAAAAGTATTTGAAAAATTAACTAATGTTGTTAAATAAAAATTTTTAAAACCTTAGAAAAATTTATTAATGTTAAACAATTGTAGATTGAAATAAAAAAATCAAAAAATGCAGGTAATTTTAATATCCTTATTCCATCATCCCAATAATCATCTCTTTAGCTTTTAGCTTAATTTGTAAAGTGCTTTTTTCGCCGGTAATTATATTTTTTATAGAAGAAAGACCTTTTGTCATGTCAGGATATTGTTTTGCAGCATCTACATTTTTTTCTTCTTCTGAAGTGTTCATCACACAAATTATTTTTTGAGCATCATCATATCTAAAATAAGTATATAGCCCGTTATCGGGGGCATACTGCATCATTTTTCCCGTTTTTATAGCGGAGGATTTTAACCTGAAATTTGCCAAAGTTTTTAAATAATTATAAACATCATTTTCCATTACAGATCTGCCTGCTGCTGTAAATTTACTAACGGTATCTTCTTTCCATCCTCCTGCAAAATCACTTCTCACTAGTCCATCAGGATTGCTAAAACCCTTCATCAATATTTCATCTCCATAGTACAATTGCGGCACACCTCTAAAAGTAAGCAGCCAGCCAAGTGCCATTTTATATTTTGCAACATCTTCATTTAGTACAGAAAAAAAACGGGAAAGGTCATGGTTATCCAGAAAGATTACCTGCCCCATAGGACTTTTATAAAGAATATCTTGCGCCGTAGTATTGTACAATTTATTTACTCCATCCGTCCAGCCATATTTTTCATTAAGTGCTGGTTGTATACCGTAAAATAATAGTTGAAAATCGGTAGTATTCTGAAGGTTGCTTTTGAAAGGAGTGTTTATATTATTTTCACAAAAATAACTTTGGTTGGGTACGCCGTGTACCCATGTTTCTCCAAATAGGCTTATGTGCGGAAAATCTGCTGTAAGTGCCTTGTTGCATCGGTTCATAAAAGCCAGGTCATTATAAATGTAGGTATCAATACGCCAGCCATCCACACCAAATTCTTCTACGCTCCACAGCGCATTTTGTATTAGATAATTTGCAGCATAAAGATTGGCTTGGTTTATATCTGGCATTTCCCTTACAAACCATCCGTCACTCATCTGTTTTGTTTGCGATGGTGCAGCATAAGGGTCAAATAAGGTTTGATCTTTGTAAGTGGTTTGAGTATATACTGGCCATTCGTGCAGCCAGTCGTGCATGGGTTTATCCTGCACTGTAAAATGTTGTAGTCCTAAATGATTATATATTGCATCCTGTATCAACTTCATTCCTTTTGCATGCAATGCATCACTCAGTTTTTTATAGGCTTCGCTGCCACCAATGCGTGGGTCCACAGTGTAATGATCGGTAATGGCATACCCATGTTCTGTGCGATTAGGCATATCATTTAACAAAACGGGTGTCATCCATACGGTTGTTACTCCAAGCTCTTTTAAATAATCTATATGGTTTATTACACCCTGCAAATCGCCACCATGGCGCAGGTACATAGAGTCCCTGTTAAGCGATTGGTCTTTTAAGCCAGGTATTTTATCATTACTGTAATCTCCATTACTAAACCTGTCTGGCATAAGTAGGTACACCAAATCTGCCGAGGTAACTCCCTGCGCATACTTAACACCATTACCCTCTCTTCTTTTTTTGAGCGGCCATAGCACCACTTCATTATTGCTGGTTTCTGCAAAATTTATTTTTACAATACCCGGTTTTGCAAGGCTGCTTATAATTACATCCAAGGCAATATATTTTTCATTTTCCAGGGGAGTAATTTTTACTAAAGAAATACCCGGATAATTTAAAGATACTTTTGTGTTTTTAAGACTTTTGTTTTTGTTATAAACTAATATCTGCACTTTATTCCATTTCATGCCTGTAAACCAGTTGCTGGGGTACAACATAGTTTGCTGCGCAAATAATGGGGCGGCTAAAAAAAGCAGCAGAGAAATAATAACAGTTTTTACGGTCGTCATAGTAAAGTGTTTATAAAAGAAACAAATGTAAAAAAAAGAAAGTACTCCTGTAAAATTGTAAAAGCAACTGATAAAATAGGTTTAACCCTAAAAATAGCGCTTAATTAATTTCATAAAAATGATGCATGTTCTCAAAAAAGAAATGAAAAAAGTTTTTAAAATACAGATAATATTAAAAATGTAGAGATAGAAAGCAATAGAATGGAGGGAGTTTAATCAATAATTTTTTTGGTATTATATTGATTAGTATTTCAGCAACCGTTACTTGTTGATAATTATTTAAGAAATAAAAAATTGTTTATTATGGAAAATAAAATATTTTTAGCTCTTAGAAATATTTTCAATTAATTTATTAACTTGTGCGTTCCACTTATAAAAATGTTGGAGCAAACTTCATTACACATCAACAACAACCAAATTTTTTAAAACCTTCACTTTTTAAATTGAAATTTTATGGCAGACGTTAGACCAACTGCAACAGTAAAACCGGTAACATCGGTTCAAGCAAAAAAATCTGGAAATTCTATTTCTTGGTTAGCTCCACTATTGTGTATCATTATCGGGTACATCATCTGGCGTTTCATTTTAGGAGATGCATCGCATTTTAAAACCGCAGTAGGTAATGGTTTTTGGCCCGAAAGAGATGGTGCAACCGGAAGCTTGTATAAAATGTACCAGGGAGGTATTATTGTACCAATCCTTATTGGTTGTATGCTTACCGTATTAACTTTCGTAATAGAGCGTTTTCTTACCATTGCAAAGGCAGGCGGTACCAGCAGTAATGCAGATTTTATACGCAAAGTACAATACCACCTTGCCAATAAAAATGTAGATGCTGCACTTACAGAATGCGATAAGCAAAAAGGAAGTGTAGGTAACGTAATGAAGGCTGGTCTTCACCGCTACAAAGACATGATTAATAATAATGAGTTAAGTACAGATCAAAAAGTAATGGCTATTCAAAAAGAAGTAGAAGAAGCTACATCACTGGAATTGCCGATGCTGGAAAAAAATCTTGTATTCCTTTCTACAATTGCATCTGTAGCTACATTGCTGGGTTTGCTAGGTACGGTAATGGGTATGATACGTTCTTTCTCTGCATTGGGTGAAGATAGCGGTGGCGGTGCTGCAGCAGGAAAATTATCTCAAGGTATTTCTGAGGCGTTGTATAACACAGCATTGGGTATTGGTACCTCTGCACTGGCTATTATTTTCTACAATATTTTTACCACTAAAATAGATGGTATAACTTACGGTATAGATGAATCTGGTTTTACTTTAACCCAATCTTTTGCATCACTGTACAAATAATTGTATGGAATGTGCAGGCAACTGCATCATAAGTAAAACATTTAAAATTATATAAATGCCAAAAGTAAAAATTCCTAGAAAGAGCACAGCCGTAGATATGACGGCGATGTGTGATGTGGCTTTTCTTTTGCTGTCATTTTTTATACTGGCAACAAAACAGAAACCACCCGAAGTATTATCTGTACAAACACCCAGCTCTGTTGCTACAACTGCAGCCCCAGATAAATCTATATTGGTAACACTAACCAAAGACGGGCGCACGTTTTTAATGCTGGGTGATGATACAAAAAAAGCAGATATTTTAGCCAATGTAAATCTTACTAAGGGGCTGGGGCTTTCTCCGGCGGAATTAGGTAAGTGGAGCAAGCAGAATTTTATCGGACAACCGCTGAATCAGATAAAATCAATGCTTTCCTCTAATAATGAACCCGATGCTGCAAAATTACCCGGAATACCTACAGATACCACTAATAACGAAATGATAGACTGGATAAGGAGTGTATCTAACGTATATGCGGGCGGAGATCAAAAAAAGTTTCAGGAAATGCTGTTAATAAAGGGTGATAATGATGCATTTTATCCGGCGTTTAAACAAATAAAAGAAGCTTTTAAGAAAAATGAAATTTATAAGTTTAGGCTGGTAACAAATGGGCAGGCACCACCCGCAGGGTCTGAGCTGGATATTCAAAACAGAAATAAATAAGTTTAAATAATCTCTTATTTAAAAAATAATTTGACATGGCAGAAATGGATACATCTTCCGGTGGCGGTCACAAAAAAGGCCCCGGCGTAAAAAAACAGGCAAAAAAATCTACAAGGGTAGATCTTACACCAATGGTAGATCTTGGATTTTTATTAATTACATTTTTCGTTTTTACAACAACTATGAGCCAGTCTACCGCAATGAGTATGAATGAGCCAAAAGATAGTAAAGACGATCAGGTAAAAGTAAAAGAATCTGGTGCTATGACTATTTTATTGGGTAAGGCAGATCAGGTTTATTACTATTATGGAAATCTAGATCCGCTTAAATTAAGTGAGCAGTTTAAAAGTACTAATTTTAAAGAAATACGTAATCTTATCGTAGAGAAAAAGAAAAAAACACCTATGGATGATTTGATGTATGTTATAAAATCTGATGATAAATCTACCTTTAAAAATGCAGTGAATATTCTGGATGAAATGACGATATCCGGTATACCACCCGGGCATTATGCAGAAGATAAAATGGCAAAATTAGAGAAGGATCTTATACAAAAAACAGAAGAAACAAACAACATCAAATAAGCGTTGTGGAAACTGCACTTTTTTGAGTCTCATTAAAAATTAAGTTCAACATAATGGAAGCAAACAAAATTTTAGACGCAGATATATTGGATATACTTTTTGAAGGTAAGAATAAATCTTATGGTGCTTACCAGCTTAGAAAAACGTATAATTCCCGCATTATTAAAGCATTAATTGCAGTAGGAATTTTTATATTATTATTCGTTGTGGGTGTTGTTATAGCAGGGTTTAATAAAAAATCTGCAAAAGATGATTTAGTAGTAATAGATGCTTCAATGTCCGAAGTAAAAAAAGAAGAACCTTTACCGCCACCACCACCACCACCACCTACTCCACCGCCGCCACCTGTTGTAAATCAGGTACAGTTTACGCCGCCAAAGGTTGTGCCTGATGAGCAGGTAAAGCCAGATGAAAAAATACAGGAGATAAAAGAAGATCAGGCTATAAGTGAAAAAACAATCGAGAGCGATAATAAGGTGCAGGTTGTACAGGCTCCGGTTGAAGATAAAGGATCGCAGGTGGTAGAGGTACCGGTTAAAAAAGCAGATGAAAATGAAATTTTTACCAAGGTGGAAATAGAAGCAGGTTTCCCTGGCGGTGCAGGAGCTTTTAAAAAATACTTGGAAAAAAATCTAAATGCAAATACACCGGTAGAGGGTGGGGCACCTCCGGGCACATACACGGTTATTGTACGTTTTATTGTTAGTAAAGATGGTAGTATAAGTAGTGTAACACCAGAAACAAGTTTAGGATATGGTATGGAACAGGAAGCGGCTAAAATAATTAAAAAAAGCCCTAACTGGACACCAGCACAGCAAAACGGAAGCATTGTAAATGCTTACCGCAGGCAGCCTATTACTTTTGTGGTAGCAGAAGAATAAAAGATTTTAAAAAAATGATTAACCTCCGGATGAAATTCCGGAGGTTTTTATTTGCAGAAAACTTTTTGAAATGAGCTTATTTTTAAAAAATATTAATATGGAAAAATTTTATTTTATGCTCTCACTAAAAACTATATTTTATGGCAGAGCAAATAGCAAATATCCACAACCAAAATAAAAATGGAAATAAATTTATAAAAAAAATAATCAGAGTAGATCTTACCCCGATGGTAGACCTGGGTTTTTTACTGATCACTTTTTTTGTATTTACAACTACCATGAGTACCTCTACCGTAATGGGTATGGTAACACCAAAGGCAACAGATAGTATGCATGATAACATTTGCGAAAGCTGCGTAATTACTGTTTTACCTACGAGTAACAATAAAATTTATTATTACGAAGGCAATGAAAAAAATGCTATTTATAAAACTACCAATTATAGTGCAGGCGGGCTTAGAAAATTATTAATGGATAAAAAACATGCATTGGAAAATAGCAAACGAGATGCAGTACTAATTATAAGGCCTACCACCACTGCAAGTTTTGGTAACCTCGTACAAATTATTGATGAAAGTAAAATATGTATGTATACCCGTTATTACCTGGACCAGCCTGGCGAGAAAGATAAAAAAAATATAGACTAGTAGTTGTTCTTTTACTGCAATTACTTTGTGTAAAACAATAAATATCTTTGCGGTATGATGACGAATTTAAATGGCTGGGATGATACTATTGTAGCCTTGGCTACACCGCAGGGTATAGGGGCAATAGGAGTGATAAGGCTTAGTGGTATAAATGCGATTACAATATGCAATGAATTATTTTTATCTAAAAATTTAGTAGAACAACCTAGCCATAGCATACATGTAGGTATGCTTGCGTACAAAGGTAAAGTGTTGGATGAGGTACTCGTTTCTTTGTTTAAAAACCCTAAAAGCTATACCGGCGAAGATGTGGTAGAGGTCAGTTGCCATGGCAGCCAGCATATTTTACAAAATATAATTAATGCTTGTATTGCCTGTGGTGCAAGGCTTGCAAAGGCTGGAGAATTTACGCAGCGGGCTTTTTTAAATGGTAAGATGGATCTTACACAGGCAGAATCTGTAGCGGATCTTATAGCAAGTAATACAACAGCACAGCAACAGGCAGCAATACACAACCTGCGGGGAGGTTTTAAAAACGACCTCGTAGCAATACGGGAAAAATTAATAGAGTTTAGTGCGCTTATGGAGCTGGAACTGGATTTTGCAGAAGAAGATGTTGCTTTTGCAGACAGAGAAAAATTTGCTTCGTTATTGCAAGAAGCCAGTATTAAAATAAAAAATCTTATTGAATCTTTTTCTCTGGGTAATGTGGTGGCCAATGGAGTAAAAGTGGCTATTGTGGGTAAGCCGAATGTAGGTAAAAGTACACTGCTTAATACTTTGCTTAATGAAGAGCGTGCTATAGTAAGTGCTATTGCAGGTACCACAAGAGATACAGTAGAAGAAACAATTAATATCAAAGGAATACTTTTTCAATTTATAGATACTGCGGGCATAAGAAGCCATACCGTAGATGAAATAGAACAAATAGGCATACAAAAAGCAAAAGAAAAGATAGCTCAGGCAGATATCGTATTATTACTTACAGATAGCGATGACGATACTGTACCTGCAATATTGATGGAAGAAATAAAACAAAAAAATTATCTGCTGGTGATAAACAAAACAGATTTAAATAACCACCAAAGCAGCAACGCAGAAAATATTTATATTTCGGCAAAAAATAAAACAGGCATTAGCCAGTTAACAGATGCATTATATAACAAAGTTATACAGCAAGAAATAAATACTGAGCATACGCTCGTTACCAATAGCCGCCATTTGCAACATCTTATAAAAATTGATAACCACCTGCAACAGATACAGCAGGGTATGGCACTGCAGCTTAGTACAGATTTACTTGCACCGGATATTAAACTTTGCCTGCAGCAAATAGGAGAACTTACTGGCACCATCACTAACGAGAATGTGCTGGATTATGTGTTTAGTAAATTTTGCATAGGCAAGTAGGCACGTAAATTATTTTTAAAAAAATGGGGTCATTTACTAAACCTAATTAGATAATCAAACAAACTCATCTCTGTGGGTATGCCGAGTTTTTTGCGCAGGCGATACCTGCTTATTTCCACGCCACGTGTAGAAATATTCATAAGCTGTGCTATTTCTTTTGTAGATAAATTCATTCTTAAATAAGCACACAATTTTAATTCGTTACCGCTTACAGAAGGAAATTTTTCTTTTACTCCTCCAACAAAATCGCTGTGTACTTTATCAAAATGCCTGGCAAACTGTTCCCAGTCTTTATCCACTTTATCATCTTCACTTAAAACCTTTACCATTTTTTTTAATTCCTGCGTTCCCTTTTCGTTATCCATTTCTTTCATAACCCCGTTTATTTCTGCTTTTATTTTTGTGATGAGTTCACCCTTTTGTACAAGGTGCATTGCAGATGTGGCGAGTTCGCTGTTTTTAAAATCTATTTCTGCCTGTAATTTTTCGTTTCTTAAAGCTACAATTTGCAGTTCCGTTTTATCCAGCTCCAGTTGATGGAGATATTGTATTTTCTTTTGTTCTTCTTCATACTTTAACTGCTGTGCAAAAAATTTTTTCCTCTGAAATTTTTGTAAAAAATAAACTCCAGCGCAAAATAATAAAAAATATAAAAAATATGCAGGCCCTGTTTGATACCATGATGCTTCCACGTTAAAAGTATAACGCACAGTATCAGATTCTTCGAGGTTTGCCGATCTGCATTTTACCTCAAAAGTATACTTGCCCGCAAATAGATTAGTGTATTCTTTTTCGGTTTTACCCGTCCATTCGGACCACTGAGCATCGAAACCTTTTAACCGGTAGCTGTATGTAGTATTTATCTGTTCTCCAAAGGCAACATGTATATATTCAAAACGAATAGTTTGTTTACCATTTGTAATACCTGCAACTTGCGAAATAGCTTGCGTTTGTATTTCATCGCCGTTGCCTGTATAACCTCCAAATAAAAGACTATCTTTTTTATCGGTAAGCTTCACTGTACGCAGCATAACAATAGGCTTTTCCAGGTTTAGCTTATATTGCTCATAGTTAATGTGAAAAAACCCTTTTTCTCCACCAACGAAAAGATTATTATTATCTAAAGCATACATAGATTCAAAACCACTAATCATTTTATTGTCCAGTTCCGGTATAAAAATAATGGTTGGTTTTTTTGCTGACATATCTATAACACCAAGTTTTTTTTCGTGGATGAACCATATATTTCCATGAGTATCTTCTTTTAAATAACGAATGCTCTGGTTGCCCAAAATTTCCTGAAATTTTTTGGATATCTCAAATTTATAAGTGTTATTATTATACGCATAAACACCGTTTTCTGTAGTTATTAAAACTTCATTTTTTATTTTGAAAACATAGTTGTTAAAGTCAGAGGGTAAACCATCATTTTTTCTGTATAAGATGGTTTTATACTTTCCATCGGCTTGCAATACTATTTTAAATATACCGTGGTAAGGATGCGATACCCAAATGTCTTGTGCATTATCTATTGCTACAAATCTTGATGATTCAGAAAAATCATTTACAGAGCCGGTTACCTTAAAGTTATTATTGCTGTACTCAAGAAACGAAAGCCCCTTATAATTACCGGCAATAATTTTTTGAGCAGGATACAGGGAAGATAGTGCAGTAAAGTTCCAGAAGCCTGCTGTAGTGGGAGATACTATCTGTGCTGCTGTATAATCTTTAACAATAAATTGCCCGTTATTACAGCCAAGGAGTAATTGGTCATTAATGTTTGCAAGTGTCCAAATCTGTCCCCTTGTATTCGTTACTGGTTTAAAAATGCCATTAGTAAAGCTAATGTCCTGTTCGCCAGATAGTGGTACATAAAATAAGCCAGAAGAAGTGCCCGTATAAAATGTATTGTGGTATATAATACAAACGTAGCCCGATCCATCTTCCACTTTTGTACTAATTCGTTTTACTGCAGTGTTGTAATTTATAAGGTCAATACCATTGTTTAGCCCAAGCCACAAATTCTTTCGTTTATCCAAAAAAATATTAAGAACATTATTTGTTTGTAAACCATCTGCTTTGGAAAAACGCTGCACAATTTTTCCCTGTATGTTTATAATGTAAACCCCACCATCGTTTGTGCCTACTGCAAATAATTTGTTGCTTATTGCCACTGCTGTATATATTCTTTCTGCTTTTATTTTTTCAATATCCTGAGAAATAATTTTAACTAAAGTATTTGCACTTAACAAATAAAATCCATCTTTATCAGTACCAATAACAATGCTATCTCTATTTATAGCAAGCATACAATTTACCGGCTTATTATTTAGCAATAAGCTAGCAGGCTTTACTGGTACCCATGTATCGTTCTCAAAACTGCAAAGTCCGTTTTTAAAATCATAAGCATATAATTTACCATTACAGCTACTTAAATAAGACCATGCAATTTGTGGAGCATAAATTGAAACTGTTTTAGCATTAAACCTGTAAATTTTATCTGCACCTCTAAAAAAAACTTCATTGTTAAAGCAAGCAATATCCCATACATCACCAAATTTTTTATCTTTTTCTGCTATGCTACTTACAAGCGATGTATAAAAAATTTTACCTGACGTATTTGCAGAAAAATATCCGAACTCATCCTGTCCGCCAACATAAATATTTCCATTTGCCCCGATAGCTACTGACCGCACAATAGTTCGGTTTGGGAGAGGATAAATATTCCAGGTGTGTCCATCGTAGGTAAGTAATCCTTCATTATTTGCAATATAGATAATCCCGTTTTTATCTTGCTGTATATCCCAGTTTTGAAGTCCACCACTGTATGCTGTGTTAGAATAATTAAATATAGCTGGAAGCCCAATGGTGTTTTGTGCAGAAACGCTCAAGGATAAAAGCAAGAGGAATATAATTCGAACGATCATAAGCTGTTTGGTTGAGTAAAAATAGTAAAAACCTTTTGACGTAGTAATGATGTAATGAAAATACTAAAAATAGGCGATATTATGATAATTTGATGTAGTATTGATGTGTACTTATTTTATTATCAAACGTTTGTTAGTTATAACTTTATCACACAAAAATTAGCATTATCTTAAAATTAACACCAAAACCAAAATATTAGATTATGAAGCAAAAAATTCTATTATTATTTTCTATCTTTTTTATGTTTGGCATGGTAGATCGAGCAATAGCACAGGGAGTTAAAGTGAGTGGCCTTATAAAAAGCAAAAATACTGGTGAAGTTTTGAAAGGGATAACTATAACAATAAAAGGATCTGTTGTAGCCACTGCATCAGATGGAGAGGGCAAATTTTCCATCGTTGTTCCTAAAGTTGGGAGCATTCTCGTATTTACTAGCGTTGGTACAGTTAAGTATACTTACCTGGTTAACAATTTCAACAATTTTATTCCGGTAGAATTAGAAAGTGAAAATGGGAAATTGGATGAGGTAATCGTAATTGGTTATGGTACCAAAAAAAAGAAAGATATTTCAACTGCCATTTCTTCTATAGGCGCAAAGGAAATTACCGCTGCTCCCATAGCAGATGCTGCACAAGCATTACAAGGTAGGGTTTCGGGAGTTACTATTACACAAAATAGCGGGGCACCTGGTGGCACTGGTGGTACAGGTATAAAAATAAGGGGTATTACTTCTCTTACACAAGGGAACAACCCGCTTATTGTGGTAGATGGTTATCCATTGCCTGATCAGGAATCAGATAATATTTTGAACTCGTTTGGAACAGGGGATATAGAATCAATAGATGTTTTAAAAGATGCCGGTGCTGCATCTATTTATGGAGTTAGAGGCTCAAATGGCGTAATCATAATAACAACAAAAAGAGGAAAAGCTGGTCGGTCTACTTTTAATGTAGACGTATACAGAGGAATTCAAAAAGCATGGCAATTGCCCACTTTACTTAATGCAAAACAATATGCTATTTTAAACACAGAAGCAAGAGTAGCAAGTGGTTTAGCTCCTTTAAATAAACTGGCCGAATTTAATACAATCGCTAACCAATATGGTGAGGGTACAAACTGGCTAAATGAAATTTTTAGAAATGCAGCCATTCAAAGTGTAAATCTTTCATCAACCGGTGGTTCGGAGAAAACACAATATGCAATATCTGCAGGCTATTTTAAGCAGGATGGAATTTTGTATAAAACAGATGTAGAACGTTTTAATCTTCGTTTTAATGGAGATGTAAAAGTAAACGAGCATATTAAATTAGGAAACTCTCTTTCTATAAATAAATTTATAGAACATGGGGCAGATACTTACTCCCCATTTAACAGCAATATTATTCTTGCCCTAACTGCACCGCCTACTGTAAAAGTGCGAAACGATGATGGAACTTATGCCGGTGGAGATGGACAGGCAGATGGATTTAACGAGCCAAACCCTATTTTTCAACTAGAGGTACCCCAAAATAAAAATGTAAAATACAGGGCCACAGGTAATGTTTTTGCAGAAGTAAGCTTTTTAAAATACCTTAAATTTAAAGCATCATTTGGTGCTGATTATAGTATTTTTGAACAAACAAATTATAGTCCAGCTACTCCATCATCAGGTGGGAGGCCAATAACATTATCCAGTTTTGGATCTTCCAAAAATATTAATCCCGATTATTTGGCAGAGTATACTTTGAATTTTGATAAAACATTCAGAGAAAAGCACAGAGTTAATGCATTGCTTGGTTATACTTTTCAGGAAAGCCGGTATTCTTATCTTTATGCAGGCCGCTCCGGAAATTTTGTGCAAAATGTTCAAGGGCTGGATAACCAAATTTTTACTCCTATAGATATTTCTCAAATTTCTAATGCTGCTGGCGAAGGAGTGGGAGGGAGATTAGCTTCTTATATAGGTAGATTAAATTATGATTATGATGGAAGGGGGTTTCTAACTTTTTCTATACGAAGAGATGGTAGTTCTAACTTTGCACCTAAAAATAAATTTGCAACTTTTCCTGCAGTATCTGCTGGCTGGCGATTAACAAAGGAACCATTCTTAAACAATGTAACCTGGTTAAATGAACTTAAGGTAAGAGCAAGTTTTGGGTATGTAGGTAATCAAAATGTACCAGGAAATGTTTATATACAGGCAGTTAATCAAGGTTTTCAATATACATTAGGCAACTCCTCGGGGTCTGGCGGTATTGTAAATGCTGCGGGCCCAAGTCGTTCTTTTAATCCAGATATTAAATGGGAAAAAAATGAACAGATTGATTTTGGTGTAGATGCAGATATGTTCGGCAACAAATTAAGCATAGGATTAGATCTATATCAGCGCCGTTCAAAAGATTTGATCTTAAATGTTCCACCAACATTTATATCTGGCACATATGAGAGCATTCCTTTTAATACAGGGGTATTACAAAATAAAGGAATTGACCTTACCTTAAGTGGTAAAATTATTTCTTCCAGAAACATAAACTGGAATGCAAATGCTGTAGTGAGTTCCTATAAAAATAACGTAAATTCTCTTGGCAAAGGCGTCTCAAGATTAGATGGTGGCTTTGCTAGAATTAATGGCGGGAGTTTAAGAACAGAAGCTGGATCACCTGCAAATTTCTTTTATGGCTTTGTTACAGAAGGTCTTTTTCAATCTTATAAAGAAATTGCAGAACATGCAGTACAAACGGCAGGTACAGACCCCACAACAAGTACAGCACCAGGCGATATTAAATTTAAAGATTTAAATGGTGATGGAATCATAAATGATCTGGACAGAACAAATATTGGAAACGCTAACCCTACGTTTACGTATGGTTTAACCAATACAGTAAATTATAAAAACTTTGAACTTACCCTTTTCATACAAGGTTCACAAGGAAATAAAGTTTTAAACTTTACCCGTTGGTATACGGAGGGTGGTGTTAGCAACGGAAATTATTCTAACGATGTTATTAAAAGGTGGACCGGGCCGGGTACAAGTAATGAAATGCCAAGGCTTGTGCTTAACGATCCCAATGCAAACAACCGGGTATCTGATCGGTTTGTAGAAGATGCAAGTTACTTACGCATAAAAAACATACGGCTGTCTTATGCCATACCAGCAAACTGGACAAAATACCTGAATATAAAAGGAACTAAATTTTATGTTAGTGCTCAAAATCTGGTAACGGTTACTAAATATAGCGGGCTAGATCCTGAAGTAGGTGGTGGAGTAGATATTGGTTTTTATCCTCAGGCAAGAACATATTTAGCAGGTATAACAGTAGATCTTTAATTAACTAAACAACAGTTTATGAAAAAAATATTTTTAAAACATTTTATCTTACTTTTTTTTATTAGTGTGGCTTTTTCGCAATGCAAAAAAAGTTTGCTTGCTATAGAGCCTGCAATACCAATTGCCACAGTAGATAATTATTATTCAACTGAAGCGGCGGGTGTAAATGCGGTTAATGCCACATACTCCCCACTTTCTGCCATATACAATGGTGCTGCATGGCATATTGGAGATATTATGAGCGACGATGCTGATCTTGGCGGCGGCGGCGGTGGCGATGGTTTGGAAACTGCAGAATTGGATAATTTTTCTGTTACATCTTTTAATCCCATTTTGAATACGATGTGGGCACAGTCTTATTTTGGCATTTTGCGTGCAAATATTGTAATAGAAAAAGTGCCGTTGATACCTGTTATGAGCGAAGCTGTAAGAAAAAGAAGTATTGGAGAAGGAAGATTTTTAAGAGCTTTATACTATTACCATTTGGTGAGAGTATTTGGCGATGTTCCTTTGTACACAAATATAATTACAGCAGAGGAAGCCTCGGTAATTGCAAGATCCCCCAAACAAAAAGTATATGATCAAATTATTGCAGATCTTAAAGTTGCAGAAACCTTATTACCAAATACTACAACTGGCAATGATAAAGGCAGAGCTACAGCTGGTGCTGCAAAGGGCTTGCTGGCTGCGGTTTATTTAACGCTGGGCGATAAAACAAATGCAGCCTCAAAAGCAAAAGAAGTTATAGATAATAAAACATTGTACGGGTATGACTTGTGGAATTCTTATGCAGATAATTTTAAGCTTGAAAATGAAAACGGAAAAGAATCATTATTTGAGGTGCAATATAGAAGTGGCGGCGGGCAATACACCGATTATGGCGCTGGGCAAAAGCTGAATACATTCTTTGGTCCAAGGGCACAAAATGTTGTACAATCCTCTGGTTATGGATGGAATGTACCTACAAAAAACTTTGCAGATCAATATGAAAAAACGGGTACAGGTTATAATACCATAATTGATACAAGAAGACAACCTTCAATGTGGATTCCAGGTGATGTTTTTGGATCATACACGCAGCCGACGCAATTGGTAGGTTCACCGCTGGGGTTTAATGTGAAAAAATACTTTATCCCCTTAGCAAATACACTTGGCGATAATGGCGGATGGACTTGCGCATTAAATATTCCGGTAATGCGCTATTCCGAAGTATTACTTATTTATGCGGAAGCATCAGGAGTAGCTATTGGTAAGCCTTACGTAGATTTAGTAAGGGCAAGAGCAGGTCTAGCACCATTATCAAATACGCTTAGTGCAGCACAATATTTAGATGCTGTTTATAAAGAAAGAAGATTGGAATTTGGTTTTGAAATGCATCGCTGGTATGATTTACTTAGACACCCAGATCCTAATTATTTTATAAGCGTTATGACAGCTGCGGGCAAAACAAATATTAGGGCCAAGCATAGATATATGCCTATACCGCAGGGAGAGCGGGATAAAAATCCTAACCTTTCTCAAAACGAAGGATATTAAAAAGCAAAGGCATTATAAATAAATAATAAAAAATTTTATGAAAAAAAATATAAAACTTATTTCGATAACAGCCTTTTGCCTGTTAACACTATTTCTTACCCAATGTAAAAAATCAACAGAAGAATTATCTGGCTTACCCTCTGAAGCCGGCTTTGCTTTTTTGCAATTGCCAGTAAGTGACACGCTTCCTTTCACACCAAAAGTAGCCTTTACAAATACCAGTAAAGATGAGTTTTTGTACCAATGGAATTTTGGCGATAACTCGCCTCTTTCGTCAGAAAAAAATCCTGTACATACATTTAACACAGGCGGAAACTACAGAGTTACATTAACTACAGTTGGTACAAACGGTAATAATTCTATTTCAAAATTTGCAGTTGTAACGGATGCCTGTGCTAATGATTTTTTTAGTAACCTTACTAATTGTAATACTGGTGAGTGGACCTGGAGCAGTGATGCCGATGCTATTAAAGTTTTATCACCAGATGCTACACAAGTTTATTTTGCAGGAACCCCATCTGCCTGCCAGGCAGATGATGTTTATAAATTTAGTAAAGATGGTACATTTAAATACGAAGCAAACGGGCAAACATTTGATGTGCAATCTGGCTACAGTTGCCAAAATCCAAAGGCAAATGCACCCAAATATAAAGTTGTTGTAAAAACGGGGCAACAACCAAAAATATTTTTAGATTCTTTAAGTACAGGAAGCGGTAAGCCTTTTATAGGTACTACTGATGTGGTAGATAGTAATTTGTATAAAGTTTTTAGTTATACTGCAAGCGATATAGTATTGAGAGCAACTATTGCTGGCTCCGGAGGAGTAATTTTGCAGGTGAAATTAAAAAAAGTAGTTGTGCTTACACTGGCTGATATTAAATCCTTATTAACCGGTGGCAGTTCTAAAAACTGGCGATTAGATCCTACACCTGGCGCTAACCCTATTATTGTGGGTACTGAGGCAAATCCATCTCAATATTTTGGCGGAGGTGCGTTAGATGCTGCTTGCCAGAGCGATGATGTATTTACATTTACAAGTGCCGACAAAGTAAATTATAACGCCAATGGTGCTACTTTTAATGGTGGAAATATAGCACCAAATTATAATTGTGGGGCAGACAGATCATATAGTAATGTAAGTTATACTTTTGGCGCAACAACAGGTGGTGTTGCAGGTATTGCTACTATACAACTTACAGGAGCAATACCAAATGTTTTTATAGGTGTTACAGATGTACCTGCCGAAAATACATATAGAATTATAGAAATCAGTTCTTCTAAAATGGTATTGAGGGCTGGTAATGGTTCTGGCACGGTATTTCAATTTAAATTTATTCCTCTTTAAAAATAAAAATTACAATCATGATAAAACTACATAAAATGATAGCAGTACTATTGTTTATTATTGCAGCCACAATGGGCTGTACAGACAAAAAAGATATACCACCAGTAATACCGGCGCAGCCCATTACTGATAAAAACTGGCAATTTGAAACTACACCAATATGGGAAGATAATTTTACCAATGCAGGTGCACCAGATCCTACTAAATGGAGTTTCGAAACAGGTGGAAGTGGCTGGGGAAATAATGAACTGGAATATTATACTAACGGCGCAAATTCCACAAATATAAACGGGAATTTAGCTATTACAGCAAAAAAAGAAAGTTCTAATGGGCGGGAATATACTTCGTCCCGTATGATTACAAGAGGTAAAGGCGATTGGTTATATGGTCGTTTTGAAGTGAGGGCAAAATTACCCCGGGGCAGAGGTACCTGGCCTGCAATATGGATGCTTTATACGGACAATAGCTATGGTGACTGGCCCGCATCTGGTGAAATTGATATTATGGAACATGTAGGATATGACCCAAATAATATACATTTTAGTATTCACACTGCAGATTATAATCATAAAAGAGGAACACAAAAAACAGCGGTAAAAAATATTCCTACCTCTACTGATGATTTTCATACTTATAGGCTGGATTGGACACCTTATGCCGTGCGTGGCTACATTGACGGAGTTTCGTATTTTGAATTTATAAACGAAAATAAAGGGTTTGCATCATGGCCTTTTAATAAAAAATTCTTTATGATATTAAACCTTGCAGTTGGCGGAGACTGGGGAGCAGCACAAGGTGTAGACAATTCTGTTTTTCCTGCTACCATGCTGGTAGACTATGTGAAAGTGTATAAAATGATTGAATAACCAAAAAATAACAAAAAACAAAAAAAGGCAATTTTTTTTTATTGCCTTTTTTTGTACTCTTATAATTTTCATTTTTTTTTCATTATTCCTATGTAAAATAATTTGCCTTATGTTTACGCCATCTGGTTTTTAAGAAAGTTAGTGTAGAAGTTAAGTAGTCGTCCTCTAAAAAGTACTTTTTAATTTTTGGGCATAAAACTGCCAGTAAATATGTACAAAAAAATTGTAGATAAGTTGCCAACTGTGCTTTGTCTCTTTCTTCCAGTGGTTCATGACTCGTTTAAAGTTTAAAGCCGCTGCGGCAAGCATTACATTAATGGTATCGCCTGCAACTCCTTTTAAAAATTTCTATTCATTCTATGGCACTTTTTATGTGGCCAATAGTGGGCTCAAAGGCAGGACTTTTACTATGTTTTTGGCATTGTTCTTTTATAATTGTTGGGTTAGGCCTTGGTGTATAAATGTTGGGTTGCTCATA
Source organism: Ferruginibacter sp. (assembly GCA_025350645.1). Lineage (GTDB taxonomy): Bacteria > Bacteroidota > Bacteroidia > Chitinophagales > Chitinophagaceae > Ferruginibacter. The sequence continues at coordinate 22,232 of JANXXM010000163.1, forward strand.
CGATGTTTTTGTTTGCCTATCATAAAGCAAAATTTACAGGTTTTTTGAGTATCCCCAATTTTCTGGTAGTTTATTTTACTGAAGTATAGTGAAAACAATAACAAATACAAGACTTAAGTACTTTTTAAGGAACGACTAAATAAGCAGGGTTAAAATTTGTTTACCATTGTTGTTATTAAAAATAGTAACAGTATGCATGGCATTAATTTTAAATGGAGATGAGTGAATATTTGTAACAGTGGTAAGTGCTAATTTTTCTTCATACCTTTTTTTACAGTTTGTTCTATTTCTTCTTTACTCATTAATTTGGTACCCTGGCCACCAACAAAATACCATTTGCCATTCTGTTTTATGTAAGTTTCGGTTCTAATAACGGTAATGTTCATGTCGCCTTTAGGCATGGCAAACACTACATCGAGTATCATATTTTTTACCGCAGCATCGCCGTTGTACACCCTTAAAATGTATGTGCCTGGCCTTGGCGTAATAGATTTAAAAGTGGCTCCTTTTTCGGCAAAGCCCTGTTTCCATTGTTCAAAGCCATAGCTAACCCTGCCTTCTGGGCCTACTGCTATGTAGTCATCATTTAAGTAAGCAGTGCTGTCATTAATCATTTGCAATGCCTCAATGGCTTTTCTGTCTTCGGGGTAATTGGTGGTGTTGTATTTGCCTGCTGGCGGCACTTGTGCCATGGTAGTTGTTGAGACGAAAAGCATAATGATAGCAGTAGCCACTATCATTTTGTAGTTAAGTTGTTGTTTCATTTTTGTTTTTTATTTGAGTGTGAAAGGATTTATTTTTTCTGACGGAGCTTTGTACTGCTATTGGAAAGTATTACGGCTTACCGGTAACAACCCATTACTGCATTGTTCAATACTCCAATACCACCATTCAAGTATTCTAATACTTTAGCTACTAAAGGATATAAAAGGATACCGCCGTATAGCAGAAAGGAGATGCAATAGAGGCCAGCGATAAAACAAAGCATATTTTTCTTAAACCTATACCTAGTTTTTTTGCAGTGAATATTGATATTAGTCATTATAGAAATTTTAAAATTTACTAATTGGATCAAAGGAGATCATCAGTATTCTTTATCACTTTTTTTTGCTATTTCCTCCATGGCTGAATTGTGCCGCTATCTTAATTTTTAAGCAGCGATTTTTTTATAGATTCTTCCAACTCAGCCTCAGTCTGCACCATCGTGCCTTGCCCAAATACTATGTACCATTTCCCCATTTGCTTCACATAGGTAGCAGACCTGATTACTTTCACATGTAAGTCGCCTTTGGATGATGAAAACACCACATTCAATATTGCATTGCTTACGGCAGTCTTACCATCGAAAATCCTTAGTATTGCTGTTCCTTGCACTGGTGTTACCTTCTTAAATTTCAGATCGTATTTTTTAAAAGAATTTTCTTCCTGTATCCTACCATAGTACACCATGCCTTCTGCGCCAACAGAAATATAATCATCGTTTAAATAAACAGAGCTGTCTGCTAATATTCGCAACGCTTCAATGGCTTTTCTGTCTTCGGGGTAATTGGTGGTGTTGTATTTGCCTGCTGGCGGCACTTGTGCCATGGTAGTTGTTGAGACGAAAAGCATAATGACAGCAGTAGCCAGTATCATTTTGTAGTTAAGTTGTTGTTTCATTTTTGTTTTTTATTTGAGTGTGAAAGGATTTATTTTTTGGAGATAATCATATCGGGAGGTACACAGACTATTGCAACCATTGTTATAACTATTTTATCTTAACCACATCTTCGGTTACTTTTGAAAATTTGGAAAATACCAAAGGGTCGTGCCCCGGAAGAATCAGGTCAACATTTTTTACCATTGCCCTCATTCTTTTCAGATTCTGTAGATATGCATTGGTATCAAAAGTTAAAGGGATCGGCAGCAGGTTAACAAGGTTGTAATAGAGCCAGCTATTATCGGATGCAATAATTACTTTATCGTTACCTGCACCTACCAAAACGTATTGCGATTCGTACGTGTGTTTTGAGCCGGTAAAGACCCGTATACCCGGCATAATTTCCACACTATCTCCTTTTACAAGGGTGAGTTGCCTGGCAATATTTTTCTGAATTATTTTAATTACATCCTTGCCGCTGAAACCACTTGAATCACCACCCTTTTGCCAGGCGGTACCCACGAAGTAATTAAAATCCTGCTCCTGCATCCACAGCATTGCGTTTGGAAAAAGATCGATGCCGCCAATGTGATCCCAGTGTGGATGAGTAAGTATAATGTCTGTAATGCTGGCAGGGTCAACGTTTATTTTTTTAAGCATTTCATCGGGGCGAACATAGTTGAAGGCTGCCATATTATAGATTGGAGGTGTTTCAGTAAACCCGGCATCTACCAATATATTCTTTCCATTGTTGCCTTTTAATAAATACACCATGTAGCAAGGTTGCACACTGTCTTTGGAGGTGGAGCCCATTGCGAACATGGTAACCGGAAATTTGAATTTGAGGGATGCAAATTTTAGGGCATAAATTTCATAGCTGTTGTTTTGACTGATTGCGTTGAAGCCAATTGCCGTAAACAATAAACTCAATACAATGGCCTGTAGTTTAGATCGTATTTTTTGAATAAAAATCATAATTCCTTATTTATTGGTTTTTAGTAATTATAAGGCAGTAAATAAGCCGGGCTTTAAAAGCCCAACCTTTCATCTTAAAATAAATGAGCCGCAATCCATTTGGCAAAAGCCTGCCACCAGGCAGAATGGCTGTTGGGTGCAACTATAAATGTGATGGCGATGATTCCTAAAAAAACCGCCAGCGGGAATGCAGATCTTTTTTGAATGATGTCTACAATCATCCAACCAAGCGTGAAGAGAGCGATCACGCCAATCATTATCGGAACGGCAATAAATGGCAGATCACAAACTGCGATCATAAAGCGCCCCAGTCCGGGCCCCAAAATCATTAAACCTATGCAGGCAAAAAACCGGAGATGAAAAGAAGTTTTCTTTTTATAATAAATACCAAAGCCATACAAGATGCTGATGTAAAATATATCAGCAATGCCGTTGGTCATGCCAGCCAATGCCTCCACTTCACCATCAGCTTTAAGATTTCTAAAATAACTTGCCCGGGCAACAAGAAAAAAGGAGAGAATCAATAACGGAAATACAACATAGGAAGCTTTACCAACAATGCTGTGCAACCGAAAGTTTTTGGTTCGGATAAAAACGGGCTGGGCAATCAACATTAAAACCCATGTAAGCATCACCGCTCCATGAAAATGATGCGCCCAGGTAAAGCCATCAAAATTTGGAAACTTAACCAGGTAGGTTTTATAAAAACCGGCAATACTGATGAGCAGTAAAAAGATAAAAAAATAAATGAGGCGGTTGGTTATACCGCTGTTTTTTTTCGATTTGTCTTGAGATAGTTCTGAAGTGATCATGGTATTTTTTACGGGTTTATTTTTATTTTATTGCACGAATTATAAAGCACGAATTACACGAATTAAATAGACTGTATCAAAACGTGTCATCTTACACTTAACACTAAAAGGTTATTGGAATTTGATGGTATAAAATTGCATATCCTGTTATGGATTTTAAAACAGTTATTGGTAAGTGACCATATTTATGAGTGAGCAGCAGTATTTGCAGGCCAAAGGATTTAATGTTGGAGCTTTTTACCATTCCCTCAAAAAAGCTGTTATTCACCAAATGCTTTAGGCAATGCTGATGGGTTTGGCTAATTTTAAAAATATACCAGTTAGTTATGCAGCGGATACTTTTCTTTATCTCTTTTTTTATACTAAGGATCGGTACCTGTGCTGCACAGGATACGCTTGTATTCAATGGTCAGCCCAACTGGAAACAATCGCTGGATATTGCAGACAACTGTTTTATTTACCAGGAAACAGCAGATACGGCCCTTTCATTTGAAACAGTAAAAAAACAGGTGTTTGTACCATTCAGAAATGAATGGCGTAAACAAAAATTCAGTAACAGGCCGCTAATCATTCAATGGAAAAAATTCACTGTCCGCAACACTTCTGCAACAGACACGGTAAACCTTAGCTTAAGTACTGTTCATTATTTTACACGGCTGTACACAGGTAATGAATTGATAGCAAAAAGCGGCGCTTACGAAACAAGGGGCTATCATCCCCCAGCCAGTACAGGGGGGTATGACCGGGGGCGACTTCCCGTAGTAGTGCCGCCGCAAAGCACCATCACTTATTGGCTCCGAACAGAAGACAGGCAAAACCAACTCATCCCTCCCCTCATCTACCTGGAAACAAGATTTACAGGGTTCGCTGCTGAGGTGGACAACGTTTTTGCTGCCAGGTATCTTTTCCTGGTGC
>JANXXM010000180.1 GCA_025350645.1 Ferruginibacter sp.
CCCTGAGTTAACGCAATATGTCATCAAACAATTTAATAAAGTTTGTAAGTTTGATTTACGGGGAGTGAAATTTATAAACCAATAAGAACAATGGAATACGGAAGGATACCAGCTGACCAGTTTGATGCTTTTGATTCAACACTGCCACCCGATGCAATTGACAATGATAAAATATTTCCGGGGTTACAGTGTACACAATGGTTATTTTAATAAAGATCAACTGGTTAAAAAATTTCTACTCATTACCAGTATTTATCTTTTTATAATTTCTATAGCCTGTTTTTTAATATATCAGCCACTCATTGCTGAAATTATAATGTCGTTTAGTATTTCATTACTTTTTATTAGGACATTTTTTTCAAAAAAAATAATTGGTATAAACATGGCCACACAGTTTCCTATGTTGCTGGCAATATTTTGTGTTTTACCGGTATGCGTCTATTATACCGGCGGTTTATACTCCCCTATTATTTGGTGGTTCATTGTAATACCTGTGGCCAGTTTATTACTTTTTGGTATTGGCATAAAAACAACCTTTTATATTATTTTGAGCATTGTTTTTTTATTGGTATTTGCTGTTTTAGATGCTAGGGGCATTCCATTTCCCAGCTTAAAACGAAGCATGTTAAACCCCGGTATATCTGTATCTGGCATAGGTTTACTGGGCATAATTTTTAACCTAACCTGGATATTTGAAACTCAAAAATTTGAAGCCTATGAGCAGCTTAATAAAGAACAGGAACTACTTAAAATAAGCGAAGCAGGTTTTAGGGATATTTTTGAAAATACGGAAGAGCTTATTCAAAATGTACAATTAGATAATGGCAGATTTCTTTATGTAAACCCTGCCTGGCTTATGGCTATGGAATACAGTGCAGATGAAGTAGAACACATCAGCTTCAAAGACATCGTCCACCCGGAAAGTATGACCCATTGTATGGATCTATTTGACAAAATGTGCCAGGGCATTGTCGTGCAAAACATGCAAGCTACTTTTATTACCAAAACGGGAAAAAAAATTTTTGTAGAAGGGCAGGCTGGTTGTGTAATGAAAAACGGCAAACCATTTTCTACCCGGGGGTTATTTAAAAATATTTCTGCAAAAAAAACTGCAGAAGAAAAAATACTTAAAAGTGAGCGGGCTTTTGAAGAGGCCCAGGAGCTGGCACAAATAGGAAGCTGGGAACTTAATTTCTTTGATAATGTACCTGCATGGTCCAAAGAAATGTTTAAAATATTTGAACTGGAAGATACACCAACAGCACTCGTTTACGAAACATTCAGAAAAAAAATTCACCGGGCAGATTCGCCAGTGGTAGATGAGTTTATAAAAAATATTTTTGAAAAGCAGATAGTAACCTCCATTGAAGTAAGAATACAAGACAGGAACAACAGTACAAAATACATAAACATACTTGGCCAGCCGCTTACCACCAAAAGAAGCGGTAAGGTAATAGGCGTGCGGGGTACGGCACAGGATATTACCAAGCAAAAAATTGCAGCACTTGCAAAATCTAATTTTTTATCTACCATGAGCCACGAAATTCGTACACCCATAAACGGTGTGATAGGTATTACGAATTTGCTGATGGATGAAGATCTTACAGAAAGCCAGAAAGAATATGTAGATATTCTTAATTTTTCATCGCAGCAATTGCTCACCATCGTATCTGACATACTGGATTTTTCAAAAATAGAAGCAGGTAATTTTACTTTTGAAAAAGTTTCGTTTAATATGGAACAGGTATGCAGCAATACTTTTAAACTTTTTAAAACAAAAGCAACAGAAAAAGGACTTAACTATACTTTTAAACCATGTGATATTCAAAGTTTTTCTTTGTACGGAGATTATGTGCGGCTGGGGCAAATTTTATCTAACCTTTTATCTAATGCTGTAAAATTTACAGAGAGTGGCAATGTAGAATTAAGTTATACAATCTTGTCAGAAACGGAGAATAATATAGAACTTCAATTTAGTGTAAAAGATTCCGGTATCGGTATTCCGCAAAGTTTTCAAAAGAAAATATTTGATAGTTTTTCTCAGGCAGATGAAACTGTAACAAGGCAATATGGTGGTACGGGGCTTGGCCTCACCATAAGCAAAAAACTGGTAGAACTGCAGGGTGGCAGTATAAAAGTAGAAAGTGTACATGGTAAAGGATCTGTGTTTAGTACCATACTTACTTTTGATAAACATATTTACCCTATCAATAATGAACTTGCCGCAGAAAATATCATCCGCCAAAAGAATGACAGCCTGGAAGGAATGAAAATATTGGTAGCAGAGGATAATTCAATAAATGCAATGGTTATTATCCGCTTTTTACAAAAATGGCATATTGAAAGCAAGCTAGTAGGTAATGGCAGAGATGCCGTGGATATTGTGGAGAAAGAATCTTTTGATCTTGTTTTAATGGATTTACAAATGCCATTGCTGGATGGAAGAGAAGCCACAAAAAAAATACGGGAATCTGCAGATGAAAAAATAAAGCGCATAAATATTATTGCACTTACGGCTGATGCATTGATAGACTCCCGCCGGTCGTTGCTTAAAAATGGTTTTGATGATTGTGTTACAAAACCATTTAACCCAGATGATCTTTTTAAGACTTTACAAAAATATTATCGAAAATAAATAAACAATCTCTGGCTTTATATCATTGATATTTATTTAGAAAACAGCGCAGCCAAATTCCCTAACTTTATAATAAAATGCGTGTATTTTTCTTTTTATTATTTTCTGTAGCTGCTTGTTGCTTTGGCCAACAAAACAAAAATACCCTCACTGCAAACCGGGATAAACTTTATAAGAATATTGTTAGCAATACCATCAACAAAAATCTGGATGAAACTTTATCATCATATACCCAAAACAACTGGCAGGCTGCTTTTTATGCTATAACACTCCTCCATTACAAGAACGTTTTTATTGACGGCAAAATTTCTTTTGCTGTAAAAAAAATATCATTTTATGAAAATAGTTTTGCGCAGGCATTGCTGGATGTTTTATACGCCAGTTATAAAGGAAAATATTTACCAGAGATAAGATTTTTTTTACAAAAGCAACATGACCCAAAACTGTTTGCCATGGCAGCTAATTATTTGTTGCTGTCCAAAAATAGAGCAGATACCGTTTTAATAAAAAAAAACTTATTAAAACTAATTTTTGCAGATGCTGATAATGCCATTTTAAAACAACTTGCTTATTCTTTAGTTCACAAAAACAAAGTCCTTACTATAACTTCTCTTCTTCCGTTTTTTAAAAAAGATTATTTACCCGGCAATACTTTACTCTTTAGTTTTCAAAATAAAAACAGGGATTTGCCGGGGTTTGTAATAGTAAGAGATACTGCAGGTAACTTCATAAAAAATAATGATAGTAGTATTTTTTTTGTGCCCCAGCTTGCAAGAAGTGTAAGCGGAATGCCTGCTTATATTTCTAATGGCAACACAGCACAGGGTATTTTTAGAATGGATGGTTTTGATACTTCTAAAAGTTTGTTCATTGGCCCTACTACCAATATCCAGCTCACTATGCCTTTTGAAGGAACAGCAGCTCATTTTTTTAAAGACTCTTTAATTAGTACGTGGGATAGCGTGACTTACCGTAAATTATTACCTGCTTCTCTAAAAGATTATTACCCGATCTATGGAACTTTTTTTGCAGGAAAAGCGGGTCGTACAGAAATAATAGCGCATGGCACTACTGTAGATCCTGATTGGTATAAAGGAACCACCTATTACCCGCTTACTCCTACTGCTGGCTGCCTTTGTACTAAAGAAATATGGAGTGGCAGCACAGGTATGCTTATTGAAAGCGACCAGCAAAAACTTATTGATGCTGTAAAAAAAGCTGGAGGCCCTTTTGGATATCTTATAGTAACAGAAGTAGAAAAAATTAGCAAACCAATAAAGCCTGCAGATATTGAAACTATTATGAGATAAGCCTAAATCTTACTTTAATTTGATTGGAGAGGTAGGTAAGTAGATTATATTTATTTATGCAAAGCCGAGGTTTTATAAAAGATCATGTAATTGTTATAATGGATGATAGTTTTAAAAAACACACATACCCATATAAAAAAATGCCGCTAACCAGGCGGCATCTTTTTTTTGCATGTTTGTGTTGGTAGAAAAAGTTAATATTATTTTATAATTTTTTGAGTACCTGTTACCTTGCCCTCTACAATAAGGGTAGCTACATATACACCTGCTGGCAAAGATGATAAACCATCTATCTGCACATTATTATATCCTTTGCTTATAATTGTTTTCTTAGCCTGTACCGTTACACCGTTTATGTTTACGATACGTATTTCTGCATCAGCTTTTGCAGTACTATTAAACCTTGCTGTTACTTTTTCTGCAAAAGGATTTGGAGAAACCTGCATGCTTACATCACTTGCAGCTGCCATACGAGCTATAACAATATTGCTGTAAGCAAATTTACCATCTTTATCTATTTGCTTTAGGCGATAGTAAACAACTGTTTTACCCTGCAAAGATGAAGCGTTATCTTTTAAAGCATAATTCTTTCTGCTACCATTATCAAAACCATCTAATACTATTGCTATTTGCGAAAAATCATTACCACTAAAAGATCTTTCTACCTCAAAATGATCATTGTTAATTTCATTTTCTGTAATCCAGTTAAGCGTAATAACTTTATCAGCAGCAACTGCACCAAAAGAAATCAATTTTACAGGAAGGGTTGCGGCCGGGGTATAATTAAAGCCTTTAAAGTAGATTCCTTTTTGTCTTGTAACTGGAACGCTATAACCATTATTTGCACCAGCCCAGTAAGTAAAGCTGCTCACTGCTTTATTAGTAACGGTAAACATTACTTGTTTTGCCGCTGTATCTACACCTGTATATTCTATACCCGCAATATTGGTACCTGTAAAAGTATTGCCATTTTGAACAACACTTATTTGTGGAGTAGTGCTCATGTAAGAAACCACTGCACCAGTACCAAGGTTAAGTGCATCTATTTCATGTAAATCTCCACTACCGTCTATATCCATAGCTGTTGCACGCAGTGTATCCAATGCTTTTGCATTATTACTATTACCATTAAAATATTCAATTTTAAATTCTACAAGGCCGTTGCTGTTTGCAGGCACCGTTATAGCTGGAGAAAATGCTTCTGGCATGGTAAGGGTGTTATCATCTAAGATAGCTACTGAGGCACCACCTGTAGCACTCACAATAGTTACTACTGCACTAATACCATTAGCTACATCTGAAAAACGATATTTTGCACCTGGCAACAATGCTGTAGCAGGTGCTGTTATTAGTGTAGGGATAGTTGTAAAAGAAACGTTGAAATTGTTACCAGTGTTGTTATTACCACCATTGTTGCCATTGCCAGTATTATTACCACCGCCGTTGCTTTGGGCTATTGCAGTATTGCTTGTACCGCATACTACGGAAAAGCTAAGAATAAAAATTGCGATAAGATTTGTAAGGTTCGTTTTCATTTTTTTGTGGTTTACTTGTTAGTTGGTTTTGCATCGAAACCGGCAGGGTAAGCTGAGCGGATAATCTTTTGCAGAAAAACTGGATTTATTTTAAAAAAGAAAATAACCGAGGTAATCGTCATTATCAATTTCAACACAAACATAAACAGCAAATCGTAAACCGCCAAATTTTTTTATAGTATTTTTACTGTGTTATGGGTATTAGTACAAAAATTTAGCGAAAAATTACCCTCTAAAAATAGAGGAGAAAATACAAATATGGATGATTTAATACGTAAAAAGGTCTTTTTATACCAAAAAATATCATCAAAAAAGTTCTAAGAAAAAACTTAAAAAAATAAATAAAAAATTTAGAAAAATTACTACAAAAGAGCATAAATATGTAAAATTTACTCCTTTTGCCCGGAATAAAATGCAAAAAAAAACCAGAAAAAGGTAGAATTGCTATCCAAAAAAAGTAAAATCCCGTTTTTCATGATGCTTTTCTTTAAAAGATGTAAATTGATTCTTTAAATAATGACGGATTAACCAGCTAATTTAAATTGTAAAACTACTTATGAAAAAATTTTTTTTAATAATAGCAATTGCTATTTGTGCTACCACAATGGCGGCTGCACAAATAGCCAGCATGCAGCAATCCAAAACGGATAAAGCTTTTAACAGTTTTAAAGAAAGATTTGTACTTGCACTCTGGAAGCAATACCCCGACTGGGCCAGCGGGGAAGGTTATCATAAATACGACAGTATATTAGTATTACCCGATAATAAAGAACGTAATAATAGCATTACTTTTTGTAAAGCTTATACAGATTCACTCCAAAAATTTAATATAGAACTGCTTAATGATAATAATAAAACAGATTACCGCATGGTAATGGCAAGGCTGGAGGCCCAACAATGGTATATTAATAACTACAAAGCTTACCAATGGAACCCCGCTACTTATAATATATGTGGCGATTTTGCAGAAATGCTGGCAAATAATTATGAACTATTAGATATAAGGCTGCGTAATTTTTATTTGAAAATGAAAAATGTAAAAGCTTATTATGAAACGGCAAAGCAGAATATTATAAACCCGACTATAGAACATACACAGCTTGCCATAGATCAAAATGAAGGAGGCAAGAGTGCTTTTAGCGATGATCTTACAGAAGCATTAAAAAAAAGTAATTTACCGGCAGCAGAAAAAGAAGCAATAGTAAGCAGAGCTGCAGAAGCTACTACAGCTATTAATGATTACATAGTTTTTTTAAAAGAATTTAAAAATACCACACCACGCAGTTTTAGATTGGGGGAAGAACTTTACGCCAAAAAATTTGAATACGATATTCAATCTGGCTATACCGCCAAAGAAATGTTTGCCTTTGCACAGGCAGAAAAAGAAACCCTCCATAAAAAAATGTTTGATGTTACCACATCATTGTGGCAAAAATATTTTGGCAAAGAACCCATACCAGAAAATAAACTGGCGGCAATTAAAAGAATGATTGATACTATTTCTGTAAATCATGTGCAGCCAGATTCTTTTCAAACAGAAATAGAAAGACAAATACCAGTGCTTACAAAATTTGTAAATGATAAAAAATTGTTGTACCTCGATCCTTCTAAACCGCTGGTAGTGCGAAAAGAACCAGCGTATATGGCTGGCGTGGCAGGGGCTTCCATATCTTCGCCAGGGCCGTACGATAAAAACGGCAATACCTATTATAATGTAGGTAGTATCAGCGGCTGGGATAAAGACCGGGCAGAAAGCTATCTGCGGGAGTATAATCATTACATGCTGCAGATATTAAATATACATGAAGCCATTCCCGGCCATTATGCGCAATTAATTTACGCTAATTTATCGCCCAGTATTATAAAAACTATTTTTGGTAATGGTGCTATGGTAGAGGGCTGGGCAGTGTACACAGAGCGTATGATGCTGGAAAACGGATACGGCAATGATGAAAAAGAAATGTGGCTCATGTATTATAAATGGAATCTTCGTACGGTATGCAACACTATTCTGGATAACAGCGTTCATACAAAAAATATGAGTAAAAACGATGCCATATCTTTTTTAATTAATGAGGCATTTCAGCAAAAGGCAGAAGCAGAAGGTAAATGGAAAAGAGTTTCTGTGAGCCAGGTACAACTGTGTTCTTATTTTTCCGGCTATAAAGAAATTTATGATTTAAGAACTGCATTGCAACAAAAACAAGGTGCATCTTTTAATCTCAAAAAATTTCACGAAAAGTTTTTGAGCTATGGAAGTGCGCCGGTAAAATATATTAAAGAGCTAATGCTGAAATAAAGTTTTAAACATACAAACACCAAAGTTTTGCTAATGTTTACCTTTGCTTCATGACAAATATTCCTTTAGCCGAACGCCTTCGTCCTCACGGGTTGGATGAACTTATCGGGCAAAAACATCTTACCGGCAAAGGAAGTATTTTGCGTACCGCAATAGAAAAAGGCAAAGTACCTTCCATGATTTTATGGGGGCCACCCGGCACGGGAAAAACAACCATTGCAAATATTATTGCAAATACACTGCAACAAAAATTTTATACACTCAGTGCTATATCATCCGGTGTAAAAGACATTAGAGCAATAATAGAAGAAGCAAAATCACAACCCGGTGCTATTTTATTTATTGATGAAATTCATCGTTTTAACAAAGGGCAGCAGGATGCTTTGCTGGGCGCTGTGGAAAAAGGAACGATTACCCTTATTGGTGCTACCACAGAAAATCCATCTTTTGAAGTAAACAGTGCATTGCTGAGCCGCTGCCAGGTATATGTTTTAAAAGCATTGGATAAAGAAGAACTCATTCAATTGCTAAAAGATGCTATTGAAAAAGATAGTATTCTCAGCAAAAAAAATATTGAACTTAAAGAAACAGAAGCACTGATAAATATAAGCGGTGGCGATGCAAGAAAATTATTAAACCTGCTGGAGCTGGTAAGTGATGTAATGGGTAAAAATGTTTTAATTACAGATGATGCAGTAATGGAAATTGCACAGCAACGGATTGCGCTGTATGATAAAAAAGGCGAACAGCATTACGATATTATTTCTGCATTTATAAAAAGCATGCGTGGCAGTGACCCTAATGGTGCGGTATACTGGCTTGCAAGAATGATAGAAGGCGGCGAAGATGTAAAATTTATTGCACGCCGTATGGTAATTTTTGCCAGCGAAGATATTGGGAATGCTAATCCCAATGCACTGCTGCTTGCTACCAATACTTTTGAGGCAGCAAATATGATTGGCTACCCGGAAAGCAGGATCATACTTTCTCAATGTGCCATTTATTTAGCCACATCAGTAAAAAGCAATGCATCTTACAGGGCGATTGGCGATGCACTGGCTGCAGTAAAAAAATACGGGGATCTAGCTGTACCGCTGCACCTGCGCAATGCGCCTACAAAACTTATGAAGAATATGGATTATGGTAAGGACTATAAATATGCTCATAATTTTGAAAACAACTTTACCACACAGGAATTTTTACCTGAAACTATTGCAGGCACTGCATTCTACGACCCACAAAAAAATGCAAGGGAAGAAGAAATAAGAAAATTTTTAAAAGTTCGCTGGCAAAATAAATATGGGTACTAAAGAAGATATTGCCAGTAGAAACAACATCAGCATATTGATAAAAGCTTTTTACAAAAAAGTAATTATTGATAAAACGATTGGAATTTTTTTTACAGAAGTTTTTCCATAGAACTGGGATCTCACATTCCGCTAATAACAGATTTTTGGGGAAACATTTTACTGGATAAGCCAGTGTACAAAAAAATGCAATGCAGGCTCATTATGATATCAACAAAATTTATCCTTTGCAGTACAAACATTTTAATGCCTGGCTTACTATTTTTAATGAAACAATAGATAAATATTTTACCGGAGAAAAAGCATCTCTTACAAAAAAAGAGCAACAGGTATTGCACAAATGATGCTGTTAAAAATGAATGAAGAAAATAAAAAATAATACCCTAAAATATGAAATGGCTTTGCAAAAAATTTGATGAACTGGATGTAGCAGAATTATACGATATATTAAAAATACGCAATGATGTTTTTGTGTTAGAACAGCAATGTGTTTACCAGGATGCTGATGATAAAGACAAAAATGCATTACATCTTTTTACCTATTCAAACAAAACCATAGCGGCTTATGCAAGACTTTTACCACCTGGCATCTCATACAAAGAAGCTAGTATTGGCCGTGTGCTTTCTTCACCTTCGCAAAGAAAAAATGGCTTTGGTATTTTATTAATGAGAAAAGCAATTGCACAAACAAAAAAAATATATCATACAAAAAAAATAAGAATAGGAGCACAGCTTTACCTGAAATTATTTTACGAAAGTTTTGGTTTTGTACAAATGGGGGAAGTATATGACGAAGATGGTATTCCGCACATTGAAATGTTATTATCGTAACAAATATTCTTTAAGGGCAGTAAAACTATTTTCCATTAATATTGATTTTTTTTCGAGTGTCAATTGCGACTGCAAATGCAGTGGTATAGAAACTTTTGCGCCAATTACCGGTTCTACCACATCATAAAATTTTACAGGGTGCGCCGTTTCTATCAATATTCCTGTTTGTAGTGCATGTACAGCTAAATAATTTTTTAATGCTGCGTAACTTACTGCCGCATGCGGATCTAGCAAATAATTTTCTTCTTCGTATACTTTTTTTATAGTTGCTTTTGTTTGATCATCCGTTATTGACACCGCACTCAGTTTTTCTTTTAGTCTATTAATGTTGCCGGAAAATATTTCCAGTATCCTTATAAAATTACTGGGGTTGCCTACATCCATTGCATTGGAAATAGTGGCTACCGCTTTTTTAGGAATGTATTCATTATTATCAAAAAAATGGGGTATTACATCATTAGCATTGCAGGCAGCTATAAAATGAGCCACGGGCAGGCCAGAAGCCTGTGCTAGCAGCCCTGCACAAATGTTTCCAAAATTGCCACTGGGCACGGCTATTACAGGTAGATTCATTTTATTTTTCCATTGTTTGTACGCAAAAAAATAATAAAATTGCTGTGGCAACCACCTGGCAACATTTATAGAGTTGGCAGAAGTTAAGAATATTTTTTTACACAGTTCTTCATCAGCAAAAGCATCTTTTACCATTTGCTGGCAGTCATCAAAAGTGCCTTGTACTTCCAGCGCATGAATATTTTTACCCAGGGTGGTTAATTGCTTTTCCTGCACGGTACTTACTTTTCCCGAAGGGTATAAAATAATTACTTCTACATTGGGCACATCATAAAAACCATTGGCTACCGCACCGCCGGTATCACCAGATGTGGCCACCAGCACCGTAACTTTTTTATGATCATTTTTTACAAAATAACTAAGGCAGCGGCTCATAAATCTTGCGCCAATATCTTTAAAAGCAAGCGTGGGACCATGATATAATTCTAAAGAAAAAATATTAGCATTTACCGGTACGAGCGGTATAGAAAAATTAATTGTTTCAGCTACAAATATCCTTAAAACATCGGCTGGTATGGTATCTCCAACATAAGGCTTTATTACCTCAAATGCAATTTCCTCATCGCTATAATTTTCAATATTATCCATTATCGTTTTAGGAAAAATGGGTATCGTTTCCGGAAAATACAAACCCTTATCCGGTGCCTGCCCCAGTATGGTTGCTTCCTTAAAATTTACTTTTGGTGATTTTTTATTTGTGCTGAAATACCACATAGATTTAAATTATTTTTTATTTTGATTAGATCTTTTGCCCTGTCAAAACAATTATGCTGATATTATTTTTACACCTTCCCTATTTATTGTTGTTACATAAGTATAATGATCCAACCCAATACCGGTATAAATATTTTTCATTTCAATTGCTATTTTATTTGCCGTAGTTTCATCTTTGCTAAGCATGAAAACAGATGGGCCAGATCCTGATATTCCACCTCCCAAAGCACCCACAGATAAACTTTGTTTTTTTACTGCATCAAATGCAGGAATTAAAATACTTCTTACCGGCTCTATAATCACATCTTCTAAACTTCTTCCAATAAGTGCATAATCATTTTGCATAAGGCCTGCTACCAATCCCGCCACATTTCCCCATTGCTTTATGGCATCTTTCAGCAGCACTTCTTTCCTCAAAATTTTTCTTGCATCTGCCGTCTTTACTTCTATTTGCGGGTGCACTACTGTTACATATAAAACCGGTGCGGGTATACAAATAATATCCAGCGGAAAAATACTTCGTATAAGCGTAACACCTCCGAATATACAGGGCGCAACATTATCTGCATGTTTTACACCCGATGCAACTTTTTCTCCTGCCATAGCAAAACGTACCAAATCTTTTTTAGAAAAAATATTCCCGATAAGATGATTGGCGGCAACCACAGCACCGGCAGCACTTGCAGCACTGGAGCCTAAGCCACTGCCTGGTTTTATTTGCTTGGTTATGGTTACTTCAAA
>JANXXM010000009.1 GCA_025350645.1 Ferruginibacter sp.
TAATACACAAATCCAAATAATAAAGTGCATAAAAAACAGATTTTTAAAAACAGTAAGCTATACAGACAAAATCCGAAATAAATAAAATATAAAAAAAAGAATTACTCAAGGATATGAGGTACTTTCAGGACTGAATAGTTACAAATTAAGAAGTAAAAAACTAATCTCCTGCTATGTAAGTACAAAGATTATTGTACACCAAATCTTTTATTTTTATAATCGATTATAACCACGTTTTTTAGAAAATAAGCATTCCCTGTTATTCCAAGTACCTGCTCTTCTCTGTAAAAATCCTCAGACGATTTTTGGTTATCATAATATACATTCGCTTTCATTAGTTTTTTGTTTCCAAACATTACGGGTTTATTTATAGAGCTCCCGTATACCATATAATATTCGCCCCAGCTAGATATTTTAATGGAATCTGTAATATTATTATTCGAAATCGCATTTGCTTTTTCTTTTGTTGTTATCAGCGCAAATAAACTGGAACCAGTATCAAACATTACATCTTCGTTTTTTCCATTTATAGTAAGAGGTATTTTTATTCTCCCGTCTTTTATTTTATAAGATCTAAATGCTGCTTTGAGATATTGTTTTGGAATTTCATCTGTTACACAAATTCTTTTATGAGGGTAGTCAATAATTAGTATTTTATTTTCAAATAAATCCGGTGCTATCGTTCCTATTTGTTTTTCTGTACTGCTGTTTATAGAATCTTTTGCAATATTATCGCCAAAGCCTTTGAAGTAACCAATATTTCTTTGTCCGAAAGAAACATTGCCCAATTTTAAATCAATACCCCGGAACATTGGATTTCGCTGGCTTTGTATCCAAAATTTTAAAGTAGTATCAATTTTATTTTTGAGATCATTATGCGCTTCCAGATATGGCTGTGCGGAGTTTCCATAAATAACTGTTACGGTAGCCCCCAGGTCTAGTTGCATATTTAATTTATAGGGCAGATTATCCAGCGTTACAGGAATTGTCATTGCCAATTTATCAAAATATTTACCGGAAATGCTGTCGCCAGCCCATTTAAAAGATATCCATTTAATTTTTTGCCCAAAGGCAGAAGCGGCCAATACTGTAAAGAAAAATAACAGGATTTTTTTCATATTTTAATCTATTAGCAAAAAAAATTATTGATGTTGAATAATTATACTTTTGGTAAACGAATACTTTTGCAACTGCATTTTATTACTGATAGTTAATACTCATAAAAATCAAAAAACATTTCTCGGGCATGCATCACTGTATTTATTACCCAGTAAAAAACCAATGATAATTTCGTGCGTGTTACCCGTGTATGTTCGCAAACGACCTGTGGTAGCCACTTCATAAGAATATCCAATATTAAAACTATTAGAAATATTAAAGCCTGCCATTGCAGAATAGCCGGATATAAGATTTGATATACGATAGCTGCCACCTACCCATGCCTCATCTCTATATTGCAGTTTTGCATTTACATGTGTGCCCGTTAGTTGCGGCTCCCAATACTGTATCATTAAAGAGGGTATTAAAGAAAAATCTTCCCCCACCGCAAACCGGTATCCCAGTGTTGCAAAATAATTAGGGGTATAATAGGTAGCATATTTATTATCGGGAGCAAACTTTACTTTGCCCGGCACGATATTTAAAACAGATATACCCATAAAATAACGTGCGGAGTAAAGCCAAAGTCCAACACCTATTTCTGGTTTTATTTTTTTTATTTCACCATTTACAATCCCGATGGCAGGGTCATAAGTATCCAGGTTTGCCAAAATTATTTTGCTTCTGTCCAGCGTAATACCGGTAGCTCCAACATTTATACCGGCGGCCAATGTGGTTTTTATACCTAATGGTTTGTGGTAAGCATAACTGGCTGCCACACTCCACCGGCTTATATAACCTGCCTTATCATTTACAGCAGTAAAACCAATACCATGGTGTGCTTCGGGGGCGGTATAGCTTTCCCAGTATTGTTTACCCCGTGGGTTTTCCCCTGGTACGGCAAAAGATGTTGCACTTGTTCTGTAATCAGATTTACCAATTGGTCCCTGAACTGTAATGTATGTTGTTGTTGGCGCACCATCAATACCCGTCCACTGTTTACGCAAACTAAGTTTTATATCAGTGTAATTTTCTACCCCAGCCAGTGCGGGGTTCAAAATATAATTATTAAGCACATACTGTGAGTATGCTGGTTTTGCCTGTGCCACGATATTAATATATAAGGCCACCATTATAATCGATAATACAAAATGTTTCATCTTTATTATTTTCACCTACTGGCGAAGAAATTATTTTATTGATATTATTAAAAATAAATTTTAACCATTATTTATTCCACTAATTCCCTAGGGGGAAAGCAGATCGTTTGTTTACCAAAAATTGATAACGCTCTTTTAAAGCAAACTCTTCTTTTCTTCTTTTCTTTTTCCTTCTTTTCTTTTTTTTATTTAAATTATTTGTTCCTTCTATTCTTTTCTTTTACTTCTTGTAACCAATATATTTACTTTTTTACTTTAATATAGTTACATATCCCGTTAATGGCTTTCTTCCATTGCCTGGTTCTATGATATAATAATAAGTATCTAGCGGCAAAGATTTACCATTCATAGTACCATTCCAAGGTTTTGAATATCCTTTAGATTCAAATACCAGTTGCCCGGTTCTGGTGAAAACCTGCACCCTGTTATTGGGGTAAGTATATAAATAGGCAATATCCCATAAATCGTGTATTCCATCATTGTTTGGTGTAAATGTATTGGGTATCTGCGGAAATTTGAGCACTTTTACAAAAACACTATCCGTTAAAAAACAACCGCCTCTTGCGGTAACCTTTAGTGTGTAGGTTACATCTTTAACTGGGCTTGTAACCGGGTTTTTTATACTCGTACTGTTTAAATACGAAGGCGTTGTCGAGGCTGTCCATGAATAAACCAAATCATTTCCGGTAACAATTGGTCTAAGTGTATCCGAACCACCTTCCAACACAAAGAAATCTGCACCAGCATTTACAACAGGATAAGGGTATACCGTAAATAACCGGCTGGTATCATCTGTACAACCAAAGCTATTCACTATATTTAATTTTACCGTAAAAGTATTTGCAGTATTGTATGTATGAGGTGCAGGTGCAGGACCTGTAACCAGTGTATTATCACCAAAATTCCAATTATAATTTGTAATGGTTCCGCCTGCAGCATTGCCATTAAAAACAACACTCACATTTTTATTTACACAAATAGCTGGCTGGCTAAAATCGAAGCTTGCCAGTGGAGCAGGATGTATGGTATTGAGTATTTCATTTTTGAAAAAAAGGCAGCCAGTGAGGGGCGATACAGCAATAAGTGTAACCGAGTGAGGACCCAAAGTACTATAAAAATGCTGTGGGTTTACAGCATTGGATGAATCCTGCACATTAAGTGGCGGGTTATCAAAAGTCCACCTGTATATAAAATCTGAAATATTCGGAGTTAAATTGGTAAAGTCAATTTTTGCATTAGGCAAACATGCATTGGCAGTAAAACTAAAATCAGGTTTTGGTCTTATGTTTATAGCTACAGGCAATAAGGTTTTGGTACTTTTACAACCGTCATTGGTAATCACCGTAAGATAAACATTCTGCGGTCCGGCGTTATTAAACGTATGGGTTACAGGGTTACCATTTGTATGCAATTCATCTATTCCTTCAAAATTCCATATCCATTGAGTGATGGTGCCTACAGGTGCCGTAGAATTTTGAGAAAAAATAACAGGACTTTTTTCACACCGAATATTATTTACCATTATAACTGCCTGTGGTGCTGCCAATACTTTTATGGGTAATGTTTTAGAATCTACGCAGCCAAATGAGGTGGTATAGCTATAAGTAATATTAAAACTGCCTTCAGTAGTTGGTGTAAATAAACCAGTACTACTCACTCCTGCTCCACTGTATATACCTGCATGGGTTATGGGTGCGCCCTCAACTATTTCTCCACCTTGGGTTAGTTGAACAGGGCCATTGTTTAAACATACATCTGGTAATGCAGCAAGCGAAACATTAGGTGTTCCATGCACGGTTATGGTTACAACTTTATCACTAGAGCAAAACTGCGTATTACCAGAAAAAGCCCGCATTCTTACCTGGTAATTTTGTGTTGTATTTTGTGTGGGATATTTATGTTTATATATCGAATTAAATACAGGCACTTGTATGGTATCAGTTAATAATGGCTGATTTATATCGTCCCAGTAAATAACGAGTTTAGTAATGTTGCCGCTGCCAATAGTAGATTTATTTTGTAACGCAACAGAATCATTTGTGCATAAATTAATTGGGTTTAAAAAAGTGTAATTAGATACAGGGTTACCTGCACTTATCACAAGAGGTTGGTTTACTAAACTGTCTTTACAACCGGCATTTGTAGTTACTATAAGATCAATATTATAATTGCCAATGGCAGGATAAACATGTGTAGGATTTTGTGCAGTTGAGGTATTAGGGTTTCCGGCATTGGCAGCTGCATCTCCAAAAACCCATTGCCAGTTAGTTATGCTACCCGTAACAATTGTAGATGTATCAAAAAATTGTGCATACGCATCCAGCAAGCATACCCTAGGCATTATAAAACCAGCCAGTGGTTTTTTACTAACAGTAACATTAACCGGCACAGGTATATTCTCACAACCGTTGTTTGTAGTGAGTTTAAGGGTAGCACTATAATTGCCGGCAGCACTAAAAATATGATCCGGGTTTGGCAAGTTTGATGTATTTGAAATACCACTAGCAGGATCTCCAAAGTTCCATAACCAACCTGTAATTGAACCAATATTGGGTAATGAAGCAGAAGAATTAAAATTGATATTTCTTGTTTCGCAGGTGGGTGTAGTATAAATAAAATTTGATGTGGGTAAAGCATTTACAAGAATGATACCAGCAAGAGAAGGCTCCGCACAACCGCCGCCTGTAGCTGTTACTGTATACAAATATGCGGCAGCATTAGATACTGTTGGGGTTCCGGAAATAGTAAAAATATTTCCCGTTTGCAAACCTGTAACACCAGCAGGCAACCCCGTAACAGTAAAGCCTGTGCTGGGTATTGCTGCAGCATAAACTATGGGTATTATAGATGCATTTTTACATACAACCTGGTTTGCAGAAGTTGCAGCAGAAGTTAAATTAATTATACCATCAGGTTTTACTGTAATGCTGCCAGTTATTGAAGCGGGTAAACAATCGCCCGTTACGCTTATAGTGTAAGTTGGGCTGCCCAAAATAACTGTCGGTGTACCACTTATTGTAAGTACCCCGGTACCAGCTGCATAATTATAGATGACCCCTGTTGGAAGATTTGTAACCGAAACACCGGTGGCATTTTGTATACTATATGTAATGTTTGTAATAGCTGTATTTAAACATGGCGTTTGCAATGCTGTAACTGCCGCAGATGATAATGTTATGCTGGTATTTGATTTTATTATTGCTGTTGCAGTTAAATTTAAAGCAGAAAGATCTGTGATACAAACAGCCGAAGGTGCATTTTTCACACTCAATAATTTATATACAAACGTGCCTGCAATGGTTGTTGAAACCGGTAAGGTAATTGTATTTCCTGTTGTGGTTGTAATAGTCGCAGCCACTCCGCCATTTATATTGTAAGTAAAAGTATAGGGTGCAGTACCACCTGTTGCGGTAAAGCTTATATCCGGAGAGGTATTATTTATACAAACTGATGTTGTTCCGGATACAGTGGCGCTTGGTTGTGGGACTACTACTACCGGTTTTGATATTGTATCGCTTACGCAGCCTGGGGTAGTAATACTTGAAAAACGTACATTGTGTGTAGCGGCTGTGGTAAAGGTATGAACAGGATTTTGCAGGTTAGAAAAATTAGCCGCACCACTACCTGGGTCATCAAAATCCCAATACCAATGGTAATTTGGTTTTGTGGTAAGTGTAGCATCTGTAAATTGTACCTGGTCTGCTATACAGCCAGGCTGTGTAAAAGTAAAATTGGCAATAGGCGGATTGGAAGCCAGCAGATCAAAATCAATATCCTGTGTTGTGCCACATCCATCTAAATTAGAAGTAAGTGCATCGATATTTACCGGGAATGAGCCTTGAGCAGTTGTTGTATAGTATGCAGGCAGAGAGTAAAACCACACCTGTTTTCCATTTATAATTGTTGTAGAATCATGGCATACAAAAGTTGTGGCGTCCGTACCGGTAAGCGTGGTACAGGAAGGATCAGGATTTTGCACAACTGTATTATTGTTGGGCAGTAAACCTGTAATGCCGCTTAAAGTCCAGGTAAGTTTTAATGGCCTGTAGGGTAATTGAATTTTAAATTTATAGGGAGACCCTACACACACAGATGTTCCTTCTTCTATGCTATATTGATTAACAATGCTTATTACCTGGTATAAGTCTTTTACGTTTGTACCTGCAGAGTAGCCGTAAGATTCTGCGTCGCCCATTCCGTAGCTTATTGCATTAAAACCACTATCTGCCTTTAACCTGAAAGATGTGATAGGATAGGTAGTTAAATTCTCTCTTAAATATGAATATCCGTTGTTTTGAGGCATTGGTATAAATGTACCTGTGGGCAAAGCATTATTTATCCTAAAACTTGGGGCTGCTATAGTTTTAATATATACATTTAAATATTTTGTACGAATATTTTGTAGGTTAGACGAAAATATATTGATGTCACTTATATTTTGTTCCACTGGGTTAAGTATAATCATATCAGGATCGCCTTGCGGGTTTGATTGTCCCGGAATATTTGTAGAACCTGCACAACCTGCACTCATCAGATACTGAGATACTGTTATTGGTTTATCTGATATTATTGTTAAAGCTGTGGTATAAGGAACAGGATTAGCCGAAGTTGCCGGAAAATATTCCCCCGTATTTAAAGTAATATTAGTTCCATTAACGTTAACAGTTGTATTATCTTCTGATGCAATGATCCTTATATGGTACCCATTGGCATTATTTAAAAAAGGGATTATACCGAAATTTTTACCGAAACTACTTATAGGATAACATTGCTGATACAAAGGATCGTAACTACCACCATTGCAGCCAAGCCTGCCTATAGATAATGCAGAACTACCAGAAAATACTGCAATTTTTTTACACCCTCCTGTTCCACTTGATATAGATTCTATGATACTGCCGCTTAAATCCTGTACATTCTGTACTTGTATCTGATCTCCTGGGTTTGGAAGATTTACTACCACAGGTGTAGGGCTAAGCACACCGTTTGTTCTTAGCTGATATTGAACTACCGTATTAGCTTCTGTTGCTACAATATTAAACTGAGATTGAGAACCATTAGTGGAAGCTTGCCAAAAATTAGTAGATATATATTTTTTACCCAACGTATTAACAGGCAATATTAGCGAAGCTTCAGATCTAAAGCCAGCATAAATATGTGCATACAATACAACGGATGGTTGCCCGGCATTTACCTGCACATGAATACCCTTGTTTACAACAGTATTTACAGTCCCAATATTTGCATTTGTAAAAGGAATATCTATTGGACCTGTAACCTGATTTGCAATTACAGTAAATGTGGTTGAAAAACCATTAACCGTTATTGTGCCAGATGAGTTTTGATCAGACGTAAAAAAAAGTCCCATCTGAGCCTGGGCAGCACCAGAAGGAATATGTGACGGAAACACCAGCCAAAAGTCTTTTCCTTTATTGGAAAACCCCTGAGAGTAAACTGTAAAACTGCAAAAAAACACTATAAAGAAAGGTAAAAATTTTTTCATGTATTTTAATCTATCTGCTGGAATAAATTTCTAAAAACAAAAAGCAAACTTCAATTTAATAATTATTTGTTAACACACACAATAAAAAAATAAATACAAAAATTTAGCATTCACATTAAATAAAAAATGTATTAAAATATTAGAATACTGAAAAAAAATATCAGCATAATATTTTTTTAATTAACTGAATTTATACTATTCTTTTAACTTTTAAAAAACTAAAAATTATTAATAAATACTGACAAAATTACGCCTCCATATAAAATCAATTTTATCAGTTTCTTTCGTTTCTGGTAACATTATATGAAAGCTGTTTACCACTTTCACTTTATAAAAGAAAAGACTTTTATAGGAAAAATCAATTTTTCTGATTACAAATAAATTATTTAAGGCTATTTAATAAACTTTTTATTCATTAAATATTTATAAATAATACATTATGAATAATTTAATAATTATTATTTTATTTTCTAAGATAACTTTCTTGTAAGTGCTAATGTATGAGAAAAATGAGAAAAAAATGAGAAAAATAATAAATTGTTGTTCTATATAGATATTATAAAATGTTTATTATGAATATTTTATAATAAATTTTATTTACAAAATTATTTAGGCATTTTTTATTTTAATATGAAATTTCTTTTTTAAAAAGATCCAAAATAAGTTAGTAACAAATTTTCATCTCCAAAAGTATTTTTTTAACAGCCTTCCTATTTTTGTAACTTTAATAAAAGAAAAAAGTTAATGAAAAGATTGACCCCCCGACTCCTCCAACTAATAGTGGTAATTATATTATTTTTGTCATCATGTCATGCTCCTAAAGATTTAGTATTTAAAGAATTTAAA
>JANXXM010000038.1 GCA_025350645.1 Ferruginibacter sp.
AAAAAGCAGCAGATGAAAAACTTACAGAAGTAACGCCTGAAGTGGTTATGCCTTCTGGTAAATAATAATAAAAATTTAATAAAAGAGCCCGGTGATACTTTATTAGTTACCATCGGGCTTTTCTTATATAGTAAAAACAACCTGTTAATAAAGTCATCAATTTATTCCTTTTTCAACCCAATTACCGGCAGCAATTTCTCCCTTATCATTCCATTTAATTTTACCACTTCATCCTCCATTATTTTTTTTAATTTGCTTAATTGTATATCTGCCTGTGCAGCTAGTTCTGTATAGGCTTCCTTTACCTGCTTTGCTGGTGCTGCGTTTCCGCTTACGGCAAAATCATAAAGGCCAGAAATTTTATCATCTAACCTAATAGGAAAATTTAATACATCCTGCCCGCTTTTTGCTTTGGTCTGATGCAGTGCTTCTTCAATAATGGTCATTTGTTTGTTAATCGTATCTGCTTGTAGTTTTATATCTTTCGGAATATCTTTACCCTGCTTTTCTGCAAAATCGTTTATCTGCTTACGCACATCTCTTATATTTTTTCCTGCTTTTTGTATCTCATTAAACTTATCTCTAACTGCAAGCAAAAAATTAAATTGTTCTTCATAATCCTGCTGGGTAATTTTATAAGCAGGGTTCGCTTTTATAATAAAACTTCCATCGGCAGAATCTTTTTCATTTTTTATTTTATAAAAATAATTACCGGGTGCAGCTTTGGGGCCGGGTACAGTTCCATGCCATAAAATTTGCCCTTCTATTTTTTCTGCAGGTGCATAATTCATATCCCATACAAAACTGTTCATTCCTTTTGCTACTTCTATTTTATCTTCTTTTTCTTTTGCTGTGGTGGAAAATAATTTAATCTGTTTTTTATTTTTATCTAAAATTTCAATACTCACTTTTGCAGAATCAATTACATTTTTGAGGTAGTAATTTATAACTGATCCATTTGGTGGGTTTATACCAGCGTTTTTTGCATTCAAATTTTGAGCGCCTTCATAACGGTAAGCATCATTAACAGCAAAGAGGTGAATATTTTTATCTGTTATAGTACTTTGTTTTTGTTGTACAATGCTAAGATCATCCAGTACCCAAAATGCACGACCTTGTGTAGCCACCACCAAATCATTTTCTTTTATGGTAAGATCTGTAATGGGCACCATTGGCAGGTTTAGCTGAAAAGATTTCCAGTTTGCACCATCATCATAGCTAATGTACATGCCATATTCGGTACCGGCATACAACAAACCTTTTACTTTTTTATCTGCACGCAGGCATCTTGTAAAATGCATTGCAGCAATGCCGCTTGTAATTTTCGTCCATGTTTTTCCATAGTCTTCTGTTTTAAAAATATACGGTGCAAAATCATCACTTTTATATTTTGTACCTGCAAAATATGCTTTCCCTTTTTCAAAAGGATCTGTTTCCACACAGTTCCACATCATGCCCTTGCTGGCATTTTTTGGGGTTACGTTTTCCCAATGTTGTCCACCATCTTTACTTACGTTTATCAAACCATCATCGCTGCCCGTCCACAATAAATCTTTTTCCAACGCAGATTCTGTTGCAGTAAAAATGCTGCAATACACTTCTACACCTGTATTATCTTTTGTAATGGCACCGCCGCTGCTTTGTTGTTTTGTTTTATCGTTTGTGGTAAGGTCTCCGCTGAGTGCCTTCCAGTTTGCGCCTTCATTTTCTGTAGCAAATAAAATGTTGCCGCCTGCATATAATTTTTTAGGGTTGTGCGGGCTAAAAAATATAGGGAAGTTCCATTGAAAGCGGTATTTACTCACATCTGCACCGCCACCCAGCGGGTCATCGGGCCATACACTCACTGCACGGTTTTCGCCAGTCCTGTGATCCAGCCGGGATAAATAGCCGCTGTAATTTCCACCATAAACAATATCAGGGTTCAGCGGGTCTGCCACTACATAACCGCTCTCTGCACCAGCCGTTGCCTGCCAGTCGTCCTGTGTAATTTCGCCAGCATCGCTACGGGATAAAATGCGTACGGTAGAATTATCCTGCTGTGCCCCCAATATGCGGTAAGGAAAATGATTATCTGTGCTTACCCTGTAAAACTGCGCCGTTGGCTGATTTAAATAGGTACTAAAATTATTGCCGCCATCAAAACTAATTTGTGCACCGCCGTCGTCTGCAATTATCATTCTGCTCCCATCTTCCGGGTCTATCCATAAATCATGATGATCGCCATGTGGCGTATTTATATTTTTAAAAGTTTTACCGCCATCTGTACTTTTTAAAAAATTTACATTAAGCGCATACACAATATTTTCATTTTTAGGATCTGCAAAAATTTTACTGTAATACCATGCACGCTGTCTTATATTGTTATCGCTGCTTTGCAGTGCCCAGCTTTCGCCGGCATCGGTACTCACAAATAAACCGCCGGCTGCATTTTCTATTAGTGCATAAATTTTATCTGTATTAGATGGGCAAACCGATACGCCAACAATGCCCCACAAACCTTTGGGCAATCCTTTAGCTGCAGAAATGTTTTTCCAGGTATCGCCGCCATTTGTGCTCTTCCAAAGACCACCGCCATCGCCACCGCTTTCTAAACTATATGGCGTACGCTGTATACGCCATGTGCCTGCGTACAACACGCTAGGGTTGCCGGGTTCCATTATCAATTCGCTGCAGGCCGTTTTATCATTTACATACAAAACTTTTTTCCAGGTTTTGCCACCGTCTACGGTTTTAAAAATGCCACGCTCTTCATTGCCGCCAAATAAATGTCCTGTTGCTGCTACCCAAACAATATCCGCATTTTTTGGATGAATAACAATACGGCCAATATGCCTTGTATCTTTAAGCCCAAGGTTTTTCCAGCTTTTGCCTGCGTCGTCAGATCGCCATATTCCAAACCCTTCGCTCACATTTCCCCGTAAAGTATTTTCTCCTTCGCCTGCATAAATAATTGTGTTATCACTGGGTGCAATGGCTACACTGCCTATGCTGCCGCCAAAATATTTATCAGAAATATTTTTCCAGTTGCTGCCGCCATCTATTGTTTTCCAAACACCGCCGCCTGTGCTGCCAAAATAAAAAGTATTTTTATTTTTTGTATCACCTGCTACTGCGCAGCTTCTACCGCCACGGTAAGGGCCTACGGAACGGTATTTTACTTTACTTAATAAAACACTATCTGTATTCGCAGGAGCAGCAATTTTATTTTTTTGTGCGAATGAAATTGCAGTGAATAGAAACGATGCAAGCAGCAGTAGAGGCTTTCTCATTGTATAATTATTATTAGATTTGGAAGATACAACCGTTTAGGGGCATAACAAAAAGCTACTGTGGGGTTTTTAATTTTATTGAAACCATATACTGTAACGGCTGGTAAAAAAACAAGCATTGGAGAATGTTTATTAATATTACCTTACAAAAATATATCGCCGGCTGGAGTGCAAAATTACTTTCAAAATTTTAGTAACAAAAACGCTAGCATCGTATGGATTATAGAAGCACAAACTCTTCTTTATCTTTTACAATCAACCGCTATTTTTTTAAATAAAAAGCCGCCCTTTTAAAGAGCGGCTTTCTGTATAAACCTATATACTTAGTTCTTAAAAATGCTTTCGTCTACTTTTACGTTTGTTTCAATTTTGTCAAAAGTCATTGGTCCGTTTGGCGTGGTCATTGTGTATGCAAACCAGTAGCCATCGGCATTTTGCTTATAATCGGAAAAGGAAGTTTCCATATCCATTTCCTGCCCATTCATAGATGCTTTACCAGCACTTTTTATTATCCTAAATGTTTTAGCATCTATAAAATAGGTGGTAAGTTTGCCCGCTTTGTCTGTTAGTTTTAGTTTGAAAGCATCTGCACCATCCACCTTTTCATTGCCTGAAAGCGCTACTGTCTTTCCTTTTTCTTTATAATTAAAAAGACCACCTTGTATATCTAATTGTGATTGTCCGGACTTTAATGCTTCTGCATCCATTTCTTTCGGCTCCGTCATTCCCTGTATAGGAAAAAACATAGATCCTTTTTCCGGCGTAATAATCTGGTAGCATGCCTGCCCCATAATATCCAGGTCTACCCGCATTCCCTTTAGGTGAGATTTTGTAATGGTAATAGGAAAGTCCTGCCCTTGTGCACTCATGTTACCGCTCATTTTTACAGAAGTAAGGGTAGCCAATTTTGCAGTACCACCCATAGCTTCAATGTTTTTTGCAATTATTTCGTCTGCGGTTTGTGCACTTACGTTTAATGAGGTAAAGGCAATTCCTGCAATGAATAAACTTTTTAAAATTTTCATGTTGTTTGATTTTGATTTAATATTTCATTTCCTTTACAAAAGTATGGTATCTTATTATCGTTGCTGGTTACCGTATCATTATTTTAAACCGCTCATAACATAAATATGCACAATTTTAAAGTCATAGGTAATATAGTAGATATAATTGCCAGAGAAATATTTTTTGGTGAAGTGCAGGTGAATAACGGTACTGTTACTGCCATAGACAAGATAGATGAAAAAATTTGGGCAGACCAGCCTTATATTTTACCGGGGTTTATTGACAGTCATGTGCATATAGAAAGCAGCATGCTTATACCGAGTGAGTTTGCAAGGCTTGCGGTTATACATGGCACTACCGGCACCATCAGCGATCCGCATGAAATAGCGAATGTATGTGGGATGGCGGGCGTACAATTTATGATTGATAATGGTAAAAAAGTGCCATTTAAATTTCACTTTGGTGCACCAAGTTGTGTGCCTGCCACTATTTTTGAAACGGCAGGCGCAGCATTAAATAGTGATGATGTAGCACAGTTATTATCCATGCCCGAAATATTTTACCTGAGCGAAATGATGAATTTTCCGGGTGTGTTGCAGGGTGATGCAGCGGTAATGAAAAAAATAGCTGCCGCAAAAATATTAAACAAACCGGTGGATGGTCATGCACCAGGATTAAGAGGAGAAGAGGCAAAAAAATATATTGAAGCGGGCATAAGTACAGATCATGAATGTTTTACTGCAGATGAAGCACTGGATAAACTTTTGCAAGGCATGAAAATTTTGATTAGAGAAGGCAGCGCTGCAAAAAACTTTGATGCGTTAATAGAACTGCTGAATGACCATTGGCAAAATATGATGTTTTGCAGCGATGATAAACACCCGGACAGCCTTGCAGAAAGCCATATAAATGCACTGTGTGCAAGGGCTGTGACAAATGGTATTGATATTTTTAAAATATTGCAGGCGGCTTGTATAAACCCAGTATTGCATTACAAAATGAAAAACGGAATACTCCGTATAAATGATGCTGCAGATTTTATTATGGTAAAAGACATGGTAGATTTTAAAGTGCTAAAAACCTATATTGACGGAAACCTGGTAGCAGAAAATGGAAAAACGTTTATTGAATCTGTTGCCTCATTACCCATAAATAAATTTAACTGCCATAAAAAAAAGCAGGAAGATTTTGTTATAAAAGCATTGCCTGCCCAGCCGCAAATAAAAGTTATAGAAGCATTGGAAGGACAACTCATCACCAATAAAATGATGACCCCTGCTTTTGTATTAGCGGGTGAAATAATTTCGGATATTGAAAACGACATTTTAAAAATTGTGGTGGTTAACCGTTATAATGATGCGCCCATTGCAAAAGCATTTATAAAAAACATAGGTTTAAAACAAGGAGCCATTGCATCGTCGGTATCGCACGATAGCCATAATATTGTGGCCGTAGGTGTGGATGATGAAAGTATATGCCTGGCGGTAAACCTTGTAATAAAAGAAAAGGGAGGTATAAGTGCGGTATCAGAGGAAACAGAAATGGTACTGGCACTGCCGGTAGCGGGTTTAATGAGTGCAAGCGATGGTTTTGATATAGCTACTGATTATACGCTCATGAATAATTTTGCCATAAATGAATTGGGCAGCACCTTGCAGGCACCATTTATGACACTATCATTTATGGCATTATTGGTAATACCACATTTAAAGCTAAGTGATAAAGGTTTGTTTGACGGAGATAGTTTTTCTTTTGTGGAACTATAAAAAGCACAAGAGTTTTACCCCCCAAATAAATTATTCTGGTACAAATTTGCCGGTGGTATTTTACCCAAGTGTTTGTAAGCCTTTTCGGTAACTTCTCTGCCTCTTGCAGTACGCATTATAAAACCCTGTTGTATTAAAAAAGGTTCATACACTTCTTCCAATGTACCAGTTTCTTCGCCTACTGCGGTGGCAATAGTGGTAATGCCTACAGGGCCACCTTTAAATTTTTCTATAATAGTGCTTAGTATCCGGTTGTCCATTTCATCCAGCCCATATTCATCTACATTAAGTGCTTTAAGTGCATGTTCTGTAATGCCCATATCTATAATGCCAGTGCCTATAACCTGCGCAAAATCTCTTACCCGCCGCAGCAATCCATTTGCTATACGGGGAGTACCACGGCTGCGACCTGCAATTTCTCCCGCAGCATCACTGGTTATTTTAGTGTTTAAAATACCGGCGCTTCGCAACAATATATTTTTAAGTGTGGCAGTATCATAATATTCCAGCCGGCTTTTTATACCAAAGCGGCTAAGTAATGGTGCGGTAAGTAAACCACTTCTTGTAGTGGCGCCAATAAGGGTAAAAGGGTTTAAATTTATTTGTACACTCCTAGCTGCGGGGCCGCTGTCTATCATAATATCCAGCCGGTAATCTTCCATAGCGGCATATAAATATTCTTCTACCACATTGCTCAGGCGGTGTATTTCGTCTATAAATAAAACATCATTTGGCTCCAGGTTGGTAAGCAGGCCGGCAAGGTCGCCTGGCTTTTCTATAACCGGGCCGCTGGTTTCTTTTATGTTTACATTAAGTTCATTGGCTACAATGCGGCTAAGGGTTGTTTTGCCCAGCCCGGGCGGACCATGAAACAAAATATGGTCTAATGCTTCACCTCGTAATTTTGCTGCTTTTATAAAGATGCGCAGGTTTTCTATGGTTTGTGGTTGGCCGCTAAATTCTGCTATCTGGCTGGGGCGAATATTATTTTCAAATTCTTTATCCGCAGCAGTTTGTTTTATAGGATCGCTATTTAAATTGGGGTTTACCATATTTTGTAAAATTAATGAATTGGATTTTGATAGGGAAAAAATTTGCGTATATGGCTCGCAGATGCAACGGATTTGCATACATGAAATGTAGAAGCAAAATAATAATTATTGCAAGGCTAATATTTTGTGAAGACAATATTGCTCACAGATTTTAAAGATTACACAGATGAAAAATTTGCAGATATTTTAAAATAAAAATCCCTCCGGTATGTGCCGGAGGGATTTAAAAACTATTTAAAAAAACTATTTTGCTTTTACATTTACGGCTACTCTTCTGTTCATTGCTTTACCTTCTGCAGTTCCATTATCTCCTACAGGAAACTCCGGACCATAACCCTTTGCACCTGCAAAAGATGTGGCTGCAGCACCTAGTTTTATAACCATTGCACTCACTGCATCGGCTCTTTTTTGAGAAAGTATTACATTCTTTGCAGCATCGCCAGTATTATCCGTATACCCGCCAAATTTAAACTTAGCTGTTGGGTATGCTTTTGCAATCATTACCAGGTTTTTTAATTGCGTGGCAGATGCATCTGTAAGATCTGAACTGGCTGTTTTAAAATGTACATCAGTAAACTCATACCAGTTCCCTTTTGTAGTATCTATCATAGCATTTTTATCATTTAAAAAACCTATTAGCTGAGCTTCTGTACTGTTTCTACCTACTTTTAATTCTCCGCCATTGTTAGGTAAAGTAAGGGTTACAATATCACCTGCATTGTACATAAAATCGCCGGTAGCGGTATCCAGCATGCCTTTAGTAACTGTAGTGGTAGTAGTTGTGGTGCTGTTTATTTTCGAAGTATCTGTAGTAGTTACGGCTACTTCTTTCGTTTCTTCTTTGCCACGATTATTGTAAAAATAGTAAGCAGCTACTGCTATACCTGCCAGTAACAATAAAGGCAATAGCCACTTCATTCCGCCACCTGCTTTTTCTTCAGCAGCCTGGTAGGTGGAATGGGCAGTATCTACTGTTTGTTTTATGGC
Source organism: Ferruginibacter sp. (assembly GCA_025350645.1). Lineage (GTDB taxonomy): Bacteria > Bacteroidota > Bacteroidia > Chitinophagales > Chitinophagaceae > Ferruginibacter. Next base: position 8,083 of record JANXXM010000038.1, read on the forward strand.
AGATGGTGCAGCCCCTGTTAAAGAACTGAGGCTAAAACCCGCTGGCAGTGCACTCATGGCAAGCTTTTTCTGATCTGCCAATACTGAACTTATACCACTTGCGCTAATGTTATTTTCTGCCGTATGCCTGCCAAATAAACCAAGTATGGTAGGAAGTGCTAAACTTAACAAAGAACCTGCTGAAGATGCTTTTACACCGGCAAAACTGGAAATTAAATTGGTAAGCATATTGCTTTGACCCCCATTGCCAAATAAGCCACTTATAAGACCACTGCCTTTGCTAAGTAAATTGCTGTTATTATCACTGTGAAAAAAACCACCGATTACATCAAGTATTCCGTCTTTATGCTCTGCTGTAGCCATTTGTGCTATTGCATTTGCACCTTCTGGTGTAGATGCTTTATCTGCCATGCCACCAATAATAGAAGGAACTAATGCAGCTAATGCTTTTGTAATACCTCCTTCGCTTTCGCCAAGGTTTGCGCTCGCTTTGTTAACTAAGTCGTGGTTAAAATAGCTTTTAGCCATTTCCACTAAATTAAATGTTGACATAAGAAATTATTTTAGGTGTTTTAAAAAGATGGTTGTTTATGCAATATTAAGTAAATTTCGAATACTTTTTTGCTATCTGTATTTTTTAAACCTTTTAAACCAAAATACAGCCATTAATATAACAAGGTGCTCTACTTAATAATGAAAGTTTACTTTTACGACCAATGTATAAAAACAGTTTAAGATATTGGATATGCCAGATAGCAGGCTGGGGCACCTGGATACTCTTAAATATTATTATCGTATACCAGTTTGCCGCAGAATATTTTCTTAAACCCGAAACAAAAAAACACTTGTTTTTCTTTTCGCTGTTTCTGGTTTTTTTATGGTCTGTTCTCTCCACTCATTTGCTCAGAGTTGCTCTAAAAAAATTAAACTGGATAAAATTAACCTCTGGCAAAATTGCATTAATATTTATATTCGGCACACTGGTAACCGGGGTGGTGGCTTTTTATGGGGCAACATACACCGAGCATCTTTCGGGCTATTCATTTGACCAGTTTGAAATAAACGAAAGAAAAACAAAAGCAGAAGATCTGGAAAAAGAACTGAAAATAAATGGTACGGCATATTATAATTATGAAAAAAACAGTTCTCTAGATTCTGCAGGATACCTTGCTTCTGTAAAAATAAAAAAAGCTACAAGCTGGTATAGAAATAAAGAAGGCAAATGGCAGTTTGAAGAGCAGCGAAAAGGTAGGGAACTACAGGGTTTTATTATTGAATGTATTATGATATCCCTTTGGCTTTTAATATACCTGGTATGGCATTATATTGAAAAAAATAATAAGGACAGGCTAGATAAACTGCGGCTGGAAGGCGTAGTAAAATCGCTCGAGTTAAAAACCATTAAATCTCATATAAACCCGCATTTTATTTTTAATGCGCTTAATAGTATAAGAGCATTGGTAGATGAAAATCCTGAAAGAGCGAGAACGGCTATTACAGAACTAAGTAATATTTTGCGCAGCAGTTTAAAAGCAGATACGCTGGAAACTGTACCCCTGCAGCAAGAGCTGGATATTGTGCAGGACTATCTTGCGCTGGAACACATGCGGTTTGAAGAAAGGCTGAGTATAGAAATGGATATAGACCCCGAAACTCTTGCCCAGCCGCTACCTCCAATGATGCTGCAAACCCTGGTAGAAAATGCAATAAAGCATGGTATAAGTAAAAATATAGATGGTGGTCTTATACGGGTATGCTCGCTTTTTAAAAACGGACAGCACGAGCTTATTGTGCAAAACAGTGGTCACCTTACAGAACTTAAACTTGCGGGTAATAGTGGCTTTGGCATACAAAGTACGCAGGACAGGTTAAATTTATTATACCAGGGCAAAGCTCTTTTTGAAATAAAAAACATAGCGGGTAATATGGTAGAATCTAAAATAATTATGCCTGCATTACCCGCATTATCTTTTAGCTAAATTTTAAAAAAATATGTACAAAGCTATAATTATAGACGATGAACGATTGGCCAGAAATGAATTAAAAAAATTATTATCAGACTTTGGCGAAGTAGAAATAATAGGCGAAGCAGCCAATGCAAAAGAGGGTATAGAAAAAATAGAAAGTTTAATGCCAGACCTTATTTTTTTGGATATACAAATGCCTGGCAAAACCGGGTTTGATATGCTGCTGGAGTTGGAGCGTGCACCTCATGTAATATTTACCACAGCTTATGATGAATTTGCATTAAAAGCATTTGAGGTTAATGCACTAGATTATTTAATGAAGCCCGTGGAGCCAAAGCGCCTGGCCGATGCGTTGCACAAATTACAACTGGCCGAAGAAAAAGAAATAGCAGCCAACGCAGCTGGTGTAAATCGTGGTATGCTAAGCGAGAGCGACCAGGTGTTTGTAAAAGACGGAGAGCGTTGCTGGTTTGTAAAGCTGGCAGATGTTCGCCTTTTTGAAAGCGTGGGCAATTACGCAAAAGTATTTTTTGGCAGCAATAAACCACTCATATTAAAATCTCTAAATGCACTGGAAGAACGGCTGGATGAAAGAGTATTTTTTAGAGCAAACAGAAAGCATATTGTAAACCTGCGTATGATAGATAAAGTAGAACCCTTTTTTAATGGCGGGCTTTTACTGGATCTTAAAGGCGGCGAAAAAATAGAAGTAAGCAGAAGGCAGGCTGTAAAGTTTAAAGAGATGATGAGTTTATAAAACAAAACAGATAGGAAAAAATACAGCCTTTAACTAAAATTTGTACATCATTTATGAAAAGATTATTTTTTATATTAACATTATTTATAAGCATACACAGTTTTGCACAAGAGCCTGCAAAATATTTTAATATTACCGAAGCCCTGCGGATAGAAAGTTTTCTGGCATCCGATGACTTGCGTGGCCGAAAACCGGGCACACCAGAAATAGATAAAGCTGCAGACTTTATAGCTGCAGAATTTAAAAAAAGCGGGCTTGGTTTTTTAAGCGGGCTGGAAAATTATCATCAATCTTTTAGCAACATTCGCACAAAATTTTTATCTGCAACTGCTACGGTAGATGATATTGCTGTTGAAGAAAAAAATATAATCGGGTTTACTACTGATAGTACATTATCGGTAAATGAAACATCCGGCTTTGCGAAAATTATAATTAATAATACAGAAAATTTATTAGCAACAGCCACAGAAATTTTACTGCAAAATAAAAATACAATCGTATTGGTAAACAGTTTTTTTATAAATGATTTTAATAAACTAAAACGCTTTAAAAATGACGGGCCAAAAATGTCCAATGCAGTAGTATTCATTTTGAGTAATGCTGCAGGGGATAAATATTTGGTGAACTTAAAAAATAAAGTAACAGAAACAAAACTCGCAAATGTAGTTGGAATACTTCCGGGTAAAAGTAAAAAGGATGAATATGTTGTTTTTTCTTCTCACTACGATCACCTGGGCGTGGGCAAACCCAATGCAGCGGGAGATTCTATATACAACGGCGCAAATGATGATGCAGCGGGCACTACGGCAGTTATAATGCTGGCAAAATATTTTGCATCTCTAAAAAATAATGAACGCACACTTATATTTGTAACATTTACTGCAGAAGAGACCGGCGGTTTTGGAAGCAGGTATTTTTCGAAAAATATACCTGCGGCTAAAGCAGTGGCCATGTTTAACCTGGAAATGATAGGAACAGAAAGTAAATGGGGTAAAAACAGCGCTTATATAACGGGGTATGAGAAATCCGATTTTGGAAAGATACTTCAGAAAAACCTGGAAGGAACAGCATTTCATTTTGAACCTGATCCTTATCCATCCCAGAATTTGTTTTATCGTAGCGATAATGCTACACTTGCGGCACTGGGTGTTCCGGCACATACCATTTCTACTTCCAAAATGGATAGCGAGCCAAATTATCATAAACAAAGCGATGAAATTTCTTCCCTAGATATTACTAATATGGCTGAAGTAATAAAAGCAATTGCATTGAGCAGTAAATCAATAATAAGTGGAAAGGATACTCCTTCCAGGATTGAAAAAATAAATTAAGGGTGTAAATGTTTTTTATTTATTTTTTAGATTGTTATAAAAACATTTTCATATCCCTTTACAATATTTCACCAAACATCCTAAAATAAAACTGCCGGTGTTTAAACACCAGCAGCCTTCCTATTTAAAATCTTGGATAGTTATTTACCGGGCAATATTTACCGCTCTCTTTTCCCGTATTACTGTTACTTTTATTTGCCCGGGGAAGGTCATTTCTGTTTGAATTTTCTGTGCAATTTCAAAGCTTAGTTTATCACTTTCTGCATCGCTCACTTTATCAGCTTCCACTATTACCCTAAGCTCTCTGCCCGCTTGTATGGCATAAGCTTTTTCCACCCCATTGTACGATGCAGCAAGGGTTTCCAGATCTTTTATGCGCTGTATATATTGCTGCATTATTTCTCTGCGTGCACCAGGTCTTGCACCACTTATCGCATCACATGCCTGTATAATAGGTGATATTACGTATTGCATTTCCATCTCATCGTGGTGAGCTCCAATTGCATTTACCACAGCAGGATTTTCACCATATTTTTCCGCCAGTTTTGCACCCAGCAATGCATGGCTTAGTTCCGTTTCTTCATCAGGCACTTTGCCAATATCATGTAATAGCCCGGCACGCTTTGCCAGTTTTGGATTCATACCAAGCTCTGCAGCCATTATACCACAAAGGTTTGCCGTTTCTCTGCTGTGCATTAATAAATTTTGCCCGTATGATGAGCGAAACCTCATACGGCCTACCATGCGTATTAATTCTTTGTGAAGCCCGTGCACACCCAGCTCTATAGCTGTGCGTTCACCTATTTCCATTACCTGATCATCTAACTGGCGTTTTGTTTTTTCAACTACCTCTTCTATACGTGCAGGGTGTATACGACCATCGCTCACCAGGCGCTGCAGGGAGAGCCGTGCTATTTCTCTGCGCAGTGGGTCAAAGGAGGAAAGTACAATAGCCTCGGGTGTATCATCCACAATAAGATCTACACCTGTAGCCGCTTCTATTGCCCGTATATTACGCCCTTCCCTGCCAATGATTGATCCCTTTATCTCATCGCTTTCCAGGTTAAAAACAGTAATGGAATTTTCTATTGCCTGCTCTGCAGCAGTACGTTGTATGGTTTGTATTACAATTTTACGGGCTTCTTTGTTGGCTTTTAATTTAGCCTCTTCTATAATTTCCTGCTGTAGTGCAAGCGCCTGTGAGTGGGCTTCCTGCTTCATGCCTTCTATAAGTTGCGCCTTTGCATCTTCGGCACTTAAGCCAGCTACTTTTTCTAACCGTCGAATGTGTTCTTCCTGATGCTTCTCCAGTTCTGTTCTTTTTACATTTACAATATCTGTTTGCTTATTAAGATTGTCTTTTATTATTTCATTCTCTTTTGCCTGCTTATCTAAGTTCAATTCTTTTTGTGCTACAGACTGTTCTTTTTGTTTGATTCTGTTTTCGCCCTCTATAATTTTTTGAGAACGCTGCAGCACATCTTTTTCATGATCTATTTTCATTTGAGCAAAACGCTCCTTTGCTTCTAGCTCTCTTTCTTTTTTATAAGTATCTGCTTTTAGCTGGCTTTCTACAACAATTTTTCTTGCTTCCAGTTCTGCCTCCTGTACTTGTTTATCTGCATTTTTAGCAAAAATCATTTTGCCTCCAAAAATGCCTGCTGCAAGCGCTGCTGCACCTATGATGATATAAATTATTAAGGGTTCCATGTAGTTTTAGTGTTTTTATAAATGAGTACATATAATTAAACCCGCTTATAAAAGTGGGTTTGTAGCGAAGGTAAGAATTTTAATGTGAGATTTAAAGCAATACATTAAAGCAACTGCATGGCTTTAAAAAAAGTTTGATTTATAAAAATGTGGATAAAGGATTTTACTTTAATAATTTTACAGAAAATAGCATATGTGCTTTAAAATATTTTGTGCAACTAACTTGTATTCTATTATAATAAAAAGAATATGCCTGCATTTCAATATATTTATACACTGATGTAAATTTACAGCTATAAACCATAAACTGCTTTGCTGATGACCTGTTTGATTGTAGATGATAATGCGCTTGCCAGAATAACTTTGCGACAACTTATTGCGAATATTGATAATGTAGAGATTATTGAAGAATGCGACAGTGCCACATCTGCATATAATTTTTTAAAAAATAATAAAGCAGATTTTATTTTATTGGATGTGGAAATGCCAGAAATGACAGGTATAGAATTGACCAAAACACTTACTGACAGACCCATAATAATCTTTACCACTTCTCAAAAAAAATATGCAGTAGAAGCCTTTGAGTTAAACGTAGCCGATTATCTTATAAAGCCATTCACCCTCCCAAGGCTCATACAGGCAGTGGAAAAAGCAGCACTTATTTTAAACAACAAAAATACCGAGGTAGTAGATACAGTATCTGCAGAAATATTATTTATAAAAGAAAATAAAGCTATAAAAAAAATAAAGTGGGATGATATTTATTACATTGAAGCTATGGGCGACTATGTAAAAATAAAAACCACCAGCAGGTTTCATATTGTACATACTACTATGAAACAATTTGAAGAGAAACTGGATGCCTCCATTTTTGTACGTGTGCACCGCAGCTATATTATTTCTATAAGAAAAATTGAATCTATACAAGAGGGAAATATTACCATAAATGAAACACCTATACCACTTGCTGATACCTACAAAAGTATACTGCTAAAAAAATTGAAAGTAGGCTAATAATTAACAGACATTCCTGTATGACCAAAACACCTGCTAAACAACCCTTTTTATCCATCACTGTTTTTGCTTTGTTATTAATGGGGGCGTTGCTTTATATGCAAACCCGATCAGATAACAGCATAAGAGATTTGCAAAACGGCAACGCATTATCCTCTGTAACCTTTAGGGCAAACGACTCGCTGGCAGAAATAATACAGGATATAAATGTAATAGAAACGGCTATAAGACAAAATATTATTGCAGGCAGGTTACATGAAGGTAAGGGCATACAGGATACCATAAACCTTTTGCGCCGGGAGGTAAATAATATACGCCTGCTTACCGCCAGTATAGCCAATAAAAAATACCTGGATGATTTATCTGATTATGTAAATAAAAAAATGACGCTCTATAAAAAAATATATGAGAGTGATGCAAATGTAGCAGCGGCCAGAGCCATGCTGATATCTGACAGCAATAAAATACTGAATGAAAATATTTATGTGGCCGCACAAAATATACAATTGCAACTGGAAAATGACCTTCAGGCTTCTATTCAAAAAAACACAGTAGTTTCTGCAAAAGTGCTGTGGCTTAGCAGGCTGCTTACCATACTGGCTCTTACTGCTATTTTAATACTGGCCACGCTTATTATTCGGCATCTTTTTAAAAATGTAACTCTTATTCAGGATCTGGAAAATGAAAAACATAAAACTCAGGAGGCAGCCAATATAAAAGAACAGTTTTTGGCAAATATGAGCCACGAAATAAGAACACCAGTAAATGCAATAACAGGCTTTACCTCGTTGCTACAAAAGAGCGAATTAAAACCCGAACAAAAAGAATTTGTAAATATTATAAAAAATGCCAGCAACAATTTATACAATATTGTAAATGATATACTGGATATTTCTAAAATAGAAGCAGGCATGGCGCAGGTGTACAAAAGTGTGTTTAATGTAAAGGAATTATTGTATGAAATGGAGATGCTGTTTACATACGCCGCAAAGGAAAAGGGGCTGGAAATAGTATGCCATATTGATAAGCAAGTACCGCCGGCGCTTAAAGGCGATGATGAAAAATTAAAACAGGTATTGACCAATTTAATATCTAACGCTATAAAATTTACTGAAAAAGGAACCATAAAAATAACTGTGCATGCAACGGCTGTAACCGATACTATAGCCAGCATTGCTTTTTCAATAAAAGATAACGGTATAGGCATACCCAAAGGAAAACAGGAAACTATTTTTGAAAGATTTGAACAGGCAGATGCACAAACCACCCGAAACTATGGTGGTACGGGGCTTGGGCTAGCGATTGTAAAAAAGCTGGTAACATTACAGGGAGGTAATATTATGCTGAATAGTACAGACAAGGAAGGTGCAGAGTTTATTATAACCATTCCTTACGAAATACCTGTGCATGAAAATGAAACACTAGTTTCTAAAATATTTGAAACAAATAATGCACAGGTGCAATTACTTTTTTCCGATAAAATACGCATACTTGCGGCAGAAGATAATAAAATGAATCAACTGCTGCTGGCTTACATTTTTAGACAATGGAATATAAAACCCCATATTGTAAATAATGGTATGAATGCAATAGAAACATTAAAAAGCAATACCTATGATCTCATATTTATGGATATTCAAATGCCGGAAATGGATGGATATGCAGCCGTACAGCATTTAAGAAAAACCCTACAGGTTACCACACCCATAATAGCTATGACGGCACACGCCCTCCCCGGTGAAAAAGAAAAATGCCTGGCTGCCGGTATGGATGATTATCTGCCCAAACCAATAATGGAAGAAGAATTAATTTATTTAATGAATAAATATTTACCCAGGCATTTAACGGAAAAAAAACCGGTATCAGAAAAATATATTGACGTAGAAGAACTAAAAAATACATTTGGTAATAATGATGTGTTTGTGAAAAATATCATCACCCAGTTTCTTATACAATTTCCCGAAGAGGTAGCAACACTGCAATATGCATACTTGCAAAAAGATTTTAAAAAAGTACAGGCTATTGCACATAGTTTAAAA
>JANXXM010000040.1 GCA_025350645.1 Ferruginibacter sp.
AAACACTTGATGAGGTGAGTGAATTTATAACAGCCGCAACTAATTCTTTATCCCAGGATACCATCAAAAATACCTGTGGATTCCCATATGTTTTTTCAGGACTAAATTGGACTAATTAATATTTATAATTGGTATTATATCATTTTTAGCGATAGTAAATAATTTGAAAACGTATCTAAAAACAAGAAACGGAATTTATGTTAAGGGAGTGATTAAAGAAGTAAGACGAATAAAAGGAGAAGAAAATTCTTCAGATAGTTATGAATATTTATTGGAATATAGTTACCCAACAAAAGAGAATAAATTTTTTTTATCACACAGGGATACTTCAATAAAGCCAGCAACAAAAGATTATAGTATTTGGATTAATGAATCTAAAGTAGAAGACTCTGTTGTGGTTGACGCATTTAATCCATATTGGGTTTACACGTTATTATTATATTCTGCAATCATAATTGGATTATTTATTGCTGAAATACATTTAGTGAAAGCAATTAAAAATCATTTTTATAATTAATAAATTTTTATTTTCTATGCGTATAGCAGATTAATACCCATTACAAAAATTTAAGCCGTTACATCAAAAGTGTATCGGTTTTTTTATACATTAATGAGTACATTACTCAGCGCATCTTTCATTTTCTTTTTGCCCAGAAAGGCATCTAAAACCGCATAAAAAGCGGTTTTTTCTTTTTTGTCTAAATGCTCAACAAGAGCCATTTTTTCCATCAGAGATTTATCAAACGAATTTACATCAGCAAAAAGTTCATCGGCTTTAAATAAATCGTACAAAGGCACACTAAGAGCAGCAGCAATTTTTACAACAGAAGAAAATGAAGGGTCGGTTTTACCGTTCTCAATACGGCTGTAATTGCTATTATCAATTTTAGAAGCAATAGCCACTTCTTTTTGGCTCATGCCTTTAGCTTCCCTTACTTTTTTAATTGCTTCACCTAAATCCATAGTAAACTGTTTTAAACACTAACAAAACTATGATTTATTAGCGTATTTAACCATTATAGAAGTAAAAAGTAAAATTATATTTGTTGAATAAGCCAATTTACTTATTTTTGCTATTTGGCAAATAAACCAACAAATAATTTTACCATGGCAAACGAATTAATCATCATAGACCAGCAGCAACTGCAATACGAAAATGATATTTTAAAAATAACGGTACTGGGCGGCATCAGGCTGGAAGGATTGGACAGAATGAGGGTAACCATAAAAGTGGATTTAAAAGAAAGCCCCCGACCACCCTTTAGGCATACGGTAGATTTATACAACGATACACAGTTAGAAAAATTTATAAGGAAGTGTGCAGAGAAATTAGAAATAGGCACCACGGTAATAGCAGCCAGTTTATCAGAGCTCACCGAAAAGTTAGAGCAGTACAGGTTAGAACAAATCAAACAGCAAAGCGATAACAACAAACCAAAAATAAAACCACTCACCGAAGCAGAGAAAGCAACAGCCCAACAATATTTACAGCAACAAAATTTATTACAACAAACAAAAACAGACATTGGAAACAGTGGCGTAATAGGCGAAGAAATAAACCGCCTGTTAATGTTTATAATTTACACTTATCGCAAAGCACATACACCCTTACACATTATATGCCTTGCCAGCAGCGGCACAGGCAAAACCCACCTGCAGGAAAAAGTTGGCGAGTTAATACCGGAAGAAGATAAAATAGAAATTACCACACTAAGCGAAAATGCGTTTTATTATTTTGGGCAAAGAGAACTCAAACACAAATTAATAATGATAGAAGATTTAGACGGAGCAGAAAATGTATTATATCCGTTGAGAGAATTAATGAGTAAGAAAAGAATAAGTAAAACCATTGCAATAAAAAGTAAAACAGGCGAAACAAAAACCATCCATTTAATTGTAGAAGGACCAGTAGCGGTAAGCGGTTGCACTACCAAAGAAAGTGTGTATGAAGATAATGCCAACAGAAGTTTTTTATTGTACTTAGATGAAAGCAAAGAACAGGATGAAAAAATAATGGAGTACCAACGAAAATTAAGAGCAGGGAAAATAGATACCACAGCAGAAAACAACATCAAAGAATTATTTAAAAACTGTCAACGCATCTTAGAGCCAGTAAGGGTTTTAAATCCCTATGCAGAATTTTTAACGATACCCAATGAAGTATTAAAGCCAAGAAGAACCAACGACCATTATTTATTAGCGATTGAAGCCATTACATTTTACAAACAAAAGCAAAGAGAAATAAAAGCGGACGCAAACGGAGAAATGTACATAGAAGTAAGGATAGAAGATATTGAAGAAGCCAACGAACTGTTGGCAGCTATTTTATTGAGAAAAAGCGATGAACTAAGCGGAAGCTGTAGAGATTATTTGCAGTACATCAATGACTATTTACAAAGCAATCAACAAACAAAATTTACGAACAGAGAAATAAGAAAGCATTTAAAATTAGAACCCACCAAGCAAAAGCGATTTACAAAACTGCTTTTAGAAAGTTACTACATTAAAAGAGTGCAAGGCACAAAATCCAAAGGTTATGAATATGAAATAACCAGCCCCGACGAATACAAGCAACTGCAAAACAATATAAGCGGCGTATTACAAACGAACGTAGAAAAGATAAGAGAACACCTCACCGTAAAAGAGCCGAAGAAAAAAAGGGCTTAAAATCAATCCTCAGTAGTGCAATGGTTCACTGTGGTGCAAAATATAATTGCACTACTCAAATGCAGTACAGCAAAGCGTTTTACGAAGTGGTGCAAACAATTACAAAAAAGACATACCGCCATGAAAAAATTTGTATTACACAATCAGCATTTTATTTTTATCCGAGAAAGTTTTAGGGAGTGGTTAGATATTTTAGGTTACAGCCCATCAGCTTTGTATTGCCTGCCAAGGCATGTGCATGAATTATTTTATTACCTAGAGCAAAACAGTATTGCTCATATCCGACAATTAGAAGTAAGCCACATAAGAGAGCATTACCAAGCATTAAAGCAAAGAGAAAACCAAGTGTATGGCGGTGGGTTAAGCAATGCCTACCTCAATAAACACTTACAAGCGTTGTACAAGTTTGCAGATTATTTACGGCAAAGCGGAAAAATTATATTGCCAGCATTAAGCATTGATTGGGAAGCAGACGATACCGCAGAAATAATAGTACTCACACCCGATGAAATAAAACTACTCTACAAAGCAACAGAAAACTACAACATCAATACCGAGTTAGAACCTTTTAACAGCAGGGATAGAGCCATGTTAAGTATTTTTTACGGTTGTGGTTTACGAAGAAACGAAGGCTATCACTTAAATATACCAGACATCAATTTTGACAGAAGTATATTACGAGTTAGAAAAGGAAAAAATTACAAAGAAAGGTTAGTGCCGTTCAATAAAACGAATGCAAATTATTTACAGGAATATTTATACGATTGGCGGCCATTGATTGTGAAAGAGAAAAAAGAAGATGCGTTTTTTATAAGTCAGCGAGGTACAAGGATGGACACCCAAAGTATGGCTATGCGGTTAAAAATATTACAACAAAGAACCGATGATATTACACTACAAGAAAAAAATGTACGGCTACATGTATTACGGCACAGCATTGCAACCCATCTTTTACAAAACGGTATGGAGTTAGAAAAGATTGCAAGATTTTTAGGGCATAGCAGTTTAGAAAGTACGCAGATTTATACACATTTAGCAGGTATTGCAATCGAACAAAAGCCACAGCCTTATAGCAATATACCAAAATTTACCAGTAACAAATATGTAGATGATTATGAGTAAAATAAACTTAGGCAAAACCAGTACCAGCCGAACAAGAAGAAAAAATATTATTGAAGATGTAAGCAGTAAATTAAAATTGCCAGCCGATGATTTTGTAAACTATTTATTGAAAAAAAATTATAGTGATACAACGATAGGCAGTTTTACGGCAGATGTAAAAAAGTTTAAAGCATGGATGGAAAAAGAAAGTATGGAAATAGAAAACATAGGCTACAACGATATTACAAGTTATCTGCAAAGCTTTGGAAACATAACACAGCATACAAAAGGTTGTTACCTACGAGGCGTAAAACAGTACTTTAATTTTTTGATACAGCAAGAAGAACGAAACGATAACCCAGCAGCATTTATACAACTCAAAGGCTTAAAAAGAAAAACATTGTATGATATTTTAAACAGGCAAGAGTTAGATAAATTATACAGCAGTTACACATTAGCAGACGAGACGAGTAAAGATAAAAATCAGAATTGGTTTAAAGCAAAGCTGTTGGCACAGCAAAGAAATAAAGTAGTGTTGGGCTTGTTGTTGTACCAAGGCTTAGACAGTAAAGATTTTAAATTATTGACGGTAAAAGATATAAAATTACGAGAAGGAAAAGTATATGTGCCAGGCACCAGGCGAAGCAATGAAAGAGAAATAAAATTAGAAGCCATGCAAATAATGGATGTAATGGAATACCTGACCACAACAAGAAATCAAATTTTAAAACTAACGAATAAAGAAAGCGAACAATTATTTGTAAGCATTGGTAGCAGCGATAAGTTTAATAATATTTTACACTACCTCATAAAAAGTTTGCAGCAAATAAATCCTAGAGTTAAGTTATTTAAACAGTTGAGAGCATCAGTAATCGTTCATTGGTTAAAGCTCTACAATCTGCGGCAGGTGCAGTATATGGCAGGACATCGGTATGTAAGCAGCACCGAACAATTTTTAGTAAATGAAATGGATGGCATGATTGAGGACATAGAAAAATATCATCCAATCGGTTGAATATTAAACCCTATTTTTGTAATTGGATAAAATTGGATACAAAATGGATATATCTAATAAAATGCAGTCTAAGCTTGAGTTTAACAGTAAAGTGTATCAACAAATGATGCAGCAATTAAGTGTTATTGACAGTTTTAAAGGCAATTGGAAGGTAATAGAGTTACAGAAAAGTAAACACTTAAAAGAGTTAAGAAAAATTGCTACCATTGAAAGTATTGGTTCATCTACAAGAATAGAAGGAGCAACACTAACAAATACCGAAGTAGAAAAATTATTGAAAAGTGTAAAGATTACAAAACTAAAAACAAGAGACGAAGAAGAGGTAGTAGGTTATTATGAAGTGTTGCAAATCATTTTAGAAAACTATCAAACAATAAATCTTACAGAAAGTTATTTACACCAATTGCACGGCATGTTATTAAAGCATAGTAGCAAAGACCAACGACATAAAGGCAAGTATAAAAATTTATCCAATAAAGTAGTAGCCAATTATCCTGATGGTACACAACGAACTATTTTTAAAACTACAGAACCACACTTAACACAAGCAGAGATGCAAATCGTAATTGAATGGACAAATGAGCGATTTAAAAAATCAGACACACATCCATTAATTACAATAGCTGTTTTTATTTATGAATTTTTATCTGTACATCCTTATCAAGACGGCAACGGTAGATTATCAAGATTATTAACAACATTGCTTATGATGCAGCAGGAATATGGCTTTATCCAGTATGTATCTTTTGAAAATATTATTGAAACAAGAAAAGATGATTATTACAGGGCTTTAATGGATGGGCAAAAAAACAGAGGTAATAAAAATGAGTTAATAGACAAATGGATATTATTTTTTTTAGATTGTATGGTTACTTTGATACAACGATTAGAAGTAAAATATGCTACTTACAGCCAGTTAGAAAAAGGATTGAATGAACGTCAGCAAAAAATAATACAGTTGCTTAAAAAGAATAAAAAAGCACAAATAAAAGACATTGATAAAGCCTTACCTGCATACTCCAGAAATACATTAAAAAAAGATATTGCTTACTTAGTGGATGAAGGCTTGATACTAAAAACAGGAGAAGGTAGAGGCGTTACCTATCATGCAATAAATTAGTGCAAAGCCCAGCAGCGGAATAAATTATCATCAACTACAAAAGCCGAACAGCCCACCCACAGGCACGGCTAACACCGCCAAAATACAGGGGCGGTGTTCGGTGTTGCAGTCAGTTTTTTTGTCATGGTTTTTGTAAGCCGACACACTTTGCAGCACATTTATTTTTTTAAAGACAAGAAAAAAATAAAAGAGCTGCAAGCCAACACACAGCACAAAAACCCACGCCAAAAAAACTGCCTGAAGCTAAATAACATAATGTGCGTTATAGTATTTTTTAGCCCTGCTCATACCCTTCGGGACATGCTCTGAAAAAAATCCTATAACAACATTATATTAAATAGCCAACACCGC
>JANXXM010000061.1 GCA_025350645.1 Ferruginibacter sp.
GTTAAAGAAAAAATTATTTTATTAATACAGCTTGTGTTCTTATTTTTTTGCCCGAAGCATCGGAAACAGTGACGATATAATTTCCTATTACTGCATTATTTACAGTTAGTTTTTTTGAAATTCTCTCCTCAGTAATACTGATGCTGCTTTTGTTTATTGCTTTACCCTCGGCAGATGAAATGGTTATGAAATAAACCCCTGCCGGTTGTTTTACGAAAATAATATTCACTTCTTTATTTTCTGCAGGGTTAGGATAAATGCTTATCGATGGCTCCATACTCAAGGCGCTTATCTTAGCCACATCACTGTACACTATATTGCCGGTATCATTGCTGCTGCGTATCCTGTAATAATTATCTGCAGTTGTGGCATCAGTATCTAAATGGCTGTAAGATGCGCTTCCTCCGGTATTGTTTGTTGGTATTTTGCTGGCAATGGCTGTAAAACGTGTACCATCATTGCTATGCTCTATAACATAATCCTGTAATATTTTTTCGTAGTTAGTATAGTATTTTATGGTAGCTGTTTTATCTGCATTACGCTCTGCATTTATTCCTGTAAATATAAAGGGTTTATTTGCTGGTGCTACTGCCTGGTTAAATACAATCATAAACCTATCCGGTGCATAAGATCCGTTAATATTTTCCACATCAAACTGTATTTTGTTTTCACTTTGTAAATCTAATGGGGTTGTATTTTTAGTATATGCATCTATTAAAAAAGCTTTACGACCCGGAGCATCCATGTTATTCATGCTAAGGTCCCACTGGTATTTAGATACCCGCAACCCGGTAAGATTTAGAAAAATAGTATCAGCAGCGATTATTGTTTTTCTGCGTTCTATTGCAAGGAAAGCACCGGCTCTTTTTATACTTACATTTTCACTGGTGTTTACCAGTTTTGGTGCATCTTCATAATCTACTTCACTATTATAATTTTTGTCAAATACTGCCATTACACCATCTACTAAAATGGTAGCTGCACCATTCACCAGGCTTAAAAGGTTGTAAGAAGATTCCTGAGTATTTGCAGTATAGTTATTACCAGGATCCTTTGCCATGGCTGAGCGGCTAAAGATATTTAAGCCTTTTAATTTGGCTGGTTCTACAAATTTTAAGTTACCGCCGCCGCCGCTGGATTTTATAAATAAACCCTGGCCAGACTCTACGCTATTCATTACAGAGCCTGTGGCACCATAACTGCCACCACCCGGAGATATTATATAATCAATACCATTAAACATTAAATTTTGATACGCACCTAAACCATAAATACCGGTAAGTTTTGTATCCCAAATATAAAAATAAGGGGTAAGATTGGTTTTAACCAATGTACGAAGATCTACAGCACTTGCATAAGGATTGCCAATCATTTCAAATTTGCCTGCATTAACAGGGAAATCAATATTTCCTGTTTTAAGAAACCCCGTTGTACGTAATATAGCGGTAGCAGTAAACGCATTTGCAGGAAGACAGGTTCTATCTCCTCTTACAAAATTATAGTAGGCACTTTTTGTTTTAAGATCATAAGACTGGGTATTGGGTATACCAAAATATTTATCTGTAACATAGTCATAGTATTTTACAGAGGGACCACTTATAGATTTGGAATCAAATCCATTTGCTGACCATACTGCATTAGTATCTGTTACAATGGTACCATAACCAGGCTTTAAGTTTGCATTAGGTGCACTGCCTTCCATCCAGCTTTGTTTAGCAGTTTGAGCAGTTGTGGTATTCATTGCCAATAGTCTCCATTTACGTAAAATGGGTACATACCGCTCTACCGTTACTTTTCCATTAATTGAATTATTGGTAATGTCGCCAAACCTTGCTGTAGAAGTATCCCTACTTAGAAGAGTAAGGTTATCGTTTGTAGTTGTAAAGGAACTGGACACACTTCCATAAAGCAGTGCGCTGGAAATTAATATAGTATCTGCCGGAAATGCTGCAACTGTTATCCCCTTTGTATTTGCATTAATAAGGGTTGATATATTTTTATTTACAAACCAGTTACCAGAAAGATTTTGTGCAGTACCAGAAGTACCCATCATTTCTACAATCCCCTGACTGGCTTTCATTTTGCCCCCTGTACTGTTTAAAATACCATTTATTCCATTACTGGTAAATTTTGTAGTTACAATATCAAAAACGCCTTGTTTTAATAGTGCTACCCCATTTGCTAATACATTTTGCGAATTGGTAACGGTTAAAGGATTATCTATCGTAAGTTCATTTATCGTTGATGGTAAGCCATTGCCGGATACCTGGTTTACAATACCGTTATAAATATAATTACCGGTAGTATTAAAATTTCTGCCTGCCATTTGCATATTGCCTGCACTGCCCGATGAGGTTATACCTAATGCATGACCCATGCCTAAATAACTACCATTACCCATCGTAAACGTGCCTGCGCCAGATACCACATTTGCATTGCAATACAACCCAGAACCTGCGGTTAAATTAAAAGTTCCTGCTGAAGTAACTGGCTGCAGGCTGCTTCCTAATATACCTAGTGTAAAATCTGTTTGTTGGTTTACATTTATAGAAGTGAGGCTTGAGACAGGGCTTATTGAATTTTTCTGAGCTCTGCCACTTCCCAATGCATTGCTGCCATTTCGTAATTCGAGTTTACCGTAAGTCATTCCATAAACGGTTTGTAAATTACTGCTGCCGCCATAATATTCTGCAAGGCTTGACGGATCTGCATTGTAAGTTGTAAAATTTGCGGGAAAATTACTTCCTGCAGTTCCGCCACTATAACCCCCTATTCTTAAAGTTGAGTTTGGTTTTAATAAAACTTTGCTGTTATAAATTCCTTTTGCATTAATGGTATAATTTGCTGGTAAAACCAATACCGCATTGGTGGTTACCTCTAATGCTCCACCCCTGTCATTTATAAAATCATTCTGGTTTGTACCCGCAGCTATTACTGTGGTTGCTTTTGCGCCGTTTCCAATTCTAAGATTTTCAAAACTTACTGCATTGGGGTATGGTGCGGCAGCAGTGTTGTTTACCAGATATGCTGTATCTACAGACGGATTCATTATTACAGTTATAAACTTATCATTTGTAAATGATTTTGTATTGAAAGTAAGACTATCACCTTTTAAAACATAATTGTGATTAGATGCAATATCCGGCGCACTTCCCAAAATACAGTAAGCATTATCTGCAGGATATCCAATAACTGTATTGCCATTTACGGTGATATTACCACCTCCTCTTGCTATAAAAATACAACTGTCTGTAGCTGCTGTGGCAGGTGCACCCATGCGCACATTTCCATTCATTTGCATATTAAAACCAGGGTGTAATACCGTTCTGAATAACTGGTTTGGTTTGGTGGAATTGTTTACTAAATTGAGGTTGATAATGCAGATATCGTT
This sequence comes from Ferruginibacter sp., assembly GCA_025350645.1. Lineage (GTDB taxonomy): Bacteria > Bacteroidota > Bacteroidia > Chitinophagales > Chitinophagaceae > Ferruginibacter. The sequence continues at coordinate 3,392 of JANXXM010000061.1, forward strand.
TGTAATATCCACTGTTATAGAATCGGTAACAGAATTTACACCTGTGTAAGTTATAAATGCGCTTTCGCAGCAGGTAGGCACATGCCCTAAACTCCAGTTTAATTTATTCCAGTTTATATTTCCACTTTGCGGAGCTATAGCATAATTAGTATCTTTTAATACACAGGGTGCATCTGTAGGTAATAATGTAAATGAAGTAGATGGTACAAAATTACATCCGTTAGCTAAATTCAATGCACTACTTGCCACAATCATTCTGTATAAATCTCCGCTATTGCCAGCCAGTGTTTGTGTTCCAGGAATAGTATAGCTAACCGTGTATTCGTACTGCCCATTAATGAATACTGGTGTAGCATTTCCAAAAGATGCTGGCACAACATCTGCCCAGGCGCCAGCTAAAGGTTTTCTTTGCCACTTATAATAAGTATAGCTTTTAAAATAAGAACGTACTGTATCTGTAATAACCTGGGAATTACCCATATATATAATAGGATTCGTAGGCGCATAAATCATAGACGGGTAGCAGGTTCTAAGCCCTATATCATCAATTGCCCAGTCATTACCACCACCACCGGGTGCATTATTTCTAAATGTTACTTTAAAACTAGTTTGCAAAGCACTTGTTTTAAAAACAAAAGAGCGCCTTACCCAATTATTTAATGTATCGGAACCGGTTTGTGTACCACCAAGACCCTGGTATAAAATATCTCCTGTAGTATAATAATCTATTCCGTCTATTTGCATAGCAATATTTGGCCGAACGCCAGATGAATCTCCTGGTGCAGTTGGAATATATCCAGCATTAGCTGATGATACCCCGTTAACATCGCACCCACATCGGTAACATAAGTTTTTAAACCACGCAGAAACTTCATAATAGGTTTCTGAGCATACACCTGTAGCTGTGTATTCAAACACTTTATCTGACCGGTAAGCTGCATTTATAGTAAGCATGTACCCACAAGGGTTGCTTGCACTTATCGGCTGGTTCTGGTCACAAGGCTTATTACCTTTTGCCGTATTTGTAGCTCCTGTATGGTCGCCAGTAATATCCCATACATTAAATACACGGGGTGCTGAACCTGCAGGTCCTTTAGGAACAGTTTGGCTAATTGAATTATTAGCACTCGTATTATTTACTACACCATAATAATAATCATTTGGACCAGTAGTATAGGTTTCATAATTGTAAGTTGTATTGATGGCAGGTTGTGCTCCATTTTGCGAACTTATAGAACTGGTGGCTGTGCCAAACGTACCAGAGTTTGCAGTACCAATAAGATTAGCTGGAGAAACAGCATCTGAACATGCACTTAGGTTAGGTAACACAATTAAACTATCGTTTGGGAAAGATATAGTTTTGTTAATACCGCCTAATTTATATCGGAATGCTCCTCCACCGTAATTAATTTTTCTACCATACCCAATTAAACCTGTATCTACTTTTACTCTATAAGTAGCCATAATAATACAGGCAAAGCCAAAGAGGTTGGGTGTTGAAGTTCCTGTTATAGAACCGCCCGTAGCATTAGTAGCACCTGTGCCAATATTTATTTGAATAGAAGTATCTAATAATGCGGTTTGCGCCAGCCAGCCTGGATCATCTGCAACTATAAAAGGAGTGAATGTATTAAAATTCTTACCCTCATTTGTTCTTGTAGCAATTGAATCTTTAAATATAAAACCTGCACCTTTTTTTAAGGTATCGTAATAAGAAACATTGGTAATAGCACTTGAGGATACCACCAATGTAGCCCTTATTTCCAGAATATCGCCCTGATTTATGGTACCGCCCACAGTTCCGCTGGTTACATTAATATATCCTTTAGAGTAATCAATTGAATTTGGAGGTGGAGGTAAAGGATCTTGTATACAAATATTAAAGTTATAATTTCCAGTTGACACCGGTCCTGTTAAGCTGCTAGAAATGCGGATTAGATAGGTAGTTCCAATTGTTAATCCTGAAGTAGCAATAAAATTTGCAGCAGCGCAAGTAATTGTAGTAAGTGATCCACAAGTTCCGCTCATTAACTTGATATTTGGAATTTGTGCTTGCAAATCATTACCAATATTACTCAATACAATTTTCGGTTTAGTTGTTTGTGCTACAAAACTGTACCAAACATCAGGTGAGGTATTGGGTCCACAACTCATACCTACTGTTTTTGTAGCATTTATAATAGTTCCTGCAGTTGCATTACAAGAAGTATCACTTATAAGGCTGGTTGCAGATGAACAATTATCATTTGCTGGCGGCTGTGCATAACTCTTTGTACAAAAGAGAAAACTTAAAATAACAAAAAATACCGTTTTAGTAAACGCAAATGGTTTAGGTAAAGTAGATTTCATGTGAGTAACAGTTTTGGATTTTAAATATACTTCAGCACTATAAATAAATAAATTATTCATAAAATGCGAAATAATATGTTTTACTTATCTGGAACGTTGGAATGATTTCATTATTGTATGAAAATGATTTTACATTTAAATTTAATATTTGACGCAGCATAAATTTTTTTACTTGAAATACAATAAATATTTAAATTTTCGGTTTTAGTATAGTACTTTTTAGATTAATATTATTTTTAAAGTAATACAGTACTTATCCAAATATCTATCAAAAAACTAATTTTTATGTTTTCGTTTTTACCAAAATCCATTGTTTTAATGGTTTTTTCCTGCATTTTTGTATGTAATGTTTTTGCACAATCCGATAATTGTGCAAGTGCTACATTAATTGTTTCTGACTCTACCTGTATAAACGGATCAAGCCAATTAATTAACCAAACCCTTGTGGGTGCTACAAATGTTGATTACTCCATAACATCACCGGGTTGTTCATTCTCTACAACTGCAAAAGACGTATGGTATAAATTTGTTGCCAAAACTAAAACGCCTGTTATTACCATAAGCAATGCAGGTAGCGGATGGGGCGGAATTGCTAATGTGAAAATTCAAATTTTATCAGGAAACTGCAGTGTGGGTGGTTTTACACAAATTGCCTGTGGAAATGGCCCAACGCTATCCCCGACCTTGCTTAATGGTCTTACAGAAGGAATTACTTATTTTTTAAGAATACATAACAATACCACCACGGTATCTGCCAATAGTACTTTTGATATTTGCATAACTGATGCGATACAAAAAGGAAGCCGTATGAATGAAGTTTTTTCACGTACGGTACTATCCCCCGCACTGTTAATGAATTACCCATGGGAAATTACTTACGGGCCTGATGATAGCTTGTGGATTACAGAATCGAGAGGATATAAAGTAAGTAAAATGAATGCTACAAATGGAGGTAAAAGAACTGTATTGGATTTATCATTTGGCAGTACATGGTTTGGGGCTACAGGTACAGGTGCTGCAGATACGTTGTATGCACAACAAAGTGTAGCCACCTGGAATACTATCGGATGGCCACAAGGTGGTTTTGCAGGTCTTGCCCTACACCCCAGTTTTGGAAAAGGTGCAGGCAAAGATTTTGTATATATAACCTATGTGTGGAAATATTTATCGGGCAGTGGTACCAAAACAGGTGTATTTTTTCAAAATAAATTGGTACGATTTACCTATAACTCATCAAACGGAAGGCTGGAAAGCCCTGCAGTTTTAGACTGGAATCTTCCTGGAAGTACAGATCATAATTCTCAAAGACTTATAATAGCACCGGTTGTAAAAAATGGAACGCCTTACCTATTTATGTCTCAGGGAGATATGGGAGCAGGACAATTTGGTAATAGAGACAGACCCAACAACGCACAAAATTCAAATTCTTATGAAGGGAAAATATTAAGATTTAACTTGGAATCCGACGGGGATGCAGGTTTAAATGCATGGCTTCCCAATGCTCCAAATGCTAATCCTTACAGTGCTACCAGTGCTGTATACAGCATTGGTATAAGAAATAACCAGGGCTTTGCGTATGATACTGCAAATAATATTTTGTTTGGCACATCGCACGGTCCATATAGCGATGACGAGTTAAACGTTATAGAGAGCAGAAAAAATTACGGTCATCCATTAGTGATAGGCTATGCGGCAGATGGAAATTACAATGGTAATTTAACGCCGGGTACTAGTACCAGTGTATCTGCAGGTGCGGATTTTACAGATAATAGCGGTAACTCCAGTTGCCCAGCTATAGGAGATGAAACGGTTAGAAAAAATGCCATAAACACTGCTGACCCGGGTTCATATAGAGATCCTCTTTTTTCAGCATACCCCACTCCGTCAGCAGGTGCTACAGGCATTAAAGCTATATGGAATAGCCCAGGTTCTAATGCAAACTGGCAGTCTGAAGCATGGTCTGGCTTAGATTTATATACGGATAAAATCATACCCGGCTGGAAAAGATCTTTAGTAGCTTCGGGTTTAAAATGGGGCAGATTAATAAAATTAAACCTAAACGGAACAGGTACTGCAACCCTACCCAGCAATATTGGCGGAGCTTTGGGTAATGCAGGTGATACCATTACCTATTTTCAAAGCACTAACCGCTACCGGGATCTTGCTTTTGCTCCCAACGGAAAAGATATGTTTGTAGTTATGGACAATTCTTCCGCAACATCCGGCCCTGGTATTGGTAACCCTACTACACCTGCATGCCCCGGTTGTGTAATTAAATATTCTTTTTTAGGATATGAAGATGCAGCAGGTTTAAGTACTCTTCCAAAAACAATAGCGGTTACAACAGGTGCATTAAATAGTTGTAGTAGTGGTACTGATGTAACCATTGATGGTACTAATAATTTTTTATGGGTTCCTATAACAGGGCCTGATGGCAATATTATGGCAGAAATAAATGCTATGGGGCAAAGCCTTGGTTTAATTACTTCATCATTTTATAAAAATGGGTCGGCAGTTCGTTCCGCAAACGGTGTAAAATACCTGGATAGAAATATTACTATAAAGCCTGCTGTTACTGTTTTTGGCACACCAGTAAAAGTGAGACTTTATATTTCTAAAACAGAACTGGATGCATTAATTGCAGCACCATCCAGCGGAGTAATATCTATTAGCAGTTTAAAAATATTGAAAAACAATGATGCATGTGGTCCATCATTATCTACCAGTACTGCTACATTTTTACCCACCAATAGTGGTACAGGTTTGGTTCAGGGTACAGACGGGTATGTATTACAAACAGCAGTTCCATCTTTTTCCAGTTTCTATTTTGCTGCCAATAATATTCTTTTACCATTAGACCTCATTGCCTTTAACGGTGCTTTGCAAAGCGATTTATCTGCATTACTTAAATGGAAAACAGAGAACGAAATAAATACAGCGGGCTTTGAACTGGAAAGAAGTATTGATGGAAATAGCTTTAATAAAATAACATTTTTAAAAGCAAAAGGAAATGGCAATAGCATTTCAGCATATGATTATACTGATAATGATGCCGCAGACCAGCAATCTACTATACTTTATTACAGGCTCAAAATTTTAGACATAAATGGTTTATATAAATATTCCGATATCGTTAAAATAAGTTTACCGGTTGCAAAAGCAGTTATTTCTATTGCACCAAACCCGGTATTTAGTGTACTTAAAGGAAATATTTTATCTCCGGTTGCAGGTAATGTTGTATTACGCATTTTTGATAATGCAGGAAGAATTATTTTACAGACTTCCCTGTTTGTAAAAAAAGGAGACAATTCATTGAATGAAAATATAAACCAGCTCGCAAGCGGTGGATACTATCTTGATATTTCTGGAAGAGAAATAACGAGCAGAATTAAATTTCAAAAACTATAATTCTTTAAACTAAATAAACAGAAAACTGGCTGTCTCAAAAGGACAGCCTTTTTTTGTGATAAATCAACAGTGCTGCAAAAATTATCCTAAAGCATGTACCGCTTTGTAATTACAATTGATAGGCATTTCGAAAACAATATTTAAGATTTTATCAGGCTTTGTAATTCCTGCGCAACATTTTGCTAGAACAAGAGCATTGAGAATGCTTTCTGATTTATTTGCGGGTATTTGATTATAAAATGGAATATTTGAAAACTTATCGGTTTATGCTTCTTCTTTTCCCATTGCCGCCTGCCGCATTTTATGAGCAGTTTCTTTACCAAAGTATTTATCTATTCTATGCTCCACTATATAAATTACAGGAGTAAGTAAAATGGCAACAACGGCTTTGTAAGTATAGTTTACCATACAAATAGCCAAAACTTTTTGCATGCTCCAATGCTGCCCCAAGTAAAAAGCAATAAACAGCACAATAAAACTATCTACCAATTGAGATACTATGGTAGAGCCTGTGGCACGAAGCCATACTTTTTTTTCGCCAGTGGCTTTTTTTATTTTATGAAACACTGTTACATCTACAATTTGGCTTACTAAAAATGCTACTATGCTTCCTATTATTATCCACATGCCTTGCCCGAATACCGCATTAAAAGCATTAGCCATATCCGGTACACCATTGCTGATATTTGTTCCATGCCAAAAATCTGCAGCAGGTACATTTATAGCCATATAAAACATTAGAAAAGCGTACCCGATAAGGGCTACTGCTATATAAGATATTCTGCGTACGGCTTTGGGACCGTAGTATTCATTTATAATATCAGTCATTATAAATTCGAGTGGCCACAATAAAACTCCGCAGGTAAGGCTTATAGATAAACCACTTTCGCCCAGTAAAGAAAAACTGGAAGGTGTTGCGCCAAATAATTTTTCCAGTGAAAATATTTTTCCGCCTATGCACTCTGCTATAAGCGCATTTGCTACAAAAAAAGCAGCAAATATTACAAAGAGTTTGGTAGGCTTATCTTTTAAGATGAATGTAATCATAAGAGATTCTTATTAGCTTAATACCGCCAGTGCACACAGGTGACAATACAAAAACAAGTTATTACTATCTGGCCATTATGCTCTTTACAAAAGGCTATTTTAATAAAAACTGATACCATATTTCTACCGGTAAAAGTATCAAATTAAACCAGATAACCACTTTTGATAAAGACAAAGGTTTTCTTATAGATTTTTTATATAAAATTATAAATGCGAAAGCAGTATTTAAAATAACTGCTACTATCAACCCAAGTACAGCTACAGATGCAACAACAGGTTGTAAAACTACCGCATCTCCCATGTGATTATTTTTTTGCTGAAACCCCTGTACATAACGCATTAACACAGATATTAAGAAACAGCAATTGCAAATAAAAACCAATTTAGAAAAAAAGCGCATAAGAGAAGGAATAATTAATAATGGGATAGTGAATAGTTTTAATTGATAATTGGATCTTCGTTTATAAGGATCTGCATATTTATTAATTTAAATTCTATATTTCCTTTTGTAAGCTTTTTAAATTACTTGTTTTTTATCTTTTTGACTAAAGTGGATATTGATAAAATTAATTCAAACAATTTTTATTTTATTAAAGAATTTTTTACGATAAAAAAATAAAATCCTCATTATTATTTACAGCATTATCCAATTATCATTTCCCTCTTCCATAACCTATCCAGTCATTAAGGTTTGCATAAAGCATAAGCGCAAGTAGAATAACCATACCAACTATCTGTGCTCGTTCCAAAAATTTTTCGCTGGGTTTACGACCAGTAATCATTTCTATAAGCGTAAATAATACATGCCCCCCATCTAATGCGGGTATAGGCAACAAATTCATAAATGCAAGGGCTATAGAAAAAAATGCCGTAAGGTTCCAGAAACCCTGCCAATCCCATTGGGTACCGGAGAAAGCACCACCCATAGCTTTAAAACCCCCTAACCCTTTAGCAGCACCGGTTTTAGGGTTAAGTATCAATTTAAACTGGTTAATATATTCGCCCAGTTTTTCGCCAGCCAAATGTATACCCGCAGGCAAAGCGGCAAAAAAACCAAAGTCTTTATGAACAAGTTTTAGCAATCCGATGCTATCCTGCTGTTCTAAATCTAATGAAGGTGCGCCAATTTTACCTTCTTCATCTACCTTTACGGGTAACTGAGCTATTGCTCCGTTTCGCTCTACTGTAAGTGTAACTGTTTTATTCTTTTTTCCGTCAAAATAAGTTACTGCATCTTCCATGTATACAATGTTTACAGAATCTACCTTTATAATTTTATCCCATTCCTTAAGGCCTGCTTTTTGTGCATTTGTAGTATCATCTTTGCCAAATTCGCCTACATAAAAAGGCATGCGCTGGCGTAAAAGTGTTTTTATTTTTTTCTTTTCTACCAATTGCCCTATCAGGCTCACCGGAATAACTACATTGGCTGTTTTGCCATCACGTATAATATCAATATTTCCACCACCGCTAAACAGTATTTTTTTTGGTACATCTTCAAAGTATTTTACAGTATCGCCATTTACTGCTATCACTTTATCACCATTTCTCAATCCTATATTGTACATGAGGGAGTCTGTAACCCATATACCCTCTTTTACAGAGCTGTTTGGAATTTTATCTTCACCCCATTTCATTAAAATACCTGCATAGATAATAAAGGCCAGTATAACATTTACTGTAACACCACCAAGCATAATAATAAGCCTTTGCCAGGCCGGTTTACTGCGAAACTCCCATGGCTGCGGAGGCAATTTCATTTGTTCTTTGTCCATACTTTCATCTACCATGCCCGCTATTTTTACATAACCGCCCAGTGGCAACCAGCCAATGCCGTATACAGTGTCACCAATTTTTTTCTTAAAAATAGAAAACCATGGATCGAAGAAAAGATAAAATTTTTCTACCCTGCACTTAAACCATTTTGCGGTAATGTAATGCCCAAACTCATGCAGTACCACCAATATTGAAAGCGATAAAAGCAATTGCGCCACTTTTAAACCTACGCTTGCCCAGTTAATTGCTAAAAATTCCATTAAAAAGTATTAATTATTAAGATATTAATTATTGAGATATTAGTAATGATATATTATTATTGAGATTTAAAATTATTTAATATCTCCGTAAATTTAAAGTTGATTGTTTCAAGAACATTATTAGTTATTCATTTTAAAATTATTCATTCTCCTCACATTTTCATTACGCTGGCAGCAAAGTTACGTGCCTCACCATCGCTTTCAAAATATTCATCCAGTGTTGGTTTTGCTATAAAGGGTATTGCTTCCATGGTTTGCTCTACTACTGCGGTAATATCTAAAAAGCCAATACGATTTTTTAAGAATGCCCACACCGCTATTTCATTTGCAGCATTAAGCACACAAGCCTTGTTGCCACCCGCTTTCAATGCTTCTATGGCCAGCCCAAGTGTACGAAAAGTTTTATAATCCGGTTCTTCAAAGGTTAATGAGGGGTATTTCCTAAAGTTTAATCGGGGATAATCGTTTTTTATTCTTTCGGGAAAACCTAGGGCATATTGTATGGGAAGCTTCATATCTGGAAGCCCCATTTGAGCTTTTACGCTGCCATCTTCAAATTGTACCATACTGTGAATAATACTTTGCGGGTGCACCACTACTTCTATCTGGTGCGGCTGCAGGTTAAATAACCATTTAGCTTCAATCATCTCCAGCCCTTTGTTCATAAGGGTTGCAGAGTCTATAGATATTTTTGCACCCATATTCCAGTTGGGATGCTGCAAGGCATGATCCCTTTTTACATTTACCAGAAAGTTTGGCTTTTTTCCAAGAAAAGGGCCGCCGCTTGCAGTTAAAATTATTTTTTCTATAGGGTTGCGGCTTTCTCCTACCAGGCATTGAAATATAGCAGAATGTTCACTATCAACAGGTATTATGGGTGCTCGGTTTTCCAGTGCAGTTTGCATTACAATATCGCCTGCAACTACGAGTGTTTCTTTATTGGCAAGTGCTATTACTTTTCCCTTTTTTATGGCTCTTAATGTTGGCTTTAAACCTGCAAAACCTACAATAGCGCCCAGCATTACATCGTAGGTATCAAAATCTGCTGCTTCTTCCAGTGCTTTCTCGCCGCAAAACACTTTTATGCTGGTGGTTGCAAGCGCTTCTTTTACTTCGTTGTATTTTGTTTCATCGCCTATTACTATTGCATTTGGGGAAAACTCCAGCGCCTGTTTTATGAGTAGTGGGGCATTGGTTTGTGCTGTAAGTATTTCTACTTCCAGCATTTGAGCATTTGCTCTTATAACGTCCAATGCCTGAGTGCCTATAGAGCCTGTAGAGCCAAAAATAGCTATGCGTTTTTTCTGCTCATTTTCAGCCATAAATATCCTTGTTTTGTAATTTTATAAAATGCAGAGGGCAATATAGTGAATAAATTTTGAGGGCAATAGTTACATCTTATTTTCGAAGATGCGGAGCTATAAAATTACGAAATCATTAACGTTGATGTTCCTTGCTATAAACCTTCGTATTTAAATGCTGCCAGCCCATCTGCAATAATTCTATCATTACTTAGTTTAGGTACTTTGTTTTGCCCGCCCAGCTTACCTATACTCTTCATGTAATGCTTAAAACCATCTTTTTTTACGGGAGTAATTTTTAATCTTTCCAGTATATTTCCTTTAATAAGATCATCGTAATACACATTTTTTTTGCGCAGATGATCATCCAGTTTTTTTGCAAATGCAGCCATATTCTCTGGTGTATTTTCAAATTCGATAAACCACTCGTGATAGCTTTTTCCCGCATCTAAGGCTATATATGGTGCAACCGTAAATTCGTTTATTTTGATATTTTCTTCCTCGGTGGTTTTAAGAATTGAGGCTTCGGCTTCTTCTACAATTACATGCTCGCCAAAGGCAGATATAAAATGCTTTATACGCCCTGTAACCACCAGCCTGTAAGGATCTACTGAAAGAAATTTAACCGTATCACCAATATTGTATGCCCATAAGCCAGCATTACTACTTATAACAAGGGCATAGTTTTCTCCTACTTTTATATCTTTAAGGGTTAGCCTTGCCGGCTTCTCCATAGCAAGTTCATCTACAGGTATAAATTCATAAAATATTCCGCTATTGGTATTAAGCAACATTCCCTTTTCTTTTTGAGAATCCTGAAACGCAAAAAAACCTTCGCTTGCAGGAAAAAATTCTATCGTATCTATCTCCCGCCCGATACTTTCTGTAAGTTTTGCTTTATACGGCGCAAAGTTTACACCCCCCTGTACCATCACACTAAAATTTGGAAAAAGTTCTCCTATTTTTTTACCGGATTTTTCTTCTAATTTATCAAAATACATTTGCATCCATGGCGGTATTCCGCTGATGAGCGTCATGTTTTCACTGATGGTTTCTGCTACTATTTTTTCCAGTTTTTCTTCCCAGTCTTCTACACAATTCGTTTCGTAAGAAGGCAACTGATTGCTGCGCAAATACCGGGGAATATGATGATTTACAATACCGCTTAGACGCCCTGTGGGTATACCTCCTACCCTTTCCAATACCGGTGAACCGCTTAAAAAAATAAGCTTGCCATCGGCAAATTTTGTATTGCCCGTTTCTACCATGTAACATAACAATGCATTGCGGGCAGTATTTATATGGTTGGGTATACTATCTTTTGTAATAGGAATATATTTTGCACCACTTGTAGTACCGCTCGTTTTTGCAAAATATATGGGTTGTCCTTTCCATAAAATATTATGCTTACCTTCTTTTATTTTTTCTATGTATGGTTTTAAACCTTCGTAATCCCTTACAGGCACCTGTTGCACAAAATCCTTGTAAGTTTTTATTTCGGTAAAATGATGGTCTTTTCCAAAGGTTGTTTTAGCTGCGGCTTTTATGAGCTGCACAAAAATTTCTTCCTGGTCTGCCACCGCAGTTACCATGCCTTTTTTTATTTGTTTGTAAATATAATTGGCAAAAGGTTTTGCCAGCCACGATTTTAATTTCATGTATTACTTATTATTTCAAACCTTATTTTCTAAATGTTATTTATTAATTGCAATCGCATTTCCAGTCTGTATCTAAATCTATAACGGTTACGACCACCACTTCGTTTTCGTGAGGTGCAAATACTATACGTACATGCTGCCCATCGTGCGTTTTGCCTTCCAGCGGGTAAGTGGCTCCTTTATCGCTATGCTCTATTTTATTGTTATTTACAATACCTGTTGCCAGTATTTCTTTTACTTCACTTTCATCAATATGCCTGCAATCCATGCGGCACCTTGCATGGCGGCTGTATACTATTGTTTTGTTCCCTGCTTTGAGATCTGTGTAAGCCTCAGTAGCATTATTTACCGTTACCCTTCCCTTTTGCCCACGCTGGTTATATTTTATCCAATACAAAAATAATGCTGCTGCCAGTAAGCCTATGTAAGGAATGTATTTTTTATTCACGTTTGCAAGGTAGCCTTTTTTGATTTTTATTGGAAATTGGTTTATTTGAACGGTTAAATGATAAGGCATTTAAAGTGAAAAGATTATTTGAAGCCACTAACAATTAAAAGAGGAATTGATACTAAAAAGAAATGTAAAACACCAACTATAAAAACTTCATTGTCATTAAATACTTTCGGAAATTTTGAAGGCTTTCCCGCATCTCATTTTTTTTTCAGATATTTGCTCAATCTCATAAAAATGAATGTTCTACTAAAGAAAGTTACCATCATCTCTGCCAGCAGTGCTTTTCACAAGCAGGTAAAAGATATTCTTATAATAGATGGCATAATACAAAAAATAAATGATGATATTAATGCTGCTGATGTGCAAGTGCTAATGGGAAACAATCTTCATGCAAGCATAGGCTGGATGGATATTTTTGCAGATTTTGCTGAGCCTGGTTATGAGCATAGAGAAACGCTACAAACTGGCGTAAATGCTGCAGCAGCCGGTGGTTTTACTGATGTAATGCTTGTACCAAATACAAACCCTGTTATTGGTTCAAAATCTTCTGTAGAATTTTTAATACAACGTGCCGCTGATTTTGCTGTAAACATTTACCCCATTGCAGCAGTTACTAAAAATGCAGAAGGTAATGAACTTGCAGAAATGTACGATATGCATGCCAGCGGTGCATTAGCTTTTAGCGATGGAAAAAACAGCATACAGCAATCGGGTATTATTTTAAAAGCATTGCAGTATGTGGCTGCAAAAAATGCGGTTATTATACAGGTGCCAGATGATAAAAGTATAAGTGATGGCGGCCTAATGAATGAAGGTATTATAAGTACCAGGCTTGGCTTGCCCGGCAAACCTGCACTTGCCGAAGAAATAATGATAGCAAGGGATATCGCACTGCTGCGGTACACCAATTCCAGGCTGCACATTACCGGCGTATCTACCAAAAAAGGATTAAATATTATTGCTGCCGCAAAAAAAGAAGGGCTGCAGGTAACCTGCTCCGTTACGCCATATCATGTTGTTTTTTGCGATAATGAATTAGAAAGTTACGATACCAATTTAAAGCTAAACCCACCCCTGCGTACACAGGAAGATAGAGATGCAATTTGTGCGGCACTGTTTGATGGAACAATAGATACAATAGCCAGCCACCACAGCCCGCAGCATGCAGATGATAAAATGTGTGAATTTGAATATGCTAAAAATGGAATGATTGGTTTGCAAACACTATTTGCGTTGATAAATAAAGCTGCCAATAATATGGAAGACATTGTGAAAATGCTTACAGAAAATGCACGAAGTATATTTGGTATAACTATACCTTTTATTAAAGAGGCTGAAAAGGCCTGTCTTACTATATTTGAGCCAGATGTTGAATATATTTTTGAAGAGGGGATGAACAAATCTCTTTCTAAAAACAGTGCTTTTACAGGGAGAGAAATGAAGGGGAAAGTAATAGGAATTATTAATAAAAATAAAATGGTCTTAAATAATCAGTGAAAAATTTAAGTGCAACATACAAGGGGTTGGTAATAGGAATATTAATGCTGATAATAGCTGTAATTACTTTTTATATTTTAAAATTACCTGTTACCGGCAACAACCAGTTTATACCCATGATCATTTTTATTGCAGGGATATGCTGGAGTTTATTATCATTAAAAATGCATACAGAAACAGTAGTAAGTTTTAAAACTTATTTTAGTGAAGGTTTTAAAACATTTGTAGTGGTAGCATTAATAATGGTAACCTATACTTTTGTGTTTTATAAACTTAACCCACAGATACTGGAGAACGCTTTAAAAGAAAATAATGTGCTTGCGTTGAAGCAAGGTAACCATACCCCTGCGGAAATAGATGCAAACTCCGATAAGCTAAGAAGTATATTTATGCCGATGATGCTTACAATAAACACTATAAAATATTTGATACTGGGTGCGTTGGTTTCATTGATTGGGGCAGGATTTTTATCACAGAAAAAATAATATAATTTGTTTAAGTATAATTAAAAAAGGCTGCAAAAATAACTGAAGATGAAATGTGCGACGCCACTAATGTTGCTCATTGCTGCTTCTTTGCCGGGCTAATAAAAAAATAAAAAATGGATCTGTCAATTTTAATACCGCTGTATAATGAAGACGAATCTTTGCCGGAACTTGCCGCATGGATTGAGCGGGTGATGACTGCAAATAATTACAGCTACGAAGTAATTATGATTGATGATGGCAGTACAGATAACTCGTGGCAGGTAATTGAACAACTGCGTTTAAAAAACGGGGCCGTAAAAGGCATAAAATTTCAGCGCAATTACGGAAAAAGTGCTGCACTTAATGAAGGTTTTAAAGCTGCCCAGGGCGATGTTATTATTACCATGGATGCAGATATGCAGGACTCGCCTGATGAAATACCGGAACTGCGAAACATGATTTTAAATGAAGGTTTTGATATGGTAAGCGGCTGGAAAAAAAAGCGGTTTGATAATGCACTTACTAAAAACATTCCATCAAAATTATTTAATGCTGCTGCCCGCAAAAGCAGTGGCATAAAGCTTAACGACTTTAACTGCGGCCTTAAATCTTACAAGAAAAAAGTAATAAAAAGTATTGAAGTTTATGGCGAAATGCATAGATATATTCCTATACTTGCCAAGTGGGCAGGTTTTAGAAAAATAGGTGAAAAAGTAGTGGAGCACCGGCCAAGAAAATATGGTGTTACCAAATTTGGCTGGGAGCGTTTTGTAAATGGTTTTCTTGATTTATTTTCTATAATGTTTGTAGGCAAATTTGGTAAACGCCCTATGCATTTTTTTGGGTTGTGGGGTACGATTGCCTTCCTAAGTGGATTTACGATTTTTCTTTATCTCACAATTTCTAAATTTTTTTTAGATGCCACCGGGCTTACACAGCGCCCCTTATTTTTCTTTGCTATTATGATGATGATCATTGGTTCACAGTTTTTTTTAGCAGGGTTTATAGGAGAACTGATGGCAAGAAACTCTCCCTACAAAAACAGTTATTTAATTGAAGAAAAGCTGGGCGTTTAATGGGGAAATAAAATCACGGATGTGTATTACCAGACTAGAAGTAAAAAAACTTTTATCAAAAAATAAATCCATTTAAATTTTTCTCATCTGTGCCACCGGCTTTTAAAAATATTATTATAATAGGCCCTGCCCACCCGCTGCGGGCTGGTGGTATGGCTACTTTTAATGAGCGCCTTGCACGCCAGTTTATACTGCAGGGTTTTGCTACAACTATTTATACTTTTTCATTACAATATCCGGGCTTTCTTTTTCCGGGTACCACACAATATGCTACGGAACCTGCACCAGCGGACCTAGATATTAAAGTGCGCATAAATTCTATACTGCCCACTAACTGGATAATGGTGGGTAATGAAATAAAAAAATTGCGGCCAGATGTAGTGGTGGTACGCTATTGGCTGCCGTTTATGGCACCATGCCTGGGAACAATATTACGCCTAATCAAAAAAAATAAACTCACAAAAATCGTCTGTATAGCAGATAATATTATCCCTCACGAAAAAAGAAAGGGCGACCATGCTTTTACAAAATATTTTATAACACCGGTAGATGCGTTTATTGTAATGAGCGAAAAAGTAAAAGCAGATCTTAAAACATTTGATGATAAAAAGCCTGTGCAGCTTGTACCCCACCCTTTGTATGATAATTTTGGCGATAAAATAAATAAAGAAAATGCTAGGCAACACCTGCAAATAGATGCTGGAGAAAAAGTAATGCTCTTTTTTGGTTTTATAAGAAAATATAAAGGGCTAGATATTTTACTGGATGCAATGGCATTGCTGAAAGAAGAAAATATAAAACTGATTATTGCCGGTGAATTTTACGAAGACCGCAAACCATTTGAAGATCAGATAGAAAAAAACGGGATAAAAAATATGCTTTATCTGCATACTGATTTTATAGCAGATAATGAAGTGAAGAATTATTTTTGCGCAGCAGATGTAATAGTACAACCCTATAGAAATGCCACACAAAGTGGTGTTACACCATTGGCTTATCATTTTGAAATACCCATGATTGTGAGTAATGTGGGCGGGCTGCCTGCAATGGTACCCCATAATAAAACAGGGCTGGTAACAGAGCCAAATGCTATAGCTCTGGCTGCTGCTATTAAAGAATATTTTAAAAAAGGAGCAGGCTATTTTCTGCCTCATTTGCTTGTAGAAAAAAAGAAATTTAGCTGGGAGAAAATGGTGGAAGCTATTTTGAAGTGATTAGAAAATTAATATGCAAAATACTTCTTGTATTTATTTAAAAAGAGGGAATGGCATATCAGTAAGAAAGCGGTTAAAATGGTATTTTTTTAGTTAGGGATCAAAGATGAATTTTGCAAAAAAATTTTTTTTTGATTTTTATAGTGATTCAATTTCTACATTAATCTTTAAAAATTATTATGCCCCCAGATCCGCTTCATGGTAAAACTTTAGCAATGATTGTACAACATCTTGTAGATCATTTTGGCTGGGATGATCTCGGGCAGCTCATTAATATCAATTGTTTTAATAGTAATCCCAGCATAAAATCCAGCCTTAGCTTTTTAAGAAAAACACCGTGGGCAAGAAAAAAAGTAGAAGAACTGTATCTAAGCATTTTATAGTAACGCAAACTTTATAATGCTGCCATACAATTATTTAACCTGATAATCGTTAATGGGAGAGGCAGGAATAAAAATAATTTTTGCCTTTATTCAAAATTATAGTGGCATGAAAAAAATTCTTCTTCTTTCTGCATCAGCTTTTATGGCTTGCACTTCATTAAAAGCACAGCATTCTTTTGCCGGCTACAGAAGCGCAAACTACATTGGCGTAAATGGTGTTTTTTTTAACCCGGCAAATACTGTGGGCAGCCGTATGCGATGGGATGTAAACCTGGTAGGGGTAAACGCAGGTGTGGCAAACAATAAAAATGCTTATGATTTAACGGCAATTAAAGATGCCATAAATGGTAACACAGATTCTATTTTTTTTGGCAGTGGCAAAAAAGCCATCAATGCTGCAGCAAATGTAGATGTATTTGGTCCGTCGTTTTTAATAGGGGTTAATGCTAAAACGTCTTTTGCAGTAACCACAAGGGTGCGCACGCTGGTAAATATAAATAACTTGGATGGACAGCTAATAGATGGTATAAAAAAACAAGCAGATGATGGGATTATTAGCAATATAGCTACAGATAAAAACCAGCGTATAGCAGTAAATGGCTGGGCAGATATTGGTATTGCTGTAGGAAGAATATTACACAGCGAAGGGAAAAATTTTGTAAAGGGAGGTGTTACCTTAAAATATATTGGAGGTATTGGAAACAGCTATTTGAATATAAATAAATTAAATGCTGCCATAACTAAAGATGTACTGGGAGATTATTATTTGAGCAGTGCAACAGGCGGTATTTCTGTTGGTGTGGGCGGGGTAAATATTAATGATATTAACGGTAGCAATTTTACAAAATTTAACGGGTCGGGTTTTGGTGCAGATGCAGGTATTATATATGAATACAGGCCGGATGGAGATAATACCAGCCGCCATTATAAAAATAAATACAAGTTTAAAGCAGGATTAGCTGTACTGGACATTGGTAAAATAAAATACAATGCAGATCCCAATTATACTGCATCGTATAATATTAATGTAACAGGTTCTCAAAGATTTTATTTAAGAGAATTAGATGGCAAATCTCTTTCAGAAATTAAACAATACCTGGATACTTCCCGCTACTTTAAAAAGACAGGAAACAATGGCGGCAGCTATTCCGTAGCACTCCCCTCTACCTTGCAGGTAAATGTAGATTATTGTATAAATAATGGTTTTTATGTAGATGCAGCAGGGCAATTTGCAATAAGTAAAAACAATCCGGAAAATGCGGCTTATCAAAATAATTTTACCCTTACACCAAGGTTTGAAGCAAGGGCTGCTGGCATTTACTTGCCGCTTAATTACAATAGTATTACAGGTTTTAATGCAGGCATATCTTTAACTGCAGGCCCGTTGTTTATAGGCTCCGGCTCCTTGTTTACAGCATTGTTTGATAAAACGAAACAAGTTGATGTGCATGCTGGGCTTCGCTTTGGTAGTTTTACAAAAAAACATAAAAAAGAAAAAGAAGAAAGAGCAGTAATACCAGTACCCATAAAAGAAACTATAACAGCAGCAGTGCCAAAAGACACAGATGGCGATGGTATTTTTGATAGCGAAGATAAATGTGTAACTATACCTGGTGTGGCAAAATACCAGGGCTGCCCAGTACCAGATACTGATGGCGATGGTATAAACGATGAAGAAGATAAATGTATTACTGTACCAGGCCTGGCAAAATATGCCGGATGCCCTATACCAGATACTGATGGCGATGGCATAAACGATGAAGAAGATAAATGTATAACCGTACCCGGCGAAAAATCTAACCAGGGTTGCCCGTTAATAAAAGCTGATGTGGTTAAGAAAATTAATTTTGCAGCAAAGAATATTCTATTTCAAACAGGCAAAGCGGTTTTATTACCACAATCTTTTATCCAACTGGATAAAGTAGTAGCTATATTAAAAGAAGATGAAAACATAAAAATTAATGTGGAAGGTCACACAGATAATATTGGAAAACCCGCTGCCAATTTAATTTTATCTGATAAAAGAGCTGCAGCAGTGAGTGCTTATTTTGTTAAAAAAGGAATAGCGCAAGGTCGCTTTACATCCAAAGGGTATGGAGACAGTATGCCACTTACTACTAATAAAACGGCAGCAGGCAAAAAACAAAACAGAAGAGTAGAAATGAAAGCCACTTATTAATAAAAGTAATTCATAAAATAAAAAATCACGATCAATAAAAGATTGTGATTTTTTATTAAAAGGAGGATATTTGCGCTATGCAAAAAATTAAAAGTTTTGTGAGTTGCAGGCTTTATGGTCTTTAAGCAGAGATATAATTTTTAATAAAAAGTAATAAGATGCATTTAAAAATTACAATTCTCTACACGCTGCTCTTATTATTATATTTCCCTTCATAAAAGAAATTATGGATTTATCAAACGAAAAAATAATTACCCAAACAAAAAAATGGATTACAGATGTTGTTGTGGGATGCAACTTTTGCCCCTTTGCTGCAAAAGAAGTTAAAAGAAACAGTGTAAGGTATGAACTATGTAATAATGTAAGTACAAAAGCAATACTGGAAGCTCTTTCAGGGCTTTTTTCCGTATTGGATGCGGATGAGCAAACAGAAACAGCTTTGCTCATTTTACCCAATGGATTCGATTCTTTTACCGGCTACCTGCAATTGGTAGAAACCTCAGAAAAATTTTTAGAAAAGGAAGACTACGAAGGCATTTACCAAGTAGCATCCTTTCACCCGCAATATTTATTTGCCGGCAGTAATGAAAATGATCCGGCAAATTATACCAACCGGTCGCCCTACCCTATGCTTCATATTTTAAGAGAAGATAGTTTGACCAAAGTAATTGACGCCCACCCAAACGCAGACGATATACCGCAAAAAAACATTGAATATGCAACAGCAAAAGGGCTTTCTCAAATGAAGTTGCTAAGAAGCGCCTGTTTGATTTAAGATTTAAAAATTTACCATTCTTTTGCCCACCAGGTATAAAATGCCGCAAACTGTTTTTTCCATGCAGCTTCATTGTGCATAGCACCGGGCGAGAATATATTTGTTATTCCATTTTTTTTATTTTCAGATAAAATGCTGATCATTTTATCCTTATCTATCTGCATGCTATCGCTTTCTCTATCCCCACAATAAAAATAGAATCTATGTTTCCTTTTTTTTGCGAAAGCATTTTTTGTATCTGCATAAATTTTGGGTGCTATCCAATATGCAGGAGAAAATATTCCTGCAACAGCAAAAGTCTGCGGGTATTTTATAATTATATAATGACTTATTAATGCACCCATGCTGCTACCTGCAATAGCAGTATGTTTTGCATCTTTAAACGTTCTGTAATGCTTATCAATAAAGGGTTTCAATGTGTTCACTATAAATGCTGAATATGCAGTACCATCACCTTTTCCATATTTATCATTATCGTAAGGATTATATTCTGTAAGCCTTTTTTCATCGCCATGGTCTATACCCACTACAATAGCATATCTATGTAATTTCTTTTGTAAAGTATCCATGCATTCGTCAATACCCCACTCGCCAAACGGTGCGGTAAAATCATCAAATAAATTTTGTCCGTCCTGCATGTACAATACCGAAAATTTTTCTGTGTTGTTTTTATAATATTGCTGTGGCAAGTATATCCATATTCTTCGGTATCGTTTTAGCTGTGGAATATAAAATGAAGTATCTGCTAGATATACCTGTGCAGATGCGGTATGTTTTCTTAATAATTGTTTACCATTCTTCCAATTGTAAATGGTTAGTTGAATAGTATCGTTTGCTGCAATAGCCAATTCATGGTTAGGCACATCTTCTCCTGTGCGAGCAATTTCTACTTCATCCCATTTACTGTGCATGCATTTAAATGAAATTGTACCTGCTGCAATATTTTTTAAGGTAATGCTATATAAATTTTGTGCAACGTTGTGCAGTTTAAAAGCAGTATCATTTTCTTTCCACCCGTTAAAATTACCGGCCATAAAAATATCTTTTTTTTCTCCCGCAGCGGAGTCTTTTATAATAACAGTGGTATGGTATTGGGCAAAAATATTATTGCCTGTAAGCAGTAATAAAAAAAAATACAGTAATTTCATATAAAAAAAAGTTTACCTGATTAAAAAATTTATATCTGCTTATAACACTAACGCATATAAAATAATACCCGCAGCCACACCTGCGTTCAACGATTCTGCTTTGCCTTTTTTTGTGATCGTTATTTTTTCATCTGCCAGTTGCAGTATGCGTTTAGATATACCCTTGGATTCATTTCCTATAATAATAAGCCCCTCTTTTATTTTTCCTACATCAGTTACATCTTTACCGTTAAGTACCGTTACATATTTTTTTATTTGAGTATGGCTTAATAGTAATTTCTCAATATCCATATAAAAAATATTTACCCTACATAGGCTCGCCATTGTACTTTGCACTACTTTGGGGTTATAGGCATCTGCAGTGTTTAAAGAGCATATTATATTTTCTACGCCAAACCAATCAGCATTTCTTATAATGGTACCGAGGTTGCCCGGGTCTTGCACATCATCCAGCACAAGCGTTATTTTTCCTTTGATATCCGGCACTACTTGCTGTTTCTTTTTCTTAAAAACTGCAAGCATATTATTGGCAGTGTGCAGTGCCGATATTTTTTGGAGTTCAAAATCTTTTATAATACTTAGCTGCTCCCCTAACTGCTTTGCCACTTTTTCTGATAACAATGCAGTACTCTCTTGGGTACAAAAAAAATATTCGCATTCAAAATAATTTTCTGCTAAAAGTTCTGCTGCTATCTTTGGCCCTTCGGCAATAAAAGCATGCTGCTCATCTCTAAATTTTTTCTGCTGTAAACTTTGAATATATTTGGTGACAGATTTGCTTAACATCCTGAAATTTTATGCAATAAAATTGCGCTTATAAAAATGAGTATTTCCCGCCTTAAAAATATACTATTTATTGTTGTGTTTTTTTGTTCGTGTACAATTAAAACTTTTGTGACCAAAGAACCAAAAAACAAACCCTATCTTATTAAAAATGATATTGAATTAAAAGGAGGAAATTTTTCTAATACAGAGAAGGAGTCTGTATTGCAACGGCTAAGCAATCAACTGGACGATAGCTCTAAAATTCCTTCTAAGGATGCTTTTTTCATACTACATTTTGTAAAAAAACCCCCGGCTTACGATACTGGTTTTACCGGCACATCAGCACGTAACATGCGCTCGTCTATGTACCACCTGGGGTATTACGATGCAAAAGTTTTTTACACGCAGGATACCTCTAAAAAGCGCCGTGTAAGTGTAAAGTATATAGTAGAAGCAGGAAGACCTACATTAATAGATACTTTGAGCTATCGTTTTAGTAACCCATCGTTAAAAGCAATAGCCCTTGCCTCAAAAAATGAAGCGTTGCTGGTAAAAAATAATCCTGTAACAAAAGCGGCGGTGCTGGGAGAAATAAGCAGGCTGGTAGATACGTTCAGAAACAATGGCTACTATAAGTTTACAGCGGCCGAGTTAAGTGTAAAAGGCGATTCCAGCATTGCGGCGCTTACCAGCATTAGCGATGATCCTTTTGAGCAATTGCGTTTACTGCAGGAAGCTCAGCAAAAGAAAGATTCGCCGCAGGTAAAACTGGCCATTATTTTAAACAAACCGGACGATAGCACTAAACTAAACAGCTATGTAATTAATAAAATTTATATCCTTTCAGATTTTAGACCATCAGATAACCTGAATGATACAGTTAATATCAACCAAAAAATTTCAAAAAACAAATCATATATATTACGCTACCACGATCCTCTTTTTCGTACATCTGTTTTTGCAAGAAATGTAACACTAAAAACAGGTGATGTTTACCGGCAGCGGGAATATTACAATACATTAAACAATTTAAACAGGCTGGGTGTATGGCAAAGTGTAAATATAAGATTGGTAGAAAACCTGGATGATACTAACAAAGTAGATATTGTAATGGAATTGATTACGGCTAAAAAATTTGGATTTGATGCATCTCCGGAAGCAAGTTATGCATACAGCGGCAACAATAATAATTCTTTGGCTGGTAACTTATTTGGTATATCTGCAAACCTATCTTTACTTAACAGAAATATAGGTAGAGAAGCCATTAAAATGACGCACAGCCTGCGTTATGGGGTGGAGCTTAACAACAGAAATAAAAGCAATACGCCTAATGCTATTAATTCTAATGAACTTAGTTATAGTAATAATGTAGTGATACAAAGATTGCTTACGCCTATAAAAAGATGGAACAATAAAAAACTTATAACGCCACAAACTTTTATAAATTTAAATCTTTCGCAGAGTAACAGATTTAATTTATTCACTACAAAATCTTTAAATTTAAATTATGGGGTAAACTGGGTAGATAAAAAAAGAAGAAGCTGGTCGGTAAGATTTCCTAATGTAGAATTTAGTAACCTAAACCCTACGGATAGTTTTAATACCATACTTGCCAATAATCCATTTTTGAGATATTCGTACAATACTGCTTTTGTGGCCGGAACTGTTGGCGGTGTTTCTAAATCGTGGATAAAACCCGCTTACAACAACGTTTTATCCAGAGAGCGTATACTTAAAATAAATGCAGAAGAATCCGGCCTTACCTGGGGCGCATTATTACCTATTCCTAAAAAATTTAAAAGAAAATTTTTAAAAATAGATATTGAGTTCCGCTCTGTAAAAAATTTTAAAAACAATAAAGCACTAGCTTTTAGGGCATTTACGGGCGTAGGTATTCCATTGTTCAAAGATTCTATACCATTTTTTAAACAGTATTTTGGTGGAGGCAGTACAAGTATGCGTGGCTGGCCAGTAAGAGGTATAGGGCGTGGCGGGCAAAAGTTGGCACCCTTTAGCACATCGGTATTTAACGACCGCACCGGCGATATGCAACTGGAGCTAAACGAAGAATTCCGTTATAACATTGCAAGGCTAATACCCAATTTACTTACATTAAAAGGTGCAATATTTATAGATGCGGGTAATGTTTGGAATTTAAAAGACTCCCGCCCTGGTGGTATTACTGATAGCACACAGTTTAAATTTAAAAATCTCTGGAAAGAATTTGGTATTTCTGCCGGTACTGGTTTGCGGCTGGATTTTAATTACCTGGTACTGCGGCTGGATCTTGGGTTTCGGTTTAAAAGACCAGAAACAAGTTATATAAACAATGGCTGGAAAGCCCCGTCCATTGGCTTTGATGATGCGTTTAAAAAAATATTTTCCCGTAATTACAGAGAGTGGCGCTACGAAAATTTTAATTTTACTATCGGGATAAATTATCCGTTTTAGAGTGTGTGCTTTATGTATAAATTTTGAATATTGTTCTGATATATATTTACAGGCTGAATAAATTACTTCTTTAACCAAAAAGGAAGTATGACACCAGGTTTCACAAAGACTATATATTTATTTTCCTTTGTGCTACCTCTTTTCAAAACAGCTGGTATTATCAGTATGCACGTTTCTTTTACGGAGTATAGAAGGATTATTATAAATACCTTTTACGTTTATTATCACCGTTTCAATCTTTTGTTTACGTACCTATAAGTACCATAATTAAGATTATTTATAAAATATTTATTTACTTAGAAGCTGTTTGAATTAATACTTTTTTTGCAGCAGATCAAACAGTAGCTACAGTCACAATAATCCCCGCCGAGGTGTAGCTCCCTTTAACTGCTTATCATTAAACTTGTTTATCCAACATCACCTTTTTTAATTAACCCAAAAATCTTCTTAAGGCAAACAGTTTCACCATTAAAAAAAAATGCAATTATTCTTATTGGGTAATTACAATAATTTTCAAATTATTTTGAATAAAAAAGGGTTGTTTCATACATTTGAAACAACCCTTTTAATTAATTAGCGAATCTTAAAAACTATATCTTATTGTAGCCTGACCATTCCAGCGGCTGCTTGTGCTTGCACTGGTTTGTACATCGTTTATTACGTAAGGCTTATTATCTACAGGTTTAAAAAATTGAAAAGTTGGTGTGGTTGTACCGGTTTGAAAACCTCTGAAACTTACTACATTGGTTTGATCATTTGCAACGAAATAATTTTTTCCTGCAGTTTTATCAAGAAGGTTTGTAAGGTTAAATATATCTAACGTTACAGAAAGTTTGTGTGTATTTTGACCAATTTTTATCATAAAATCCTGGCTGATATTAGCATCCAGAATATTGGTAAAAGGTAACCTGGCACCGTTTCTTGCAGCAAACTGACCTCTGTGTTTGCGAAGATATTTATCACTGTTTATAAATTCTTCAAACTGATCTTTTTGCTCTGCAATATTAAAAGCATTTGCTGTAGCTGTAGGAGGAACTCCGCCAACCGTAGCAAGTTTAGATAAGAAAACCATATTATCCATTTCTGCACGGCTTGCAGGAATGTACATCAAATCATTACCACTAACTCCATCACCTACAATTGAAAAACCTGCAGACGGTGTAGAATAAATATAACTATACGGATTACCAGACTGGCCATTGTAGCTTAACGTTACCGTAGTGGCAGCATGATTATTGGCATAAGTAAATTTCTTGGAGGCCAATGCATAAATTCTATGTCCTAGATCAAAATCAGATGCTGAGCGTACATTAAAATTCCTGCCTTTTACTGTTTCCATAAACTGCCAGTTGCTCACGTTAACAGAACTTGTAGCTTCATTATACACCTGAGAATTTCCATAAGTATAAGCAGCATTAAATATAAATCCTGTTTTTGTTTCTTTGCTTACCTGTACAGTAAAATTATATGCATACCCCTTAGGGCCTTCAGAATTTTTAATCAATATAATATTAGTATAAGGGTTTTTTGCCGCCGCAGTAGTAGCCGTTGGTCTGTATACCAGCTTGTTGGGCCCTGCAGAATTGGTAGTATAAATATCACGGCTATCCGGACCTGTTGTTCTCAATCCCGATGGTGGTGCAAAATTTACATTTTGCCAGTCTACTTCATAAATATTTTTTGTAACCAATATCTCGGTAGTCAATTTCCAGCCACTACCAAAAGTTTTATCGGCTGCAAGCGAAATTTTTGCTACGGATGGTAATTTAAAATTTTTCGCAATAATATTTAAGTCACCCTGGGGGGTTAAAAGGTTTGCCGGCAATCCGAAATCGGTTTGTGTAAATTGATTATTCACATCACTTCTAAAACCTATGGGTGTTCCTACAGGTTGTTGCAATCCGTATTGTGTTCCAATAGCAGTAAGCCCAGATGCACTTACATCCAATGCTCCAATTAAATTACCTGCATTTGCATAAATACCGCCAGGCCATACCAAAGGTGTGCGCCCGCCAAATATACCTGCACCGCCACGTAAAACAATATTCTCATCATCTATATTATATTTAAACCCAAACCTCGGTGAAAATAAAAAGGATGGTTTAAATTTTTGACCTGTGTTTGCATCTTTTAGATCATACAACTGTGCTATTACAGGCCTTGCAGAATCTCTGAAAAAAGGATCTGTAGGTACTTGTGAAATAAAAGAAGTTTTATCAGCACGCAAGCCAAATGTTAGTGTAAGTTTATCAGAAACTTTTATATCATCATTAATGAAAAAGCCAAGACGAACAGAATTAAAATTTGCAGCAGAATTAGTATTTACATCTCCGCCTTTATTTCCTGCATCTACAAGCGAATAACTTCTTTGTATCCTGGAAGGACCTCTATCCTCCATAAATGCCTGCAAAGGACCAATTTGAGAAGAACGTGGGCCCAAAGTACCGAAAGCACCATAAGACCAGGCTGCAAAATTCCTATTAATAAACAAGTTATACGACATATTAAAGTCAAGATCTGCGCCTATTGTTATTGCATTTTTTCCTGCATATATTTTAAAAGCATCGTAAAAATTAATGATGCGTTGCTTCAATACGTTTGCAGATGAGGCAACTTCAGACCCAAAAGTATAGGAAGGCCCGCCATCAAATGCGGATAGAGACACACTTGGAAAAGGATTTCCTACATACCCACGATCATCATTTACATCAGTAAAAGAAACCCTGAACTTATTATTTGCGCTGTTATTAAATTTTGAGTTAAGTTCTAAGTTGCCCGAATTTGTAATTGAAGGAAAAAATTGGGAACCATTAGTAAATGCTATCGTTCCGGTAGAACCATTATAAGAACTTCTGCTTGCATTTACTCTTTCTGCTTTTGTATAACGGTAACTTATGGTAAGTTTATTTTTACTGTTAAGGTTAAAATCAAATCTAGAATTTAAATTGGTTCTGTCAATTAAATCAGCGTTATTTCTAAAATCTCCCAAATCATAATTATACTTTGTCTTTACATAATTAACGAGTTTTGTTATAGAATCTATAACACCGTTTTCCGGGCCTGTGTAAGGCTGCGGACGATTATCTTTTTGCTTTTCTGCATTTAAAAAGAAGAATGCTTTATTTTTTATGATGGGGCCACCGATGGTAAAACCATAAGTCTGGTTTTTAAAATCCGGATACTTAAATCGTAAATCATCAATAACATTGGGGGTTTTTCCTGCAAGATTTTGATTTCTAAAAACATAATAAGCAGAACCATGAAATAAATTAGTACCAGATTTTGTTACCGCATTTATAGAGCCGCCGGTAAAATTACCAACAGATGCATCAAATGGTGCAACCTGTACTACCAGTTGCTCTATTGCATCTATACTTATTGGAGGAGTACCTGCCTGCCCGCCATTGGTGCCGGATGCACTTAAACCAAACACATCATTGTTAACAGCACCATCTATAAGAAACCCATTGTACCTGTTGTTCTGGCCACCGATAGAAATACTTGCACCGTTTACTTTGGCCTGAGGGGTAAACCTTAAATAATCACCTAGGTTACGTCCAACTGTGGGTAAAATATCTAGCTTGGCTCTATTAATGCTCGTTTCCGTTCCGTTTTTTGCAGTTGCAATTCTTCTTCCGGAAACCACCACTGTAGTTAAATCTGTTGTTTTATTCTTTAATTCAACATCAATACGTTGTGTTTCACCCAAAGTAAGAAAAACATCTTCTTTTGTTTCAGTATCGAAACCAGAAAATGAAATAATTATTCTGTAAGGCCCGCCTGTATTCATGTTATTAATATCAAATCTGCCACCAGATCTTGCTACAGTTGTATATACCGTACCAGTAGGCTGATGTGTAGCAGTAATTGTAGCACCAGGTAAAGCGTTTCCACTTGCATTTTTTGCAATGCCGGATATGCTACTGGTGGTGACCTGCGCACTCATAAAAAAAGGCAGCGCAAAAATGGCGATAAGAAAAGGAATGATCTTTTTAAAATACATATTAGTTCGGTTTTTTATGCCGCAAAGAAACTAAATCTTTACGGAATTACGTTATACTTTTATTAACAAATTGCCAGGCTGTTTTTTTAGGTGAAATGCTGCATATAATATTTTTAAGCTATAGATTTATGTTAATTACTTTTCGAAAAACGGAATGATGTTACAAATAAATTTAATGATATGTAACTTTGCCGCAAATAACAAAATATTTATGCTCAATAAAATTGAAGAAGCAATACAAGAAATTAAAGCAGGAAAACTAGTGATAGTTGTGGATGATGAAGACAGAGAAAACGAAGGAGATTTTGTAACTTCTGCCAATAATGCTACCCCGGAAATTATAAACTTTATGAGTACACATGGTCGTGGGCTGATATGTGCAGCTATAACGGAGCAGCGTTGCGAGGAGTTACATTTAAAACCAATGGTACCGGATAATACATCGCTGCACGAAACAGCATTTACAGTAAGTATAGATCTTCTGGGGCATGGCTGCACAACTGGTATATCTGCACACGACCGTTCTAAAACGGTACTGGCTTTAATAGATAAAAATACAAAACCGGAAGATCTTGGAAGGCCAGGGCATATTTTTCCGCTAAAGGCAAAAAATAGTGGTGTGCTTAGAAGAGCTGGGCATACAGAAGCAACCATAGACCTGGCGATGCTTGCAGGCTTTGATCCCGCTGGTGTGTTGGTAGAAATTATGAATGAGGACGGCAGTATGGCACGTTTACCACAGTTAAAAGAAATTGCAAAAAAGTTTAATCTTAAAATTGTATCTATAAAAGATCTTATTGCATACCGCCTGCTGCACGAAACTTTAATAGAAGAAGAAGTAAGGGTAAGTATGCCTACTAAATATGGCCATTTTGAACTGATAGCCTTCAAGCAATTAAACACAGGCGATATTCACCTTGCTATGAAAAAAGGACAATGGAAAAAAGATGAACCCGTACTGGTACGTGTGCACAGCAGTTGTGTAACAGGAGATATACTGGGTTCTTTTCGCTGCGATTGCGGAGAACAATTACACCATGGCTTAGAATTGATAGAAGCCGCCGGTAAGGGAGTTGTATTGTATATGAACCAGGAAGGTAGAGGCATTGGGCTACTCAATAAATTGAAAGCATATAAATTACAGGAAGAAGGAATGGATACAGTAGAAGCAAATATAGCATTGGGGTTTGATAGTGACCAGAGAGATTATGGTGTGGGTGCGCAAATATTAAGAGCATTGGGTATTTCAAAAATAAAATTAATGAGCAATAACCCAAAGAAGCGTGCAGGCCTTGCCGGGTATGGTTTAGAAATTGTAGATACCGTACCCATAGAAATGAAGCCTAACGAGCACAACGAAAAATACTTATTTACAAAGAGAGATAAAATGGGGCATGATATTTTGAATGGATTATAAATAATATCTCCCATTATTTTTTAGAAATATTGTAAGATTTTTTTAAAAATATCTTAAAAGAAAAAGAGGAATTAATCCAACAGGATTACTTCCCCTTTTTCTTTATCTACTTTTACTTTCTGTGAAATATGGCTGTCTATCACAATGCCGCAGCAGTTGGGCTGCACAGGTATTTCCCTTTCAAAGCGCCTGTTTACCAGTACACAGAGTTCTATTTTTTTTGCTCTGCCAAAATCCTGTAATGCATCTAATGCAGCACGTATTGTTCGGCCGGTGTATAGCACATCATCAATTACAATAACTTTTTTATCTTCTATAGAAAATGGAATATCTGTTTTATTGGCAAGGTGTATTTCATCCCGCACATCATCCCGATAAAAAGTAATATCTAATAATCCATAATTTATTTTTTCGCCGGGACAAAGCAATTTTATTTCTGCAATAATCTTATCACTTACAAAAATACCACGAGGCTGCAAACCTATAAATACAATATCATTTACCGCCTCATCATTTTCTATAAGCTGTAATGCAAGGCGTTTTATTGTAAGGGATAATTGTAGCGGAGAAAGTAGGATTTGCATTCGTTTTTTTTATTCCGTATTTATTATTGTTTAAGTTTAGTTACAACCCAAATGTATCATATCAAATTCTTACATTTAAATAAAATTTTATTTTTTATAGATTTCTCTCAATCCGTCTATACTATCTTTTAAAGTACCGGAAGCCTCATCAAAATAAATATCTTTTTGTTTTTTTGAAGCTTTATTATCAGTTGATTTTTTTATCATTACTCTAATACTTTCCAATTCATCAAAAAATATTGCAACTTGCTTTTCATAATCAGGCTCAGCTTCTATAGTCCTGAGCACATCTTCGTACTCCTCCACAATGGCATAAATATCTTTTACATTGTCTGTGCTGTGGCGGCGTGGTATACGATTAAAAAGATCATTTAAATTTTGTATAACCTGGTTCATTTTATTTTTTAATAAGATACTAAACATCTGCAAGTCTGAATCAACAAAAATTCGGGTAAACGCTAAAAAAATTAATAATTTTATGCCTCTTCCATAAAACTATACCTGTAATCTACCACAGGTACAAACGTTTCTTTAATGGTACGGGCACTTAACCAACGATATAAATTTAATTGCGAACCTGCTTTATCGTTGGTACCACTTGCTCTGGCACCGCCAAATGGTTGCTGGCCTACAACTGCACCGGTTGGTTTATCATTAATATAAAAATTACCTGCACTGTTGCGTAGTTTATTTACTGCAAGTTCTACAGCATATCTGTCTTGCGCAAGTACTGCTCCAGTAAGTGCATACGGGGAAGTATTATCAACCAGTTTTAGGGTTTCTTCATATTTATTTTCATCATAAATATAAATGGTAAGTATGGGGCCAAACAACTCATCACACATGGTTACATAATACGGATCAGAGGCTTCAATAATAGTTGGTTCAATAAAATATCCTTCTGTTTTATCACACTTGCCTCCTACCCATATTTTTGCACCGCTTTCACGCTTGCGCACATTTTTAATATACCCTTCCAGTTTGTCAAAACTCTTTTCATCAATCACCGCATTTATAAAATTAGTAAAGTTTTCTACCGTTCCCATTTTCATTGTCTTCACTGTTTCTACTAATTTCTTTTTTACATCCGCAGCCATATTACTTGGTATATATGCACGAGAAGCGGCTGAACATTTTTGACCCTGATATTCAAATGCACCTCTTGCAAGTGCAGTTACCACTGCATCTACATTGGCACTCTTGTGCGCTATTACAAAATCTTTACCACCGGTTTCGCCAACAATGCGTGGGTATGACTTATATAATGGTGTGTTTTTACCAATCGTTTCCCACATTTTATTAAACACGCCTGTGCTACCCGTAAAATGTAATCCTGCAAATTCAGGATGATTAAAAATTACATCGCCAATGGTTTGTCCATCTACAAAAACAAGGTTTATAACACCATCTGGCAAACCCGCTTCTTTTAATATTCTCATAAACATTTGTGCGCTATATACCTGTGTATTGGCACATTTCCATACCACTACATTACCACACATAGCAGCGCTTGTAGGCAAGTTTCCACCAATGGCAGTAAAATTAAAAGGCGTCAGGGCAAATACAAATCCTTCTAATGGGCGATACTCCAACCGGTTTTGTATACCCGGACTGCTAATAGGTTGCTTTTGATAAATATCACTTAAAAAATGAACATTAAAACGGAGAAAATCTATCAACTCACAACTTGCATCAATTTCAGCCTGCATGGCATTTTTACTTTGCCCAAGCATGGTCGTTGCGTTTATGTGTGAGCGGTATTTTGTAGCCAATAAATCCGCTACTTTTAAAAATATATTCGCACGGTTTTCCCAGCTCATATTTGCCCATTTATCTTTTGCTTTAAGTGCTGCAGCTATGGCTTTTTTTACATGGCTTGCATCACCTACATGGTATTGACCAAGTAAATGCTTGTGTTCATGCGGTGGGTGTATGCTTACTGTTTCGCCTGTACGCACTTCATCTGCACCTATGTACATGGGTACATCTATTTTTGTACTTTTAAATTCTTTTAAAGCTGCCTTTAAGGCAAGTTTTTCTTTTGAACCTTTTGCATAACTAAGTACAGGTTCGTTAACGGGTAAAGGATAATAAAATGAGCCGTATTGCATAGCGTTATTATTTAAAGTTATTCTACATTTTAGGATGATAAAGATAGTATAAAATGAGATGAATGGTATAGTTATAAATACTAAATATGCAACCTTATACTAGCAGGTTTATGATAAACTTAAAAAGAAAAAGATAAATAATCTTGAGCCAAAAGTGGTAAAAAAGTATAGTTTTGGCTTAAGATATACCTAACATCTTGAGCCAAAACCATTATAAAATTGTACATTTGGCTCAAGATAAAATATTTTTTTATGGAAGATATAATAGGAAGATACGATGCCAAACGCATATTGGATAGGGCTTTAGAAGAAAATAAGGCATCGTTAATAGCAGTATTTGGCAGGCGGCGAATAGGTAAAACTTACCTTATAAAACATTACATGAAGCCCTACATGAATTTGCACTTTTCGGGCATTCATAATGTAACTACAGAAATACAATTAGAAGAATTTACAAAAGCCCTTTCTATACAATTAAATAATAAAATATCATTATTACTACCTACAGATTGGTTTGCTGCGTTTGAATTATTACAATCGTTATTACAAAAGAAAATACGCAGTAAAAAAATAGTGATTTTTTTAGATGAGTTTCCGTGGATGCAAACACCAAAATCTAATTTTTTGGCTGCCTTCGAAAATTTTTGGAACATCTATGCCTCTACAAAACCCAACATGATGGTAATACTTTGTGGCTCTGCTGCAAGCTGGATGATACAGAATGTAGTGCGTAACAAAGGTGGGCTGCACAATCGTATTACCCACAAAATTGCTTTGCAACCTTTTAGTTTATACGAAACAGCATTGTTTTTAAAAAGTAGAAATATACACCTCAATCATTATCAAATAATACAATTGTACATGATAATGGGAGGTGTACCTCTTTATTTAGAACAAGTAGTACCCGGCCAAAGTACCGCACAAATCATTGAAACCGCATGTTTTAATAAAAGCGGTTTTTTATACAATGAGTTTAATGATTTGTACCAAGCACTTTTTGATACCGCCGAGCGCCATATAAAAGTTATAAAGGCTCTAGCAAGCAAACCACAAGGGCTTACGAGAAATGAGATTATAAAAAACACTAAACTACAAAGTGGAGGCAGCACCACAGCTTTGTTAGATGAATTAAATGCCGGCGGTTTTATTACCGCATACATACCTTTTGGTAAAAAAATGAAAGATGCCATTTATAAACTTACAGATGAATACTCATTGTTTTACATAAAATTTATGGAACCCAACAGGCTTGCTACAAAAAACAGTTGGTTAAAACTAAGTAATACTGCGAGCTACAAAAGCTGGTGTGGGCTTGCATTTGAATCGCTTTGCATAAAACATTTGGAAGCAGTGGAAAAAATAATAGGCATACATGCCATACACACACAGGCAAGTACCTGGAAAAATACCAAGGCAGGAGCCGGTGCGCAAATAGATTTAGTAATAGACAGAGGAGACCAAACTATAAATTTATGTGAGATGAAATTTTATGAAGATAAATTTACTATCGATAAAAAATATGCTGCAGCCTTAAGGCAAAAAGCAACAATTTTTAAACAACAAACCGGTACACGCAAGCAATTGTTTTGGGTTTTAATAGCACCATTTGGCATACAAAAAAACGAACATAGTATTGGCTTGGTTGATACCGTAATACAGGGAGAACAGCTATTTGCAAAGATTTCACTATAAAAATGTTGAGCCAAAACCCTATTTTTTTATAGGTTTTGGCTCAAGATAAATTAAAAATATTTTCAGAGAGTTTACACCTCCTCCTTTTCTCCCATCAAATATGCTTTTATAAATCCATCAATTTCTCCATCCATTACCGGGCCCACATTGCCCACTTCATAATCAGTACGATGGTCTTTTATCATTTTGTAGGGGTGAAAAACATAAGAACGTATCTGGCTGCCCCATTCAATTTTTTTCTTTTTGCTATTCGCAGCATCTTTTATTTCATTCCGTTTTTGTAATTCAATTTCATACAGCCTGCTTTTAAGCATTTGCATGGCCAATTCCCGATTACCAAGCTGGCTTCTATCTTGCTGGCATACCACCACAATACCTGTAGGAATATGCGTTAGCATTACTTTTGTTTCTACTTTATTTACGTTCTGCCCGCCTGCACCGCCACTTCTGGAGGTTTCCATTTTTACATCTGCAGGGTTTATATCAATTACGATGGAGTCATCTACTAACGGATAAACATTTACACTTACAAAGCTGGTATGCCTGCGTGCAGCACTATCAAAAGGTGAAATTCTCACCAACCGATGAACACCACTTTCTCCCTTTAAAAAACCATAAGCAAACGGCCCTTCAAATTTATAGGTACAGGTTTTTATTCCTGCACCATCACCCCATTGCCAGTCCATTTCTGTAACGGTCCAGCCCTGTTTTTCGCCATACATACGAAACATTCGTGCAAGCATTTCTGCCCAATCTTGGCTTTCGGTACCACCGGCACCACTGTTTATTTGTAGCATAGCGGGCAGTTCATCCTCCGGTTCATTAAGGGTGCTTTTAAATTCTGCTTCTTCTACTTTATTTACAGCATCATTAAAGGCTTCCCTCACTTCTTCTTCGGTAGTATCGCCCGCTTTCCAAAATTCGAAGAGTACGGCAAAGTCTTCTACAGCAGTATTTACAGCGTAAAACATATTTACCCAATACTCATTTACTTTAGTTTCTTTTAAAATGGAAGTAGCCCTTGCATTATCATCCCAAAAGCCAGGCGAAAGGGAAAGTTGCTTATCATTTGCAATCTTTGATTCTCGGTTTTCTACGTCAAAGAAATCTCCTCAAAACCACTGTACGGTCTCGAAGAGCCTTTATTTGTTCTATTGTCATCCTGCAAAAATAATGGAAAATAAACAGAGTACTTTGAAGAAAATACTTTTAGCATAAAGTGTTTTTCTTTACCAATATTATTGTGAATATTAAGATTAAAAAAAGCAACTATAGATTATAATATGTTATAGGATTAAAATTTTTTTTGCAAAAGTTTATACTGCA
>JANXXM010000067.1 GCA_025350645.1 Ferruginibacter sp.
GAAATCGAAAAATGTCCTTAAACCTCACCCAATTTCCCCTCTTGCGTTTCCGAACTTTTCCCGACCTTGCGGCTCAATAAAAAACAGTACTATGGAATTTTTAAAAACATTGGGCATAGCAGCAAATAATAAAGGCGTTTCTACTGGTTTGCAATGGATAAAAACAACGGGAGAAAAATTAACTTCTTTTTCGCCGGTTGATGGTAAACAAATAGCAACAGTGGCGGGTGCAGATCGTAAAGCTTATGATGCGGTAGTAGAAAAAGCGCAACAGGCGTTTGCAGCATGGCGATTGTGGCCGGCACCAAAACGTGGCGAAATTGTGCGGCAGGTGGGCATGGAATTACGTAAATACAAAACAGAACTGGGCACACTGGTAAGTTACGAAATGGGCAAAAGCCTGCAGGAAGGTATGGGCGAAGTGCAGGAAATGATTGACATCTGCGATTTTGCTGTAGGCCTAAGCCGACAATTGCACGGCCTCACCATGCACAGCGAAAGACCAGCACACAGAATGTACGATCAGTATCATCCGCTGGGGATTGTAGGAATAATATCTGCATTTAATTTTCCTGTAGCAGTATGGAGCTGGAACAGCATGCTGGCATGGGTTTGCGGAGATGTGGCTATTTGGAAACCGAGTGAAAAAACTCCTTTGTGCGGTATAGCTTGCCAAACTATTATACAAACTGTGTTTAAGAAAAATAATGTACCAGAGGGGGTGAGCTGCCTCATAAGCGGCGGCAGAGAAGTGGGCGAATGGATGAGTGCAGATAAACGCATTCCATTGATAAGCGCAACAGGTAGCACCCGTATGGGCAAAGCTGTAGGTGCAGTAGTGGGCGAAAGACTCGGAAGAAGTTTGCTGGAACTCGGTGGCAACAATGCCATCATCATCAGCAAAGATGCAGACATAAATATTGCCATTACTGCTGCGGTTTTTGGTGCAGTTGGTACGGCCGGTCAGCGCTGCACCACTACCAGGCGACTGATCATCCACGAAAAAATATACAACAAATTTAAAGAACGGTTGCTAAGTGCATACGGCCAGCTAAAAATAGGAAATCCGCTCAGCGAAAAAAATCATGTAGGGCCGTTGATAGATGTAGATGCAGTAAATAATTATTTGCATGCCATAGAAAAATGCATAGCAGAAGGTGGTAATTTTATTGTAGAAGGCGGCGTGCTAAAAGGCAAGGCTTACGAAAGTGGATGCTATGTAAAACCCTGCATTGCAGAAGCAAAAAATAATTATGAGATTGTGCAGCACGAAACCTTTGCGCCCATTTTGTACATAATGAAATACAAAACAATGGAGGAAGCTATTGCATTGCAAAACGGCGTACCACAGGGGCTTTCATCATCTGTTATCACCAATAATTTAAGAGAAGCAGAATTATTTTTATCACAGGCGGGTAGCGACTGCGGTATTGCAAATGTAAACATCGGTACATCCGGCGCAGAGATTGGTGGTGCTTTTGGCGGAGAAAAAGAAACAGGCGGCGGCAGAGAAAGCGGCAGCGATGCCTGGAAAATATACATGCGCAGGCAAACCAATACCATTAATTATTCTGATAGTCTGCCGCTTGCACAGGGCATACGATTTGATTTGTAAATAAATTATTAATTGAATAAAGTACAGCAATAGAAAAATATAATTATTTAACCATGCTTGTATTTGCTGTTCCGTTGTAATCGCTGTTTCGTTGTATAAAATTTCAAATTGTTAAACATCCATGCATCCATTGTCAGCTAAATATTCTTTGTTTTCTTTGTATGAAATGTTTGAAACGCTATTATTATTTAATAAAAAATAAAATTCTAATGAATAAATTTTCAACACTTGCCTTTGCAGCATTGTTATGCGGAGGTACTGCATTTGCACAAGGCACATCAAAAAAAGAATTGCCAGATAACTGGCATCAACAAGATTTTGCAACAACAGGCATTAATGGCATAAGCCTGGATAAAGCTTATGACCTCATTAAAGCAAAAAAACTTAAAAGCAATCGGGTAATTGTAGCAGTAATTGATAGCGGCATTGATACCCTGCACGAAGATCTTAAATCCATTTTGTGGACAAACCCTAAAGAAATACCGGGTAATGGTATTGATGACGACAAAAACGGTTATATAGACGATGTACATGGCTGGAATTTTATTGGTGGCAAAGACGGCAGAAATTTAAAAGAAGAAAGCCTGGAAGCTGCCCGTGTGTATTACAAACTAAAGCCGAAATGGGAAAATAAAACAGCCGCAGATGCAGTAACAGCAATGGATAAGATTGAATTTGCAAATTATACCAGGGCGAAAGAAAAGACTGCCGGTGAAGTGGATCCTGCACAAGGAGCAATGCTTAAAGGAATGCTGCCAAAACTAATAGAAGGAGATTCTGTTATAAAAAAAGAAATAGGCAAAACAGAATATACCATTAAGGACCTGGAGGCGTACAAACCAACAGATGCAAATGCAAAAATGGCAAAAGGTATTCTGGGTAATATTTCCAAAGCAAATAATAGTACCGATATTACCAATACACAACTCATAGGAGAACTGAATGGCGAGATCCGCAAAATGGAAGCTGCTACCACCCCGCCGGAAGAAAAAAGAAAAGACATTGTAAAAGATGATGAAACCAATATTAACGACCGCAGCTATGGCAACAATGATATTATGGCAAATACGCCTTTTCATGGTACACACTGCTCCGGTATTATTGCCGCTGTAAGAAACAATGGAAAGGGAGTAAATGGTATTGCAGATAATGTACGCATAATGATGATACGTGCGGTACCCGATGGCGATGAACATGATAAAGATATTGCAAATGCCATACGCTATGCAGTGGATAATGGTGCACAGATCATCAGCATGAGTTTTGGTAAAGATTTTTCGCCGGAAAAGCAATGGGTAGATGATGCGTTTCGTTACGCTGCGGCAAAAAATGTTTTGCTGGTACACGCTGCAGGTAATGATGCAAAAAATGTAGATACCACATTTAATTTTCCTAATCCTTTTTATGTGGATGGTAAAGGCAGGGCAAATAATATTATAACTGTAGGCGCAAGTGGTGATGAAAAAAATGGCGGTATTACCGCATCATTTAGCAATTATGGTAAAAAAGAAGTAGATGTTTTTGCTCCCGGTGTGCTTATAAATTCTACAGTGCCGGGTGGCAATACGTATGGCAAGGCAAGTGGTACATCTATGGCTTGCCCAGTGGTGGCGGGCATTGCAGCCTTATTGCTGGAATATTATCCCGGCTTAACCGCAGTACAATTAAAAGAAGCTATAGAAAATTCTGCTACCGCACCAAAGGAAAAAGTAAAAAATCCTGAAACAAAAAAATTGGTGAGCATGAGTACACTATCTAAAACCGGCGGGCTTGCAAATGCTTACGAAGCTATAAAATATGCAGGCACAATTAAAACCAGCACAAAATCAAAGCTAGTGGTTTTGCCTCCTGTAAAAATTAAAAAAACAACTAAAGGGTAAAAAATATAAAAGATTAGCGACATCAGCTAAAAACCGCTCCATTTAATAGGGAGCGGTTTTTTATTGGTTATAAAGGAAAACAATATTTACTTTTGAAAAAACAACATGA
>JANXXM010000108.1 GCA_025350645.1 Ferruginibacter sp.
CTGTTTTTTTAAAGATTATGCAATGGATTCCTCAGCTGCAAAAGCTGACTTTAAAAGCGTAAAGCATACTTTTGAAGGATGTTTAAAAACAAAAAAAATTATTAGCATTGATCCCCTTTCTACCTTAATTAAATACAAAAAATGCGAAATTAACATAAGTACTTATTTAAACGGTAATTCTAGTACTTGGGTAACAGACATCACAATTAGGAATCAAGATTATTAAAAAATTTATTTTTATTTATTCCAAAACTTTAATGTAGTTACATCTTATTTCATCTAGCTGGGTGTCACCTTCAAGAATTTTTTTACAAAATTCGATAAAGTAAATTTTGTATTGGATACTCTTAGGGTTAGTCTAAAAATTATTTTCTTTCGATTGAGACAAATTGATGTTTCAACAGAGTATTTCGGACTGTTTCGTAAATAAAGATGGTATAACTATTTTAGCACCGCTATAAAAAAATCTAATGCTTTTCTACAACCTTGCTCACTTTTTATCTGCTGCTTGCTTCTAGCAATATTTTACCTATAAATTAATATACCCTCCACAGGGTATTATATCTATTTTTTTAAACATATTTTTAGATCAGATATAAACTATCAATTTTATGAAAACAAAGAGAATAATATTATTATCATTTTTATTTTTATGTTTTTCAAACATCAATGCGCAACTTGTTTACTTGGGAGATGATGAAGCTGATAAAAAATACGACGGCTATCAACTAAATAAATTGTGTGGTGGTTTGGTACAACAAGGCAATAGCTATTATTTTACCACGCCTAATGGTCACTTTTTTAAAACTGATGGCACTGCAGAAAATACAAAAGTAATAAGCAACTTTAGTGGCTACGATGGTTTATTTTTAGGTGCTACAAATAAATTTATTTATTATACAATAAATATTAATGGTCGTGGCAACTTAATACAATACAACCCTGCTGCAAATACATTTACTACACAATTGTATGTCAACGATCCCTATGAAATATTTAGCTTAACCGGTGTTGTAGTACCAGATGGCAATAAGCAAACTATTGATGAACTTTTTGTTTGTCCTGATAAGTCAAAAATATTTTTTAGAACATTTAAAAATGATAAATTTAGAATTTACACTATACATGACGATACTCCATCTAAAGTTATAATGATTAAAGAAGCATATATGCCAACTGCCGAAAATCCTGATGTGGTAATTGGTGTCGGTTGCAAATTAGGTTTTGTACGCAATGAGGTTTTTTTTAATGGTCGTATTAAAAAAGCTTCGATGGGTATTTACGAAACTTCTATATCGTCTGTTGGGCCAAAAGCAGATAACGAATCTGAATATGAGTTTAAAAGCGACTACAGGTTGTTAGAAAAAAAAATATTAAACAATGATAAATTGTTACAAACACCTACTTCAATATTTACATTAGCACAACGGCAGGATAATGATGGTAAACAGCAATTATTAGAGTATACTACCAAAAATGCAAGTTTTACAAAAACTATTTTAAGCTTTAAAGCAAATGATTATAGTGCAGATGTACTTGATGGAGAAATATATGTTTCTTGTAAAGGAAAAATTAGCTTGTATGATGAAAAAAAACAAGATTATTATTATGTATTTAATGATGAAAAAAGCATTTGGAGTAATATTATCCCAATGGGCAGATTTTTAAAAAGCAACGCTTATATTTTATACAAAAGTGATGATGGCTTTGGTGTTATAAATACATATAATCGGGGTGTTAAGTCAATAAAAACTCCGGTACTAATTAATGAGCCAAACAAATATGATGCAGGCCCGGTATATGCTTATGCGGGAAAGTATGGTTTTTATTTTATTGACTATGCGGATGGTAAAAATGTATTTACTCAATACAATCCTTTAGAAAATTTATACACAGCCACTATTTTTCCAGAATTTAATAAAGAAACTTACAAAGAAACAAGAGGTATTTTTCAACAAGGTGATCGCTTTTTAATATTAACAGCTTACACTGGTAATAAAGGTAAAATTATTTATAAAATGTTTATGTACAAAGAGCGGTACAATGGTAATACGGGTTAAGTTTATTTTTTATAACGAGTAAGGTTGTCAAAATTCGCTACAATCTCCCCACCAATAAAAGCCAAATAAATATTCTCCCGCCGAATGGCTGCGCTGCTTAGCCGCAAATCCTCCGCCTAGGTTCGTGTCTCCACGAACCCTTCGCTTCAATCACCATCGAATAAATTAAAAATATTTTTTTTAAAAAGCCAAATTGTCAACACCTGTTTCATAAAACCTTGCCAATAAAAAATGATAACTTAAATCATCTTTTGCTAATTGCCATTTGCCATTTATAGGATTGAAACCTCCGCCAAGGTTCATGTCGCCACAAACCTTTCGATAAAATTTCCCCACCAATAAAAGCCAAATAAATATTCAACCGCTCGATGGCTGCGCTGCTTAGCCGAAAATCCTTTTGTGAGGTACGAACAAAAGATTGTAGGCGGGCAGCGGACAAATGCCCAATAAAGTTCAAATATTCACAGCCCCAAATGCTTCTTCTATCTCCCCATCAATTTCCCAATCACATTATCATACTTTTCTTTCCATATGCTTACATCTCCCCAATTTTGATTGTTTATTTTTAAGTAACCTGCGGTTACTTCGCCAATTTTTGTATGTGGTAAGTTAGCGGTTTGTAGGGCGGCAACTAACAATGGTTCTTGCGCTGCGGTTACAGATATTACTATACGGCTTTGGGCTTCGCCAAACCAAAAGGCATCGGTGCGGATGTTGGTGTTTTGTTGTGTGGCCGTAAAGCCGAGGTTGTTGGTAAAAGCGCTTTCGAGCAGGGTTACAAAGAGCCCGCCTTCGCTTACATCGTGTGCGGAGGTGATGATTTTTTCTTTTATAAAACCTGCGAGTGTGCGCTGTAAATTATATTCTTCATCCAGCTCAAAATGCGGGCAAGGGCTGTACTCTTCGCCAATAATTTTGTGCAGGTATTCAGATGAATTTATATCATTTCTACTTTCGCCGAGCAGGTAAATTGCATCGCCGGCATTTTTAAAATCCATAGTCATTTTATCGGCCACGCTATCAAGCAAACCTACCATACCAATGGTGGGTGTTGGGTACACCGGTCCATCGGGCGACTGATTATAAAAACTAACATTGCCACCGGTAACGGGTGTATTAAATTTTACGCAGGCTTCGCCCATGCCTTTGATGGCATTGGTAAACTGCCAGTAAACTTCGGGGTCGTAAGGGTTGCCAAAGTTGAGGCAATTGGTAACGCCGAGCGGCTCGCCACCGCTGCATACAATGTTGCGGGCGGCTTCTGCCACGGCTATCATGGCACCTTTGTAAGGGTCTGCATATACATAACGGCTGTTGCAATCGGTAGTAAGTGCGAGTGCTTTGTTGGTAGGTTTTGCCAATACAATTGCAGCATCGCTCACGCCATTTGTGCTGGTATTTCCTGCGCCTACCATGCTATCATACTGTTCATACACCCAGCGTTTGCTCGCAATATTTGGAAGGGCAATAATTTGCTCGGCAATGCTTCTTAAATCTTGCGGCTCGGCTACATCAGTTAGTTCAAATTCTTTAATAAATTTTATATACGCAGGTTCTTTTACTTCACGGGTGTATTGTGGTGCGCCGCCGCCAAGTACGAGTTCATCTGCAGGCAATACAG
The DNA here is from genome assembly GCA_025350645.1 of Ferruginibacter sp. Classification (GTDB taxonomy): domain Bacteria; phylum Bacteroidota; class Bacteroidia; order Chitinophagales; family Chitinophagaceae; genus Ferruginibacter. The sequence goes on from JANXXM010000108.1 coordinate 3,682, forward strand.
CTTCCAACACGCCATTCATAAAAAATTGCAACATGCCATCATCGGTTACTTCGCCAATTTCGCTGCAGGGTAAATCCCATTTTTCAAAAATATCAAGCACCGCCTTTTCTTTTCCTTTTTGCACTACAAGCAACATTCTTTCCTGGCTTTCGCTGAGCAATAATTCCCAGGCTTTCATATCCTGCTGGCGGGTAGGCACTTTTTCTAAATCTATACGCATACCTGCTTTTCCCTTTGCGCTCATTTCTGCAGTGGAGCATATAATGCCCGCTGCGCCCATATCCTGCATGCCAACAACTACTCCTGTTTGTATAACTTCCAGGCAAGCTTCTAATAATTTTTTTTCTTGAAAAGGATCACCGACCTGTACGGCCGGTAAATCTGCGGCACTATCCGCTGTTATTTCTGCACTAGCAAATGATGCCCCGCCGATACCATCTTTACCGGTGGCACTTCCTACAAAAAATACCGGGTTGCCTTTTCCTTCTGCTGTTGCAGAAACGGTTTCGCCATTTTTTAAGATACCAACGCTCATTGCGTTTACCAGCGGATTGGTATGGTAGCAATCTTCAAAATAAATTTCGCCACCAACCGTAGGTACGCCAAAGCAATTGCCATAATGCCCAATGCCTTTTACAACACCTGCAAGCAAATGCTGGGTTTTGGCATCGTTTAAATTACCAAAGCGTAATGAATTTAAAGATGCAATTGGCCTTGCACCCATTGTAAAAATATCTCTGTTAATGCCACCAACCCCTGTAGCTGCGCCTTGAAATGGTTCAATCGCACTTGGGTGATTGTGACTTTCAATTTTAAATACCACGCCATAACCATCTCCAATATCCATAAGACCAGCATTTTCATCACCAGCTTTTACCAGCATTTTTGCACCGTCTCTCGGCAATGTTTTTAGTAGCTTAATGGAGTTTTTATAACTGCAATGCTCGCTCCACATACCACTAAAAGCGCACAGCTCGGTAAAGTTGGGTGTGCGACCGAGTTTGGCTTTTATCAGTTCAAATTCTTCGGCTGTTATTCTTAGCTGTGCGGCTGTGTGTGCAGTTATTTCCATAAAAGATTATGAGTTGATTTTTTCAAAAATCATTCGTGAAATACGAACAATGGCGAAAAAAATAAACAAAGGTTATAAAGGATGCAAATGTACAAAGGCACAACCTATCTTGTCCTTTATAAAAAATCATTATTTTAACTATCTTCCCACATTAAATAAAGTATACACTTTTGATCGTTTTATTATTTTTTATTTACTTTTTTTTATGTGCATACCTTTTATGCAATAGTAAGTTTATTGCAGCATCGCAATTGGACGTAAAAACGATTTTATTATTATTTATTGTAAAAATTATTGCCGCTTGCAGTGTATGCTTTTTTGCGCATTATTTTTTTAATGATAAAACAGATTACAATGGTTTTAATAATAATGGTATTACAGAATACCATTTTCTTATAACCAGACCGGCAGCCTTCTTCCTGTCATTTTTTAAATCCGGCTACGAAAATTATGGTTCTTTTTTAAGCTCGGGTAATAATTACTGGAAAGACCTTGCTGGCAATCTAATCATAAAAATGCTGGCGGTTTGCAATGTATTTAGCCGTGGCAATATCTATATCAATGCTTTATTTTTTAGTGCTTTTTGTTTTGTTGGGCATATCGCATTGTTCAGGATTTTTGCGACTATTTACAATAATAAAAAATGGCTCATCATCTGCGGCTGTTTTTTTCTTCCTTCATTTTTGTTTTTTTCTTCAGGTATTCACAAAGATCTGCTTGCCTTTACAGGCTTGGCTTTATTTTGCTACGCATTATATTTTTCTACTGAAAAAAGTTTTACTTTAAAAAAAATGATACTGCTCCTGGTAGCATTATTGCTCGTATTTATTGCCAGA
>JANXXM010000122.1 GCA_025350645.1 Ferruginibacter sp.
CTTCTGCAAAATCTTTTAAGGAAATCTCATCGGGGTTTCCAACATTTACCGGGTATGCATAATCGCTCATCAATAACCTGTAAATACCTTCTACCAAATCATCAACATAACAAAAACTTCTTGTTTGGGTGCCATTACCAAAAACGGTAAGATCTTCTCCACGCAGCGCCTGGCCTATAAATGCGGGCAATGCTCTTCCATCATTAAGCCGCATTCTTGGCCCGTAAGTATTAAATATTCTAATGATTCTTGTTTCTACTTTATGAAAAGTATGGTAAGCCATTGTTATTGCTTCCTGAAATCTTTTCGCTTCATCATACACCCCTCTGGGGCCTACAGGATTTACATTACCCCAGTACGCTTCATTTTGCGGATGCACCAGCGGATCGCCGTATACCTCACTTGTACTTGCTACAAGTATTCTGGCATTTTTTGCCTTTGCCAATCCCAGACAATTGTGTGTACCCAGCGAGCCTACTTTAAGCGTTTGAATTGGAATTTTTAAATAATCTATTGGGCTTGCAGGCGATGCAAAATGCAGAATATAATTTAGTTCCCCGGTTACATGAATAAACTTTGATACATCATGATGATAAAATTCGAAATTAGATAATTTAAAAAGATGCTCAATGTTTTTAAGGTCGCCGGTTATGAGGTTATCCATACCTATAACATGATACCCTTTATCAATAAATTTATCGCATAAATGCGATCCTAAAAACCCCGCTGCACCTGTTATTAAAATTCTTTTTTGCACTTACTTATTTTTAAAATTAAATAAAATGATTTTCATGGGCTCTCCTCAAAAAACATTGTTCAGCTTTTGTCCGGGCTTTTACGGGTTCCGTATTTTATATACAAATATGCCGCTGGCATTTGTATATAAAACACTTCCCTTCAAAGCCCGCAGCCGCCCAGCATTTTCTCTTTATTCAGCATTAAACTGGTCAGTTGTAAATTCTTCAGTACTCATACCATTGCGGGTCTTCCTACACTTTCATAATGAAACTTTTTCTTTTGCATTTGTGCCGGATCAAATAAATTTCTGCCATCAAATATTGCTTTTGTTTTAAGCATTGCAAAAATTTTATCAAAATCCGGGGTACGAAACTCGTTCCATTCTGTTGCAATAATGAGTGCATCTGCATCCAGTAATGCATCATACTGGTTTTGTGCAAACCTTATTTTATCCCCGGTTTCATTTTTGGTATTCTTCATTGCTTCGGGGTCAAACGCAGCAACGGTAGCACCTGCGGCTGTTAATGCATCTATCATAGATAAAGCCGGGGCTTCTCTTATATCATCTGTATTGGGCTTAAAAGATAAACCCCATAATGCAAAATGTTTACCGGCTATATTATCATTAAAATGGGCTTTTATTTTAGGTATGAGGTGTTGCTTTTGTATTTCATTTACATCCATTACCGCCTGCAGTATTTTAAAATCATAGTCAGCATCTTTGGCACTTTTAGCTAATGCTTTTACATCTTTAGGAAAACAACTTCCACCATAGCCAATACCAGGAAAAAGAAATCTTTTACCAATGCGCTCATCACTGCCAATGCCCTTGCGCACCATATCCACATCTGCACCCAGCCTTTCACACAGTTGTGCTATCTCATTCATAAAACTTATTTTAACAGCTAGAAAAGCGTTGGCTGCATATTTTGTAAGTTCTGCAGAATGCTCGTCCATAAAAATAACAGGATTACCCTGGCGCACAAACGGTGTGTACAATTCCGTCATTATTTTTATTGCTCTTTCAGATGCAGTACCAATAACCACCCTGTCCGGCTTCATAAAATCTTCTACCGCTACACCTTCTCTTAAAAATTCCGGGTTGCTCACAATATCAAATGCTTCACTAAGATCTTGTGAACTGCTTTGCAAAACTGCAGCCCTTACTTTGGCTGAAGTGCCTACGGGTACTGTACTTTTGTCTACAATAACTTTATAAGAACCAGGTTGTAAAATTTTACCCAAGTCGTTAGCCACGCCTAATATATACTTTAGATCTGCACTGCCGTCTTCGCCGGGTGGTGTAGGCAATGCAAGAAATATAACTTCTGCATCTGCAATAGCATCACCTAAAGATTGCGTAAAATGAAGCCTTCCTTCTTTTTGATTTCTTAAAAATAATTTCTCCAGTCCTGGCTCATAAATGGTTATTTCGCCGCTGTTAAGTTTGTTTATTTTTTTTTCATCAATATCCACACAGGTTACCATATTACCAGTTTCTGCAAAACAAGTGCCTGTTACAAGGCCTACATAACCAGTGCCTATTACTGCAATCTTCATAATTAATTTTATTTAGCGTTAATAAAGGTTAAAATATTTTTTACAATAAATGCCTGTTGCTCTTCATCCAGCTCTGTATGTATAGGTAAAGAAATTACCCGCTCTGTAAGCCAGTCTGTCACCGGTAAATTAAAATCACTACCACCAAATGCATTAAACATTTTTTGGCGGTGTGCAGGCACCGGGTAGTAAATCATAGAAGGAATATTTTTTTCTGCAAGATATTCATTGAGCGCATTTCTGTCAATACCACTAAGTGTGAGTGTGTATTGATGAAAAACATGACGGTTATTTACAGCTCTATAGGGCACTGTTATGTTTTTGTGGCCTGCAAAAGCAGCATCATAATAATCTGCTGCTTTTCTTCGTGCATCTATATATTCATCCAGGTGGGTAAGTTTTATATCCAGTATAGCCGCCTGCATAGCATCCAGCCTGCTGTTGCAGCCAATTACATCATGATAGTATCTCACTTTTTGCCCATGAGATGCAATCATTTTTAATAGCTCGGCCAGTTCATCATTATCAGTAAACATTGCACCACCATCACCAAAAGCGCCCAAATTTTTAGAAGGGTAAAAAGAGGTACAGCCAACATGCCCTATACTTCCTGTTTTCTTTGTAGCCCCATTACTAAAAGTATAATCGTTTCCTATACCCTGTGCATTGTCTTCAATTACAAATAAATTATGTTTTTTGGCAATCTGCATAATGGCTTCCATATCTGCCGCCTGTCCATATAAATGTACAGGCACAATTGCTTTTGTTTTGGGAGTTATAGCTTGTTTGATTGCTGCTGCATCCATGCAAAATGTATTTTTATCTACCTCCACAAAAACGGGTTTTATACCCAGCAGGGCGGCTACCTCTACAGTTGCTATGTACGTAAATGAAGGTGTTATTACTTCATCACCTGCCTTCAAGTCAAGTGCCATCATGGCTATTTGCAAAGCATCTGTACCATTGGCACAGGGAATGCAATATTTGCTTTTATGATACTCAGCCAGGTGCTGTGCAAAATCGTTTACCACTTTACCACCAATAAACTG
>JANXXM010000159.1 GCA_025350645.1 Ferruginibacter sp.
CTGGTCCTGGCGTGCTGCTTGTTCAAGCAGTGTATCGGCAAGGCGTTTGAGGCTCTTGCATTCATTGGTGAGGTGGTAAGCTGCGGCGCAGTTATCACAAATTTGGTGATAGACAATAATTGGTTAGGGTCATTTTCATAATCGTATACCTGCGCCGTTTTAAACCGAACTTCATCTACATCCACTTCTGCTGCTAATTTTTTAATATCATTTATTTGATGTTCGTTGGGCTTTACCACCAAAAACTGGAAAAACACAAAAGGTGTTTTACTGTTAAGTTCCTTTTTCCATTTTACAATATTTTTTGCGCCCTCTATTACCTTTTCTATATTTCCACCTACTCTGTATTGTTTATAGCTTTCCTGTGTGGTGCCATCTATAGAAATGATCAGCCTGTCCAGTCCACTTTCTACTGTTTTTTTTGCAGCGTCATCTGTAAGATAATGGGCATTGGTACTTGTAGCGGTATAGATGCCTTTATCAGAGGCATATTTCACCATATCTAAAAAAGAGGTATTCAGATAAGGCTCTCCCTGAAAATAAAAGATAAGGTAAAGTAGTTCCTTATAAATATCATCTATAGTTTCTGTAAAAAAATCTTTTTGTAACATGCCCGTAGGCCTTGTAAAAGCCCGTAAACCACTGGGGCACTCCGGGCAGCGAAGATTACAACTTGTGGTAGGCTCAAAAGATATAGAAACTGGAAACCCCCACTGCACGGGCTTTTTAGTAATATTGCTGATATAATAACTAGTAAGTACTTTAATGCCGTTCCATATACGGGCTGGGGTAAGCTTGCTCGCAAGGTTAATAATATCGTTAAAATTAAAGGCCGGCATGTGGCAAATTTATGCTTTAATTTTTTTGTTTAAAATTAAGAAGTCATTGAATTAATTAATAAAGGAAAAAGAAGCATTTAATTGTTTAGATTTTTTTAAAAAAAACAAAAAACAGTAGCAGAATATGTATTGTAAAGCATTTTGAAATATTATTTAATCCCCAGCATTTTCATAAAAAAAAAGCATACTAAATTTCTAGGTATGCCCCTTGTTAATTTGAAAACTAAATTATTTTTTTCTTGCCAAAACTTTATCTGCGGCTGCTACAATATGATCTGCATCAAGGCCATATTTTACCAATAAATCCATCGGCTTACCGCTTTCGCCAAAAGTGTCATTAGTACCTATAAATTCGATAGGTACAGGATGATCTTTTGCAGCTGTTTGTGCAATACTATCTCCCAGGCCACCAATAATATTATGCTCTTCAGCGGTAACGGCACAACCTGTTTTTTTAATAGAAGCAAGTATTGCTTCGGTATCCAAAGGTTTTATGGTATGAATGTTTATAAGGTCTACGCTTATTCCTTTAGCTTCTAAAATCTTTGCTGCTTCTATGGCCTGCCATACCATGTGGCCGCAGGCAAAAATAGAAACATCTTTTCCCTCATTTAAAATTTGTGCTTTCCCAATTTTAAAATCTTCTTCTTTTGTAAATATGGGCCAAACAGGGCGGCCAAACCGCAGATATACCGGACCTTCGTAATTTGCAATAGCTTTGGTTGCAGCCTTGGTCTGATTATAATCGCAGGGTACAATTACCGTCATACCCGGAAGCATTTTCATAAGCCCTATATCCTCCAGTATCTGGTGTGTGGCACCATCTTCACCCAGGGTAAGCCCGGCATGGGATGCACATATTTTTACATTTTTATTGCTGTAAGCTACACTTTGTCTTATTTGATCGTACACACGACCTGTGCTAAAATTTGCAAAGGTAGTAGTATAAGGTATTTTACCGCCAATTGTAAGCCCCGCAGCAATGCCAATCATATTTGCTTCGGCAATACCACATTGTATAAAACGCTCCGGAAATTCTTTTATAAAGCCCTGTAGTTTTAAGGAGCCTGCAAGATCTGCAGTGAGAGCCACAATATTTTCGTTTTCCTTTGCGGCTTCTAAAATACCATCACCAAAACCACTTCTGGTGTCCTTATTTCCTGTTATTTCTATTTCGCTTAGCATTATGTATTATGTTTTAAAATTTTATGCAATTTAATTGCTGATCAGTTTAAATCAGTATTAACAGTAGTAAATAAATTTTTATCAGCAGATAATTTTTTTTCCCATTCCCACGCTGTATGCATCATATCTTCTGCATTGTATTTGCACTGCCAGCCCAAAATGTTTTTTGCCTTGTCATTGTTTGCATAAATAGCTTCCACATCTCCCGGGCGGCGGTTGGTTATAGCATAATTAAGTGTTACACCACTTACTTTTTCAAATGTTTTTATCATTTCTAAAACGGTGAGCCCGGTACCTGTACCCAGGTTAAATACATCGCAGGTTTTTTCCTGTTTATTTTCCTGTAATCTTTTTAATGCAAGTGTATGAGCGTGTGCAATATCACATACGTGAATATAATCTCTTATACAACTACCATCTTTTGTTTTATAATCATTGCCTAACACCTGCATTTGCGGAAGTTTTCCTATAGCCGTTTGCGTAATAGCGGGTATCAAATTTTTGGGTTTACCTACTGGCAACTCACCAATATTACAAGATGGATGAGCTCCTACGGGATTAAAATAACGCAGCAATACAGCTTTTATATCAGCACCATAAGCGGTAGTTTGTAACACAATTTCCTCTCCTATCTGCTTTGTGCTGCCATAAGGAGAAACGGCTGGTTGAAACGGCGTATTTTCTGTAACAGGAATACTTGCTGGATTGCCATAAACTGTACAAGAGGAAGAAAATACAAAATGCGGAACATTGAATTCCTTAATGCAGCGCAGTATATTTATGAGAGACATCAAATTATTATCAAAATATAAAAGAGGCTCTTCCACAGACTCGCCTACCGCTTTGTATGCTGCAAAATGTATTACGCCAGCTATGTCGTCATTTTCCTGAAATACTGCAAAGGTTTCTTCGTAATGGCAAAGATCTACTTTATAATTTTTTACTTCTTTGCCTGTTATTTTTGTAATACCATCTAAAACGGATGGCTGGCTCCGGCTATTGTTATCTATAGAAATAACTTCAAATCCATTTTCAATAAGATCTACTATGGTATGTGAACCTATATACCCACAGCCGCCTGTTACTAATATTTTTTTCATATTTATTTAAAATAAATTTTAGATTAAAATTTCGCTAAAACTATAAGTTTCACTTGATAAAATTAATTAAAGCATTGTCTTTATTTATAAATTTAAGGTTTATATAAGGGGGAAAAGCGGATTGGTTTTAAGTTTTTAACCAGAAAAACCAATGCTAATAATAGCTGTTTAACACTTAGTAACCCCTTACATTTTTACCTTCCATATAATTGATAAATGCTTTATTACACACCCTGTTACCACCCGGCGTAGGATAGTTGCCTGTAAAATACCAATCGCCTTTATTGTTTGGGCAGGATTTGTGCAGTGTTTCTATGGTTTGGTAAATAACCTGCACAGGTATGCTTACCTCATCCGGCGTAATAAGCTGTGCAATTTTACCGGAAATTTCGTCCAGCGAAAAAGGTTTGTACACCTTCCGCACAATATTTTCTGTGTGTAATTTATTTTGATGCTCCAATTCCCTGCATTTCTCAAGCAGGGCAGTTAATATATTTTCTGTTCCTCTTTCTTTATGCAAAGCCACGGCGGCTTTAAATGCAATAAAATCCCCCATCTTGCTCATATCTATTCCATAACAATCCGGGTAGCGTATTTGTGGTGCCGAGGAAACCACAATTATTTTTTTTGGTTTAAGCCTGTTCAGCATCCTTATTATACTTTCCTTTAAAGTAGTTCCCCTTACTATGCTATCATCTATCACCACCAGTGTATCTTCATTTTTATGAACGGTGCCATAGGTAATGTCATAAACGTGCTGTACCATTTCGTTTCTACTGCTATCTTCTGTTATAAAAGTACGCAGCTTCACATCTTTAATGGCAATTTTTTCTATACGCACTTTCCTGTTAATCATTTCTGTAAGGCGGGCTTCATCAAAATCTTTATTCCAGCTAAGTATACGCTCTTTTTTTATGGCGTTAAGATAATCTTCGGCACCTTTTATAAGGCCATAAAATGCGGTTTCAGCAGTATTGGGGATGAAGGAAAAAATGCTGTTTTTTAGGTCATATTCTACAGCATCCAGCACTGTACTGCTCAGATTATAACCGAGTGCCAGCCGTTCCTGATAGATTTTTTCATCACTGCCACGGCTAAAATAAATACGCTCAAAGCTACAAGCTTTGCGCTCCTGTGGAGGTACTATAGTTTCAATACTGTAACTACCATCAGCTTTTGTAATAAGCGCTGTGCCTGGCATCAACTCTTTTACTTCATTTTCTTCCAGGTTAAAAGCAGTACGAATGGCAGCACGTTCACTTGCTGCTACAATAATATCATCATTCACAAAATAATAGGAAGGCCTTATTCCATGCGCATCTCTCACCACAAAGCCATCTCCATTACCGGTAATACCCGCAAAGTGAAAACCCCCATCAAATAATGGTACGGCGTTTTGCAGCATTTTCACAACATCGGGGTTGCCGGCTTTCAGTTCATCTTCTTTTATAAGATAATAATTTAGCACTTCCATCATCGCAGCAAGATCGCTCTGGTGCTGAAACTCTCCGGGATTCATATTAATATGATCAAAAAGCTCTTCAGTATTTACCAAATTAAAATTTCCCGCAAGGGTAAGGTTGCGGCTGGGGATAGTATTTTTTTTTATGAAGGGATGGCAAAACTGCACATCATTTTTGCCCTGTGTGCCATAACGCAAATGGCCTAATAAAACTTCGCCCAGTACGTTTATATGCCCTTTCATAAGCCCGGGATGGTTCTTGATATCTGGCTGATATTTTTCTATTTCTTCAATCTCTTTTCCTATCTGTAAAAAAACATCTGCAATGGGTTGCTGGGCACAGCTGCGAATGCGGTACATAAACGGATAGCCAGGTTCTGTGTTTAATTTTACTGCAGCAATACCTGCACCGTCCTGCCCACGGTTATGTTGTTTTTCCATAAGCAGGTAAAGCTTATTTAAACCGTATAAAACCGAGCCATATTTTTGCTGATAATAGCTAAAAGACTTGCGAAGCCTGATAAAAGCAAGCCCGCATTCGTGTTTTATCGCATCGCTCATGGTAGAGTAAAATAGTATGCTTACAAATAAAAAGCGAAAGTAGTTTATTGAAAGGCAGCAAACAAAAATCCCCCGATAGTTTATCGGGGGAAAATATTTATTAACAGTAAATGTTACAATCCGCTAATGGTTAGTCCTATTTGTAAAAGCTTTGTATCTTTTGCCACACCGTCTTTAAAAATGTTGGTGATGTTGTAGGAGCCATATACCGAGAATATTCCATACCCCAGCCTTGCTGTAGCAGCTAATCTTGTGGTGTTAAAGTAAGATTTTGAACTTTGTTTTACTGTGGCAGTATTTAACTTGGCGCCGGAGGCTGTTTGTAAGATAGAACCTTTGGTATGTGCATTTAACATGGTTCCCACTTTTACACCAATGGCAGCTTTTAAGGCTTTGTTTGGATTATCCGGACGTGAAGTAAACCTTAATTCCACAGGTATTTCCAGGTACGCTGTTGATAATTTATATTTTTTATAGCTACTTCCGGTATCGGTGCGTATAAATGGTAAAGTAGATTTTGTAGATTCTATAAGCACATTCATTTTATTAAAATAAATATTGCTGGTGCCTACACCAATACCAATAGCCGCACTAAGTTTTGGGTTACTTTTAAATGGTTTGTTAAGCATGAGGTAAACATTTGCACTGCGGTTAAAACCTTTAATGCGGCTGGAAACACTGTCTGGTGCTCCATTCCATATATTGGTACCCAACTGTATCATTAAATGATCTCCGGCCTGGTTAACAATGTTATTTTTTTTTGAGGTAATTTGTGCGAAAGCACTCGTAAAGCTGACAGAAGCCAATAGGATGGCAAACAATTTTCTCATAAAAAGTTCTTAGGAGGCAAAAATAGGTGCGACCGGGTTAATGAAAGGTTAAATGATATTGCTAATAAGCGTTTAAGTAAAACAAAATATTTTTATAGTTGTAAAGGTAGCACTTAATATATTTTTAAATGTAGAAATACTATTAACCGATAAGGTGAAAATCACCTGATGATTGTTACAGTACCTTTATATACCTGGCTTCCACCATTTATTGTTATGAAATAAACATAAGCTCCGGTAGGCAGGGGTTGTTTTTTATAGGTTCCATCCCAGGGCTTTAATATTTTTTTATTTTCAAAAACAACATTTCCATAGCGGTCAAAAACCCTTACTTCAAAATCAGGATATGCAGCTAATGAAGGAATATTCCATACAGGATTTATTGCATCTCCATTAGGCGAAAATGCATTGGGTATATAAATGTCTTTATACACTTTTACAACAACAGTATCGGTAGAAGTGCCGCAACCATTTTGAGATAAAACGTGCAACACAAAAAAAGTATCTGCAGGGGGTTTTGCAAAAGGTTGTAGTGCAAAAGCATTGTCCATAAATATGGGTTCGGTCCAGAAAAAATTTGCAGGGTTACCAGTAATACTGCCCAGCAATTGTACAGATTGGGTGCTTACGCAAAGCCGGTCTGGTCCGGCATTAGCAATAGCTTTGGCAAAAACTTTTACATTTATATCCACGGTATCTTCACAACCAAACTGGTTTATAGCAATAGCATGATATACAATATCTGAAACCGGAGATGCAAGCGGATTTTGTACAATTACAGATGATAAACCAGTAACCGGCTGCCACCTGTATGTATTACCACCAGTTATATTTAAAAGTACACTTTCCCCACTACAAATACTGTTGTTGGGTGAAGATGTTGCAGCGGTGGGAGTTGGATTTACCATTACATTTAAAGAGGCTGGCGCACTGCAACCTGCGGCATTAGTAACGATTACATTATAGACACCCGCCTGCGAATTTTGAATATTGATGATGGAAGCTGTGGCATCAGAAGAAGTATAAGCGGCAGGCCCCGTCCAGCTATAAGAGGAACCGCCACTGCCATTTAATAATACGGTAGTACCCGCACAGGCAGCACCTGCATAAGAAGCAAAAGCAATTGGTTTTGCACTTACACTTACTGTTACGGGTAAAGAAGTTATGCGACACTGTGCAGAGCCTAAGTTACCGGCTTCGGCCACAGCGAGCCTGTATTCATAAATACCCAGAACAGCATTAGCCGCAAAATTTTTGATAAGAGATGTATTATTCTCCAAAGGAATATCCACCCATGCACCAGCATTAAAGCGCTGCTGCCATTGATAAGTGGGAGCAGTAAAACCAGGAGAAACAGCACAGTTAAATGTAAAAGTTTTTGCAGTACCCTCACACACCGTTGCTGTATTTGTGGGTTCTCCGGTAATAGAAGACCTAAGCTGCGGACCGCAGGGCCTAAAAGTAATATCATCCAGCGCCAGATCATTTCCACAACCGCCCGGCGCATCGTTTTTTATACGAACTACAATATCAGTATTGCCTGCGGGAGAGGTAAATATTAATGGATATTTTTGCCAAAGCGGGGAAGGTGTTGATGGAATATTTCCGCTAGAAGAGGATTGCAAAACAGTACCATCTGTTTTTTCAATGCTAAAAGTAAGACGGGGCTGAGTGGCACTTCCGCCACAAGCCGAGGGTAAAATCACATTCATTATCCAGGCAGCGAATTCATACGTACTGCCCCCGCAAAGCCCTCGCACAGTATCTACATAAAAAGAACTGGGTGTAAGGGCTGCGTTTACAAGCATAAAATACCCGTCAGAATTGCCAGTATGATCCGCAGGAACATTATGCCAGGTATTACCAAAGCAACCGTTTGTTCTGGTTCTTAAAGTATAAGAACCATCAGGCGGACAATCATTAGGAAAAAATAAATACCCTGTAGCTGCGGCTGCAAGTGGCGGCCCCGGGTTTGTGCCTGCGCCAAATGTTATATTTATAATTGGATCGCCCAGGCTGCCATTGCATTGCTGCGGTACCTGAGCATATACGGAACTGCCGAAAAACAATAAAATGATAAAGAAATATTTGATACCCATGCTATTGCAAATATAATATTATAATAGTTGGAAGATCTGTAAAACGAATTTAAAAATATAGTACAACTGTTATGAAAAGAAAAAAATGAAACAGTTATGCAACAAAAAAATGAAAACAGATGAACCAAAAGCAAAAGGGTTTTAAACACTTAGTTTAAAACCCTTTTTTGTGGGCCCACTAGGATTTGAACCTAGGACCACCTGATTATGAGTCAGGTGCTCTAACCAACTGAGCTATAGGCCCGATTGTATAATAAACGGTATGCAAATTATAATTGGGGCTCCAAAAGTATATAAAGAGATTGAAATTTGCTAAAAATTGAAAAAAAAATTTTTTTAATTTTTGATGAAAAAAGCTAATAATTTGTTATTTTTGTATTAATTTACGTTAGTTATTTAATGATTGCTTCTTTTTAAAACCGACTATAGATTGACACTTAAATGTTTACCGGGTCAAAGTTTTATAAGCGTGTTATATAACTAAAAATTCAACACCAAAGAATTTATCGAAGACGTTTAGTATAAACATTAAAAATTTCTCAACCAAAAAGGAAAATTAAGTATGAAAATACATCAACTTTTTTATGAAAAAAATGTAAAAAGTACTGTTATAAAGTTTGCGTCTATAGGGTTGCTTTTACCAGTATTAACCTTCTATTCTTTAAAAACTCATGCAGAAAAACCTTCTTCCAAAATAAAAAAAATCGGGAAAATTAAAACATTGCCCAATATAAGTATAGAAGGCAGAGTTACAGACCCAAGCGGAAATCCGCTAAGAGGGGTATCGGTTGTGGTAAAAAAATCTACAACAGGTGTCTCTACTGATGCATCGGGTAATTTTAATATTAATGTTCAGGAAAACGCTGTGCTCGTATTTAGTTATGTAGGATATGAAACGCAGGAGATACCTGTATCTGGAAAAACTACTATAAATGTAGTTTTAAAAATTGCGGAAACAAAAATAGACGAAGTAGTTGTTATAGGATATGGTACCGCAAATAAGAGAGACCTTACAGGTTCCATTGTAAAAGTGGCCGGTAAAGATCTTGCGGATAAGCCAAACACTAACCCTATTGCTTCATTGCAGGGAAGAGTAGCAGGATTATCAATCGTAAATAATGGTACACCAGGAGCGGCACCGGATATTAGAATTCGTGGCACAGGAAGTATCGGCCAGGTAAAGCCGCTTTATGTAGTAGATGGTATCTTCAATGACAACATAGATTATTTGAACCCCAATGACGTTGAATCTATTGAGGTTTTGAAAGACCCTTCATCATTAGCCATTTTTGGAGTAAAAGGCGCAACAGGAGTAATAGCAATAACGACTAAAAAAGCAAAAGCAGGCCAGGTAAACATCAACTTCAACAGTTCGTTTGGCTATAAAAAACTAGTAGATAAAATTAAGTTAGCTAATGCTGATGAATTTAATTTATTGTTTGCCGAAGAAAATGCGAATGATGGCGTGGCAACACCCCCCTACTCCGCTCTTACTGCCAATACAGACTGGATAGATATGGTAACAAGAACTGCAAAATTTAATAATAATAACCTTAGTATATCTGGAAGTACAGAAAAAAATAGATTTACTCTTGGCCTTGGATATATTTATGACGAGGGAATTATAAGGCACGAAAAACTGGAAAAAATACAGTTTAACTTTGGAGATGAATTTAAAATTGCTAACAATATAAAAGTTGGAGTAAACATAAATTCATCCAGACAGAATAATCCTTACGGAGCCGGTGGCGTTTTGGATGAAGCCAGAAAAGTTATACCAAATGTATCCGCAGAAACCAAAAACTTTAGAGTAGCAAACCCTTACGGAAGTGATACAATTAATGCAGCTATTTATTCTGATCTTCCAAAATTTTTGCAAAGCGGTGGTGTTGTAAACCCATTGCTTAATTTGGAGAACACCTGGAATAAAAGAAAAAATATTGAGTATAGAAATGTAGGAAGTTTGTTTGCAGAAATTAATTTTTTAAGAAATTTTACTTTTCGCTCCACAGTATATGCAGATATAAGTAACGTAAATAATAGAATTTATGATCCTTTGTATTACGCCTACAATCCCATAACAAACCTACCTGTATTATATGGCGAAAAGACTCAGGTTAGAGAGTTCGATGATACTTATCGCAAATTTCAGCAGGACCATATTTTGACTTTTAAGAAGGGTTTTGGAGATCATAATATTACTGCTACTGCCGGTTTTACAAGTTATTACTTTAGCAGATTTGCGAGGGGAGCCAGCGCCAAACCTTTCACAACCGGGAATGCATTACCCATTCCTGACGATCCAAGATTTTGGTATATTACCACAAAATTCACTGATGCTTCTGCTTCTTTTGCAACCTCTAGCCAAAGTGAATATGCCACTGTATCTGGCCTTGCAAGAGTTTTATACAACTACAAAAGCAAATATTTTTTAAATGCATCTCTTAGAAACGACGCCTCCTCACAATTGCCCCCAAAAAATAGAAATCAAATTTTTTGGGCTTTGGGCGGTGCATGGGATCTCACTAAGGAAAAATTTATGGGAAATATTACGCAAATCAATTTTTTAAAATTAAAAGCATCTATTGGGGTATTGGGCAACCAATCTGCTTCCTTTTTAGACGGCACTCAAATTAATTATCCTTATTACCCAGAATTAAATTCTGGTGCAGTCGCATTATTCGGGGCTACTCCATATATTGCTGCAACGAATAGTTGGGAAAAAAATGACGAATTAAAATGGGAGACAATTCATGCCAAAGAAATTGGAATAGAGATTAACGCTTTTAAAAACCATTTGAGATTTGAAGCTAATGTATTTAACAGAACAACAAAGGATTTATTAACATTCGTAAATAGAGATGCTCAGGGTTTACCAAGTCTTTTGCAAAATAATGGAAGTATAAAAAATACCGGAACAGAATTAACCGCAAGCTGGCAGCAAAATTTTTCCAAAGACTTATCTTTAAATGTTGGTGGAAATATTACCTTTTTAAAAAATAAGGTGCTTACTCTCTCTCCGGAAATACCGGGAGGATATTTAGCAAGAGGGTTCCAAAATAATGGTAGTGCAGAAAGCAGAACACGCCCTGGAGATCCAATTGGTTCTTTTTATGGCTATGTTGTGGAAGGTTTGTACCAGAGTTATGCAGATATACTTAAATCTCCAGTAGCTTCTGCAATAGGAGCATATGGCCCAGGAGATTTTAAGTTTAAAGACATAAACGGTGATGGAAAAATTACTGCAGATGACAGAACAATAATAGGAAACCCTACACCGAAATTTACTTATGGTACAAATGTTAATTTGAATTATAAAAATATTGGTTTAGCGGTTGAAATGGGAGGAGTATATGGCAATCAAATTTTTAGAACATGGGGGTCACTTGAATCTCCTTTTCAACGAGTAAATTATTCCGCAGAAAAATTAAACAGATGGCATGGAGAAGGAACTTCTAACTGGACGCCTATCGTAAGCCAGGGACACCGGTTTAACTATAATGGGTCTACCTACAATATTGAAGATGGCAGTTATTTCAGAATAAGAAATATACAATTGTCATACAATTTTGCACAATCAATGCTGACTAAAGTGAAAGTTAAAAATTTGAGGGCCTACATTAATGTTCAAAATTTAAAAACCTGGAAAAATAACCTTGGTTATACCGCAGAGTATGGTGGAGATGCAACTGCCTTTGGATACGATAATGGAGGTGGCGCAATACCTGTTGTATCCACTATTGGTTTTAGTTTAACTTTTTAATTTTTTAATAATAATTAATATGAAAAAAGCAACAATTTTTAAATGGGTAATTTGTACAATTCTACCCCTTGCTGCTATTTTAGCCGGCTGTAGTAAATTTTTAGATAGAAAGCCGCTAACAGCAACTCTTGATGACTTAAACCAAGGCACTTTAGAGGCTCAAAGTTTTGATCTCTACAGCACCCTTACTTATGCTGGATTCTCTACATTACCATGGCTGGATTTTCATAGCATAAGAGATGACGATGCACAAAAAGGCAGCAGTTCTACAGATGGGGCAGAAATAAATGCACAGTTTGAAACATTCCAATATAACAAAGATGATTGGGCTCCCAATACTTATTGGAATGATCATTATACAATGATAAATAAGGCTAACAAAGAACTTTATTTTGCAGATTCTTTAAAAGCAACAGATCAGGCATCCTTAAGAAATATTGGAGAAGCGAGATTTTTCAGGGCATATGCATTTTTCGAGTTGGTAAAAACATATGGGGAAGTTCCGTTAATTAATTTTTACTTTACAAGTGCGCCTGCGGGAATAAAACCAAAATCTCCAGTAGCGGCAATTTATGCACAAATAGACCAGGACCTTGCCCTTGCAGCACAATACTTACCATTAAACTGGAATGTTGCCGGAACCAATATTTATCCGGGTCGTTTAACGAGCGGTTCAGCAAATACGCTATGGGCACAAACCTATTTGTTCCGTCAAAACTGGGCTAAAGTTTCTCAGCTATGCAATCAGGTAATCGCATCAAATCAATATTCCCTTGCCCCAACTTTTCCCGACATTTGGAAAGATGGAGTAGGTGGTGTGGGCAAAAACGGACCTGAATCCATTTTTGAAATGCAGGCTTCTGTTGGCATAAATGGCACAAAAGATTATGGTTCAAATTGGGGTACAAGTCAAAATATTCGACAGGGTGGAGCACCCAATACATGGAATCTTGGCTGGGGATGGAATGTACCTACTACAAAACTAGAAAGTAGCTGGCCGGCAAATGATCCCCGTAAACGTCAAACCATTTTATATTCAGGTCAATCTGATGGTGGTCCTGCAGAGGGGGGTTACGGTGCCACCTTACCGGCTTACGCTCCGGGCTCCGGGTTAGATCAATTGTTCTGGAATAAAAAAGTATACTCCGACCCTGCAATGAGAACTTTTACTGGTCAAGTTTTAGGTAATGGCGGTGCTGCATGGATTAATCACAGGATTCTTAGATATGCGGATGTTTTGCTTATGCTTGCAGAAGCATCCAACGAACTGGGAGATGGGGCTACGGCAGCTACCAATCTGGAAAATGTAAGAAGCCGGGCAAGCGGAAACTTACCCATCACAAGAACGATTGCTCCATATGTAGCCTTTGTAAACCAGGCTCAAATGCGAAAGGCAATAAAAGACGAACGGCGCTATGAGTTTGCCATGGAAGGTTATCGGTTTTATGACCTTGTGAGGTGGGGTGATGCCATAACTGAACTAGGTGCGCTGGGATACACAAACAAATGCAGATATTATCCGCTTCCGCAAAAGGCACTGGATTTATCTGGCGGAGTACTTGTGCAAAACCCTGAGTGGTAATATAAAAAACTAACAATAAAATAAAATAAAATGAAAAAAATAATATCATCACCTGTGGTGGGCGCTATTGCAATAGTATTTTCATTATTGATGGCAGGTTGCAATAAAACAGACAGGCCAGAATTGGGGGACTATGCAAAAGATAGTAACCCTCCGGGTGGACCTTTGAAGTTTTTTGCGGCTTTTGATGGCGCATCTGCCAATCCGCTGATGAATGCAGTAGATAGTATCAGGGCAAATTTTCCAAGTGATAATCCATTAGTTTCTGTTGCCGGTATAAACGGTAAAGGAATACAATGTGATGGTACAAAAGCCATCAAATATCCCTCTGCAAACGATTTTAAAGGAGCGACAAGTTGTACCATTTCTATGTGGGTAAACAACTCAGTAAACCCCAATACAGAGTTATATTTTTCTTTAGTAGATAAGGATTACTGGCATCAGAGCTCTGCCTTTTTATTAGTAGAAAATGCAACAGCAGATTCCTGTACTTTTAAATTTGCTTTGATGGATCATTGGGTTGAATTTACCAATAAATCGTTTAGAAAACCCCTTTTAAACGGGCAGTGGCATCATCTTGCTTTTGTGTATGATGAAACCACTTCGCTTTTGAAAATATATTTTGACGGGCAAATGGTGCCAACACCAGGAACACAAGCTAATTTTACTGCAAATGGTGCTCCGCTGGGTAAATTAAAATTTACCAATTCTTCAAATCTTGTGCTTGGTGGCTGGAATAAGCATGCCGGTTTAGATGGGCCAACGGATGGATGGATAAGTGGTTTTACAGGAAAAATGGATCAGTTCAGAATGTATGGTAAAGCACTTTCTGCAAGTGATGTGCTGGCACTTTATAATAGCAAATTATAAACTTTTAATACCAGACAAAAAAGGGCTTGCATTTATGTAAAGCCCTTTTTATTCTTAAAAAATTAACGAGACAACGGTAAACAATACATGACAGTTCATTTTGGAAAATATAGAGCAGTATGGCTAACTGTATTTGCAATAATCCTATGCTTTTTCATTTTTACTATGTGCGTAAATAAAGAAAACGACCAAATAGATACTGCAAATACGAGCAGGTATAACCTTTTTGCAGGTTCTGAAAAATGCGCAAACTGCCATAAAGAAATTTACAATTCGCATATTCATACCGCTCATTTTAATACATCTGGCATTGCATTCCCGGATAGAATAAAAGGAAATTTTGATACTGGTAAAAACATTTTTGCTTTTAATGAGCTGAATCAAATAAAAATGGAGAAAAGTAACGCCGGCTTATACCAGGTAGCCTATATAAATGGCAAAGAAAAAAAAAGGGAGCGGTTTGATTTATTTTTTGGCTCTGGCACAAAGGGGCAAAGTTTTGGCTCATGGGTACAAAATAAACTAGTACAATTACCCATCACATATTTTACCAGCGCAGGTCAATGGAGTAATAGCCCTGGCTACCCCAATAAGATAGCGTTTAACAGACCAATTACTTCCCGGTGCTTGGAATGCCACACCACTTATGCATACAAATTATCGCCGGAAGAAAAAGAACCAGAAGAATTTGACAAAACGAGAATGATACTTGGCGTGGATTGTGAAACATGCCACGGTGCTGGTAAAATGCATGTAGATTTTCAAAGCCAAAACCCTGCTGTAAAAACAAGCAGATATATCATTAATCCTGCAGCATTAACCCGACAGCAAAATCTTGATATGTGTGCATTATGCCATGGTGGAAAACTACAAAAAAGCAAACCCTCTTTTGAATTTACTGCAGGTAAAAACCTTGCAGATTATTTTGCAATAGATACAGCCGCTAAAAATGCAAATAACATTGATGTACATGGCAACCAGTATGGGCTTATGGCAGCAAGTAAATGTTTTAGAATGACTAATACCCTTACCTGTAATACTTGCCACAATACTCATGAAAATGAAAAAGGGAAAACAGAAATTTTTTCTCAGCGCTGCATGAATTGTCATAATACAGGGCATAAAGAAAACGTAGTGTGTAAACTTGTGGCATCATTGAATAATTCTTTAAAAAAGAATTGTATTGATTGTCATATGCCGGAGCAGCCATCCATGGCAATAGCGGTAACATTACAAGGGGCATCTGCACCTGTATCAGCATTAATGCATACACATTATATAAAAGTATATGATGAAGAAACAAAAAAAGTACTGGCTTACTTAAAAAACAATAATAAAGGAATAAATAAAACGTACAGCAAGCAAACAAAATGAATAGACTTAAAAACAGATTTTTAATATCATCATTATTATTGATATTGCTTTCCTGCAACAAGGGTAACCCTACCTTATTTGAATCACTGCCATCTGCTCAAACAAATATCAGCTTTAAAAATAGTCTACAAAAAAGGGAAGGTCTTAGTATTTTGTATTATCTATATTATTACAACGGCGGTGGCGTGGCTATAGGGGATATAAATAATGACGGCCTGCCCGATATTTATTTTACAGCAAACAGTAAAGGGAATAATAAATTATACCTAAATAAAGGCAATTTTGTTTTTGAAGATATTACCTCTAAAGCTGGTGTAGCAGGTATTTCTGACTGGTGTAGTGGTGTTACAATGGCAGATGTAAATAGTGATGGTTTAATGGATATCTATGTTTCTACCATAAGTAATAAATACGGCTTAAAAGGGCACAATGAATTGTATATAAACAACGGAAACAGCACTTTCACAGAAAAGGCTGAATTATATGGACTCAATACTTCCTGCTTTACCACACAAACTGCTTTTTTTGATTATGACCATGATGGCGATTTGGACTGTTATATATTAAACCAGTCTCACCACCCGCATGCAAATATAACCGATACATCAAAACGAAATAGTTATGACTCTTTATCTGGCGACAGGCTATATAGGAATGATTTAAAAACTACCGGAAAATTTACAGATGTGTCCAAAGTTTCAGGAATTTATCAAAGTAACCTTGGATATGGTTTGGGACTGGCTATTGCAGATATTAATAATGATGGGTGGGACGATATTTATGTAGGAAATGATTTTCATGAAAACGATTACTATTACGTAAACCTGGGCTTAGACAGCATAACAAAAAAAGCCATGGGTTTTAAGGAAGAAGGAGCCAAACACTTTAAACATTACAGTAGATTTAGTATGGGGAATGATGTGGCTGATTATAATAACGATGGGCAGTTGGATATAATAACTATGGATATGCTGCCACGAGATGAAAAGACTTTGAAAACTTATGGCAGTGATGAGAATGCAGATATTTATAAAGTAAAACTGGAACTAAACGGATATCAGAACCAATATTCTAAAAACTGCCTGCAAACTAACAATGGAAATGGTGTAAGTTTTAGTGAAACCAGCCTGCTGAGCGGTGTAGCAGCAACAGACTGGAGCTGGAGCCCTCTCTTTTCAGATTTTGACAATGATGGAAACAAAGATCTCTTTATATCCAACGGAATCGTAAAACGCCCGGTAGATCTGGATTATATTCGTTTTGTATCTGACCTAGAAGCAAAAAAAGGAATGAACCAAACGAATAAATATGATGATATTGCCATAAACAGTATGCCGGATGGTGCTACACATCCTTACCTGTTTAAAGGCGACGGACAAATGCAATTCAAAGATATGAGTACTAGCTGGGGTACGGGTAAAATGAAAGGATATTACACCGGAGCATCTTACGCAGACTTGGATAATGATGGAAATTTGGACCTGGTAATAAACAGCATAAATGCGGAAGCTATCATTTTAAAAAATAATGCAGCAAAGAAAAATTTTATTTCTCTTGTTTTTAAAGGAGATAGCAGTAATACAGCAGGCATCGGTGCCAAGGCATACTTATTTATAAAAGGAAAAATGCAATATGAAGAACTTATGCTTACCAGGGGGTTTCAATCATCATGCGACGCAAGATTGCATTTTGGTACAGACAGTAATACAATTATAGACAGCCTGCTATTGATATGGCCCGACCAAAAATTTGAAATAAAGAAAAACATTGCTACCAACCAGCAATTGGTAATTAAAAAAGCTGATGCAGCAGGCATTTTTAATTATAATAATTTCTTTAAAATTACTGCGCCTTTTTTAAAGGATATCACCAGTAACATTGCTTTTAACTGGCAGCATAAGGAAAACGATTTTATAGATTTTAATGAGCAATATCTTATACCACATGCAGAATCTACCAGGGGACCAAAAGTAGCCGTGGCAGATGTAAATAAAGACGGGCTGGATGATATTTATACCTGCGGGGCAAAAGGACAACCGGGTACTTTACAGTGGCAAAATATGAATGGTACATTTACACAAAAGGATACTGCAGTTTTTAATAAAGATGCGGGTTATGAAGATGTGGATGCTATATTTTTTGATGCGAACAATGATAGCTATCCAGACTTGTATGTAGTAAGTGGTGGTAATGAATATGCAGATGGAAATCCTTTTCTTGCAGACAGGCTATACCTTAATGATAAAAAAGGAAATTTTACTTTAGCTACGAATTCACTACCGATATTATTAACTAATAAATCATGCGTAGCTGCGGCAGATATTGATAAAGATGGGGACATAGACCTATTTATAGGAGGTTTGGCAAATGCAAAAGCTTATGGCCTGCCGCAATCTTCTTTTATACTTATAAATGATGGAAAAGGGAATTTTACAAAAGCAGATAAAAACATTATACAGTTAAACAATATAGGGATGGTAACCGCAGCCTGTTTTGCAGATATAAATAATGATGGGCAGCCAGATATTATTGTTGCCGGTGAATGGATGCCAGTAAAAATATATATTAACGACAGCGGAAAATTTAAAGAAACAATTATTGGAGCATCAACCGGGCTTTGGCAAACATTGTACGCTGCAGATGTAAACGGCGATGGCTTTACTGATATACTAGCTGGCAACTGGGGGCACAATACAAAATTGTACTCAGGTAAAAACGGACCCTGCAAATTATATATAAAAGACTTTGATAAGAACGGATCTGTAGAGCAGATAATGACTTATACTATAAATGGAGAAGAATATACCTTTCTTGCAAAAGATGAATTGGAACGAGCTTTACCCATATTAAAAAAAGCGTATTTAACTTATACAGAAGTAGCTGGTAAAACAGTACAATATATGTTTTACGATTTGTTTAAAGACTATACAGAATTACAAGCAGAAACCCTATCATCTTCCTGTTTTATAAATGATGGCAAAGGAAAATTTAACCGGATAGACCTGCCAGAAAAATTACAAACTGCACCAATAATGACTTTTGCCGCAATCAATAATAATTCTTTTATAGCAGCAGGTAATTTTTATGGGGTAATACCCTATGAAGGCAGGTACGACGCTTTATCACCTACCCAGTTTATTTTTAACAAAAAGGAAAACGCTTTTACAACCGGTTTTACATTACCCTTATTTGACGGGGAAGTACGGGATATGAAATGGCTTAGAGGAGCAGGAAAAAATAAGGAAATAATGATAGTAAGAAATAATAAAATTCCGGGATTTTATAGCTATTAATTAAATAACAGAAAATCAATAGTCATAAATAGCAAACAAAATGAAAAACTATTTAAAAAGAAAAAACTTCCTTTTTTTAATAATTGCATTTGCAGTTGTGCAGTCTAATTGTTCTAAAACAAAGAGTGGCGGCGAAGCTATAGTTTCGCCTGTTATTATAACGCCTGCGCCAGGCACAAACGATGTTTCATACTGGCTTACAAAAGCTGACCAGTCTGTACTACTGCAACAACAAAATACTGTAATATCCTTTGGCACTATTGCAAACAGCAATGGTTTTATAGATGTAGATAGTGCACAGAGTTACCAGGCCATAGATGGGTTTGGTTATACTTTAACCGGAGGAAGTGCGGAGCTCATAAACAATATGTCTGTAACAGATAAACAAAATCTTCTCAACGATTTATTTAGCACAACATCCGGCTCCTCTGCCGGAGTAAGCTATTTGCGTGTAAGCCTTGGAGCATCAGACTTAAGCTCCAGCGTGTTTAGTTATGATGATATGCCTGCAGGCCAAACAGATATGCCACTTGCCAATTTTAGTTTGGATAAAGATAGTATAGACCTTGTACCAGTGCTGCAGCAAATACTTACCTTAAACCCTGCCATAAAAATAATGGCAAGCCCATGGAGCCCACCAGTGTGGATGAAGGACAACAACAGTTCTATAGGTGGAGGTTTACAGCCCCAATATTATGCCGTATATGCAAAATATTTTGTAAAATACATACAGGCAATGAAGGCAAAAGGCATTACGATAGATGCTGTAACCATACAGAACGAACCACAATATGGCGGCAATAACCCCAGCATGGTAATGAGTGCTGCACAACAGGCAGACTTTGTAAAAAACCACCTGGGTCCTGCATTTGCTGCAGCCTCAGTCACTACTAAAATTATTATCTGGGATCATAATTGTGATAATGCAAACTATCCCATTTCAATATTAAATGACGCTGCTGCAAAGCAATATGTAAGCGGCTCTGCTTTTCATTTATATGCAGGAGATATTAGCGCACTGGGCACTGTACACAATGCACACCCGGATAAAAATGTCTACTTCACAGAACAATGGACACAAGGCAGCGGAAGTTTTTCCGGAGATTTTAAATATCATTTAAAGAATGTGGTAATTGGCTCTATGGCTAACTGGAGCAAAACAGCATTAATATGGAACCTTGCCAGCAACCCTGCCTACGGGCCACATACACCCGGCGGTTGCACAGAGTGCAAGGGAGCAGTTACTATAAGCGGCTCCACCATTACTAAAAATGTTGCCTATTATATTATTGCGCAAATTGCGAGGTTTGTTCCTGCAAATTCAATAAGAATTTACAGCAATGGCAGTGGCATTTCCAACATTGCATTTAAAAGAACTGACGGAAAAAAGGTATTGCTTGTTTTAAACGAGGGTAATGCAGATTTAAGTTTTAATATTCGTTATAATGCAAAGTGGGCGCCGGTTACAGTTCCTGCAAATGCAGCGGGCACCTTTATTTGGTAATATTTTTTCAGGAAAAATTATTTAAGAGATAAGCAGTAAGATTTTTTGTTAGCAATTATTTTAATAAAATTTAATTTTCTAATACAATCATTTATAAAAAAAGATATGAAATGTATTTTAGCGATTGCAATTGTTTTTCTTTCTAATATTACTTCTGCACAAACAATAGACTTGAGGGCGGGTTATCCAAATAGCATTAGTCCGGTTGGTATTATAAAAGATGTTCCAGACAGTACTTTGCTGGAAATTGTGCAGCGGCAAACATTCCGTTATTTCTGGCATTACGCACATCCTGTAAGCGGGCTCGCCAGAGAAAGAGATGTTGCAGTAAAAGCAGTATCCTACTGGGATTTTATTAATGAAGCTTGGGACGAGCCTAACCTAAGCAAGACAGAATTTGGCAGTGAAGATTGTGCTATAGGTGGCACGGGAATGGGCGTGCTGGCAACAATTGTAGCCGTTAACCGAAATTGGATTGGCAGAGATACCGCAGTAAAAAGATTAATAAAGATCATAGACTTTTTATATAAAGCAGATTGCTACCACGGTATTTATCCGCATTTTATGAATGGCACCACTGGCAAAACAGTTCCCTTTGACAGGCTGGATGATGGTGCAGATATTGTAGAAACAAGCTACCTGCTTATGGGCTTTTTGTGTGCAAAAGAATATTTTAACGGCACGAATAATGAAGAAAAATATTTGCGTAAAAGAGCAGATCAAATGTGGGGTGCAGCTAATTTTAACTGGCATACAAAAGGCGAAGATAAGCGCCTGTACTGGCACTGGAGCCCCCGAAATGGTTTTGATATGAATTTTCCGGTTTGGGGGTATAATGAATGTCTCATCACATATTTACTGGCTGCTGCATCTCCAAATCATGGCATTTCAAGAAATGTTTATGACAGCACATGGGCTGGTAGTTCGGGCTGGAGAAATGGGAAAACATATTATGGCTATCAGCTGCCGTTGGGCAATTATGATAAGGATAGAGGTGGCCCGTTATTTTTTGAACAATACTCTTATATGGGTATTAACCCTAATGGTTTAGCGGATGATAAAGGCACAGACTATGCGATGCAAACAAAAAATCATACACTTATAAACAGGGCATTTTGTATAGAAAATCCAAACAAGTATAAAGGTTATAGTGAAAATTGCTGGGGTCTCACTGCGGGTGACAGTTATAAAGGTTATGTGGCACACAGTCCGGAAAATGACAGAGGAGTTATTCAGCCAACAGCAGCTATATCTTCTATGCCATTTACACCCAAAGAAAGTATGGCTGCACTGCGGCATTTTTATTACAATCATGGAAGCAAAATTTGGGGCCCTTTTGGTTTTGCTGATGGCTTTAGCGAAACACATAACTGGTACGCAAAAAGCCATCTTGCTATAGATCAGGGACCAATTGTGGTAATGATTGAAAACTTTAGAACAGGATTAATCTGGAATTTATTTATGAAAATTCCTGATGTAAAAAATGGACTGGCAAAATTGGGTTTTAAAAGTAGCAGGTATTAATTTTGGATCAACGCTGCAGGAAGCGAAGGCGCTTTGCACATTACTCACCCTTTGCAATACAAATGCAAAT
Source organism: Ferruginibacter sp. (assembly GCA_025350645.1). Taxonomy (GTDB): domain Bacteria; phylum Bacteroidota; class Bacteroidia; order Chitinophagales; family Chitinophagaceae; genus Ferruginibacter. The sequence continues at coordinate 22,057 of JANXXM010000159.1, forward strand.
ACGACCTTTAGCAATTTACAGGATGAATTAATAAAAAAGTACCCGTTTAAAAAGTAAACAGTATATAAATAAGGTACATGAATAAAACTAAAACATACTGGCGTTATTTTGAAAATGCAATTTTTATAGTTGCGTTTTTCTACATTTCATGGGATTGGATTTCTAATTTCTTCATTTACCTGTACAATACCATTTTGGGTAAAGGGATTATTGCTGACATAAAAGGGCAAATTAAAACTCATTCCTATAATGATACTTTTATGACCCTAGTCTGGGAATTAATTTTCATCATTACACTTTGGGAAATTGGTTTGATTGTATTTGAAGGGTTTCAAAAAGAAAAAGAAAGAAAATGGAATTCATATAAAGTAAACAATATTTTTAAGTACGTTTCGCAAAAATTTAAGGCAACATTTTTAGCAAGCTTTATTGGAATATTTATTCCGCTCCTCATAAAATTTGATGTGTTTGCTTTGGTAAAACCATTCTTCAATTATTTCAGTTTATTTAAAATAAATTTTGAATGGTATAGCTGGATATACGCTTACCTGGTGTGGGAACTTTCTACCTGGGTTTGGCATTATGCTTTTCACAGGGTGCGTTTTTTCTGGTGTTTTCATTCGCCACACCATGCGCCGGATGATCTTACTATTACTACAGCATGGGTACATTTTTTTGCTGAAGGCTTTATCACTACATTCATACAATGGATTATACTTTCGTTAGCAGGCTTTAGGTATGAAATGCTTTTTCCGGCAATATTTGCCATTGAAGTTGGCTGGGGCACATTTATACATGCAAGTGAAAGAAGTTTAAAAAGCGGAAGACTTGGTTTTCTAAAACATTTGTTTATAACCCCTTCTCACCACCGTGTGCACCATGCAAAAAATGCATTGTATATGGATACAAACTTTTGTACTTTTCTTCCTTTTTGGGATTGGATATTTGGCACCCTTCAACCCTTAAAAGACGAAGTAAAAATTGAGTACGGCATTACACGTAAGTTAGACACTACCAACTTTATAGATTTTTACTTTGGAGAATTTTTTCTGCTGATAAAGGACATCAAAAATACAAATGGTATAAAAAACAAAGTGCTGATTTTTATAAAACCGCCGGGCTGGAATCCTCAAAACAAAGACCACCTTGCAGCAACAGTAAGGGCTGCATTTCTTAAAGAAAATCCTGGATTAAAAAGCTACACAAAACAAAACTTTTTAAAGAAATTTTATGCTAAAAAAACTTTGCCAAAAACGATTTATTTACTTTCTCTAATTTTAATTTTTACACACGCCAATTCATTCTCACAAAAAAGCAGAAAGGTAATATTTGTAATTGCAGACGGTATTTGCTACGACAATATTATTAAACAGCACATTCCCAATTTACAAGACCTTATCAAAAAAAGAGGTTTTACACAAGCTTATGTTGGCGAGGAAAAAGATGGGTATTCTCAAACGCCTGCCATTTCTGCATTGAAAATGGGCAGGCATAAATAGATGTTGTAGCTGCTATCAAAATTTTATAAAGTGGTTATTGAAATGACTTATACTATTTTAAACAGAGGGGTGATTTTAAAATGATAATAAAATTGAATGGAAATTTTATTTTTTTGCCCAAGATGGGGTAGCGAACATTTAAGCTGGGAGGAATTTTGCAGCTTGGCTAAGACAGCTGGTTATACTGGTGTGGAGGCTGGTGTGCCATTTAATGAAGTAGAAAAGGCAGAAATGAAAATGGCTCTAAAAAAAAACAAACTTTTATTAATAGGTCAATACTGGCAGTCGTTTGAAAGGGATTTTGAAACGCATAAAACTTCTTTTAAAAATTATTTGGAAAACATAGCATCGCTTCATCCTTTAAAAATTGATTCACAAACCGGCAAAGATTATTTCAACTTTAATGAAAATAGAATATTGTTTGAAATTGCGCAGCAGTTTACAACAGATACCAATATCCCTGTACTGCATGAAACACACCGCAACAAAGCATTGTTCGCAGCACATATCACACAACAATTTTTAAATGAAATTCCATCGCTGAAAATAACCGCAGATTTTTCGCACTGGTGTACAGTTTCAGAAAGTTACCTGCAGGATCAGCAGCAGGCTGTGCAGCTTGCCATTGCCCGTACAGGCCATATACACGCCAGAGTTGGCCATACGCAAGGCCCACAGGTTACAGACCCACGCCTGCCAGAATGGAAAGAGGCATTAGAGCATCATATCAACTGGTGGAAAAAGATTGCAAGCCAGCATCAAAAAAACAATGCAGAATCTTTAACAATAACTCCGGAGTTCGGCCCGGTACCATACCTGCTTCAGCACCCGGTAACAAAACAACCATTGGCAAACCAATGGGAAATTAATTTGTGGATGATGGAATTCTTAGATGAAAATTTAACATAATAAAATTGTTGCAGCAATAATATTTATACATGAAAAAAAACTTAAAAAGTCATCTTTTATTTTTCACGGCAATATTTTTCCCGGGGATTATTTTGGCGCAGGTACAAAACATTGGCAAAATAATATCCTATAAAAAAATACCAGGCGGGGTTAGCGGACAAACAGCTACAGCAAATTTTGATGTGCATGTATACAACCAAAACACAATACGGATAAGGGTTACAAGAAACAAAAGTTTCAATAATTTTTCCTACGCTTTGGCAGATAATAATTTTCCAAGCTTTGAAGAGGTTTCTTTTATTGAAACAAAAAGCACAATTATTATCGGCACCAATACTATCACCGCAGAAATACAAAAGTTGCCTCATTTTAAAATAACGTTTAAAAATAAAAGTAATGCTGTTATAAACGAAGATGATGATGGTAAGTTTAGCGGTACTGTTTTCAAGGGAGAGGAATTCAATATTTACAAAAAAATACAACCGGATGAAAAATTTATTGGTATGGGAGAAGCGCTGGGAAATCTTAACAGGCGTGGCACTGCAGTTACTTTAAATAACACAGATACCTATAAATATGGAGATGCCCGATTGCCCATGTACAGCAGTATTCCATTTTTTATGGGTGTACATGCAAACGGGAATTATGGAATATTTTTAAACAATAGTTTTCCCTCTGTTTTTAATTTTGGTATATCATCTGCCAATGTTTCCAGCATTACCTCCGCGGGCGGTGACATTGATTATTTTTTTATGTACGATAGTTGTGTAAGCAAAATTATTGAACAGTACACCGCACTTACAGGCCGCATGCCTTTGCCGCCAAAATGGAGTTTGGGATACCACCAAAGTCGCTGTAGTTATTATCCGCAGGAAAAAATTGAATGGATTGCACAAACGTTTCGCCATAAAAAAATACCGCTGGATTGTATTGTACTGGATGCGGATTATCAGCAGAATTATCAACCATTTCTCGTAAACAAAAAGCGCTTTCCAAATATGCCAGCGCTTGCTGCCTCTCTTGCAAAAATGAATATTGAACTTACCGCTTCTGTTTACCCTGGTGTAAAAATTGATAGCAATTACTTTTCCTATATAGATGGGTTACAAAAAAATGTTTTTTTAAAGTATGCTGATGGCAAAAACTTTGAAACAGAAATAGCACCGCTAAAAGTAGTATTGCCAGATTATACAAACCCAAAAACAAGAAACTGGTGGATAGAGAAAATGAAATGGCTGCCGGATAATGGTATACATGGATACTGGAACGATATGAACGAACCGGCTGTTGGAGGAAGTTTTTTACCTGCTAATTTATTATTTGATTTTGATGGCAGAAACGCAAATACTGCAGAAGCAAAAAATGTTTATGGGATGCAGATGGCGAGAAGCAGTTTTGAATCTGCTATAAAATATGGCGGCGACAGAAGACCGTTTATCCTTACCCGATCTGGGTTTGCGGGTGTGCAGCGCTATTCAGCAATGTGGAGTGGCGATAATACTGCAAGCGATAAAGGCCTGCTAACTTCTGTATTATTAAATAATCAGCTTGGCTTATCTGGTATGCCATTTTGTGGCCACGATATTGGCGGTTTTATTGGCGATGGAAATAAAGACTTGTATAAACGGTGGATAGAAGCTGGAGTATTTTCACCTTTTTGCAGAAACCATAAAGGTTGCGGAGGCGTGGCCGGCGAACCGTGGGCTTATGATGATGAAGCTGAAGCCATATCTAAAACCTATATTGGTTTGCGGTACCGCCTGATGCCTTATATCTATTCAAAATTTTATGAGGCTTCGCAAACGGGCATTCCCATTGCAAGAAGCCTTGCAATAGATTTTACAAAGGATGAAAAAGTATATGATCAGGCTTTTCAATACGAATTTTTATTTGGAGATGCTATGCTTATTGCCCCGGTAACCAGTGCAGAAAAAAGTAAAAAGCTGCATCTTCCAAAAGCAGATTGGTATAATATGTACACCGATGAAAAACTAACGGGAGACCAGCAAATAAATATGGAGGCTCCCATTTATACATTACCCGTGTTTATAAAATCTTCCTCAATCATCCCTATGCAAAGCCTTGTTCAATCCACTAAAGACAAACCATCCGATACTTTGGTGCTGCACATTTACAACGGAAGGGAGAAAAATATTTTTACTTATTATGAAGATGCAGATGATGGTATGGACTATAAAAACGGGAATTTTTATAAGCGGGAAATTGTCTTTGATCCTGCCTTAAAATCTATTACGTTCCATGCAAAGCAGGGAAATTTTACATCAATGTTTACTGAAATAAAAATAGTGCTGCACGGCTTCAACGAAACCGGAAATAAATTTTTTGTTAATGGCAAAATGGTAAACATAACAACTGCTTCAATAAAAATACTTGATCCGTTGAGCGGGCTGGAAGAGTATTATGATTCATCATATTTCAAAATGCTTCGCATGCAGGAAACAATGGGGCAACAGCAACTCTTTAATTTAAACAATACATCAGCCACAATAACAATAAAGTGGTCATTTTAAAATTAAAAACTATGGAAAGCAAAACATTCACAGAGGAAAAAAAATTATCTTTTGAGCAGGATGGCTATCTTATTGTAAAAAAATTTTTATCGGCATCGGAGGTCGATAAATTATACCAAGTAGCTACCAGCGATGAAAACCTCCAAAAGCATGCCTTTGATTTAAACGACCAGGCCGGTAAAAAGACCAAACTTACCTTATGGTACACGCCGGGAAACGATCCTTATGGCTTACTTACAAAAAGTAATCGTATGGTAAATGCGGCAAATGCCATGCTGCAAGGCGATTCAGCTGTGTGCCATTTTCACAGCAAACTCATGCAAAAAGAACCCAGGGTTGGTGGTGCATGGGAGTGGCACCAGGATTATGGTTATTGGTATAAAAATGAATTTTTATTGCCTGATCAGATGCTTAGTATTATGGTAGCCATTACAGATGCTAGTAAAGCAAACGGATGCCTGCAGGTTATAAAGGGCAGTCATAAAATGGGCCGTATAGAACATGGTTTTGCAGGGGAGCAGGTTGGCGCATCGGAGCATTATGTAGATCTTGCATTGAAAACAATGCCGTTGGTTTATGTAGAAATAAATGCCGGTGATGCATTAATATTTCATAGTAATTTACTCCACCGCTCAGAGGCAAATACATCAGATAAACCGAGATGGAGTTTAATATCTGTTTATAACCGCAGCGAAAATATTCCTTACAACGAGCCTTCGCAGTCTGCCACAGTACCGTTGCAAGCCGTACCGGATGAGGCTTTGCTGCAGTGGGAAACAGAGGCGATAAGCAATGGAGCCAATTTTTTAGAAAAAGAAAAAGATGAGGCACTAAAATAAAACAACTTTTAAATATGAATAAAATCATTTCATTTTCTCGTTTCATGCAGCAAAGCGGCATTGGTTTTGTCAGGATTATTACGGGCTTTTTTATTGCATACCATGGCTGGGAAGTTTTTGATAATTTTAAAATGAACGAGTACGCAGCCTGGGATATTTTTAAGAATAATACTGTAGCAAAATCTATAGTTTACAGCGGTAAAATTGCAGAATTAGTTTCAGGTATTTTTTTGCTTGTCGGATTATGTACAAGGCTTGTATCTCTTGTGATTATTGCAACGTTTTTGTACATCAGTTTTATTATTGGTCATGGCAAAATTTGGTATGAAGATCAACATCCGTTTTTATTTGTATTACTTGGTATAATTTTCTTTTTTTCTGGAGCAGGAAATTATAGTGCGGATAAGCTATTGTTCAAAAAAACTAACCTTCTTTAAAATATTATTATGAATAAAACATGGATTTTATTTTTTACATTTTTTTATAGCTCAGTATCAATTGCGCAGGTTCCGTCGTTCGGGCTTAGGGGCACTACTTATTGCAACCCTATTAATATTGATTATGGCTACACACCCATTCCAAATTTTAGCGAATGGGGCAGGCATAGGGCCACAGCCGATCCGGTAATTGTAAATTATAAAGGCGATTATTACTTATTTTCTACCAACCAATGGGGTTATTGGTGGAGCAGTGATATGCTTAACTGGAATTTCGTTTCCAAAAAATTTCTTCGCCCGTGGAATGCAGGTTACGATGAGTTATGTGCGCCCGCTGTAGGAATTATTGGAGACACCATGCTTGTTTTTGGCTCTACTTACACCAATAAATTTACATTATGGATGAGCACCAATCCTAAAAAAAATGAATGGAAACCGCTGGTAGATTCCTTTGATATTGGTGGATGGGATCCTGCTTTTTTTACTGATGATGATGGCAGGTTTTACATGTACAATGGCAGCAGTAATAAATTTCCTTTGTATGGTATTGAATTAAATAGAAAAAATTTCCAGCCGATAGGCACACGAAAAGAAATGTATTTGCTGGAAGACTGGCGCTACGGCTGGCAGCGCTTTGGCGAGCACATGGATAATACTTTTCTCGATCCTTTTATTGAAGGAGCATGGATGACAAAACACAATGGTAAATATTATTTGCAATATGGGGCACCCGGCACAGAATTTAGCGGATATGCAGATGGTGTGGTGGTGGGGGAAAATGCGCTGGGCGGGTTTAATGCACAATCAGACCCGTTGAGCATGAAGATAGGAGGCTTTGCAAAAGGCGCAGGCCATGGCAGTACGTTTACAGACAATAAAAATAATTACTGGCATATCAGCACCATCATGCTTTCCGTAAAAAATAATTTTGAAAGAAGGCTTGGGATCTGGCCCGCAGGGTTTGATAAAGACGATGTGATGTGGTGCAACACAGCGTTTGGAGATTATCCGCTGTACCTGCCTTCGCAAAACAACAACGGCCAAAAGCCCAGGCCCGATTGGTATTTGCTCAATTATAAAAAGCCGGTGCAGGTATCATCTACTCTTGGAAATTATACAGCCAATAATGCGAATGATGAAGATTTAAAAACATACTGGAGTGCCGCTTCGGCCAACAAAGGGGAATTTTTACAAACAGATTTGGGAACTGTAAGCACTGTAAATGCTATTCAGATAAATTATGCAGACCAGGATGTAGATCTTTCTGCAGAAGATAAAAGACAAAATATTTTTGTTGGAAAAACATCCGGTCTTTTTCATCAGTATAAAATTTATTCATCTGCTAATGGTAAAAAATGGAGTTTGCTGGTAGATAAAAGCAATAATAAAACCGATGTGCCGCATGATTATATAGAACTGGAAAAACCTGTACAGGCAAGATTTCTAAAGCTGGAAAACCTGCATATGCCAGCAGGTAAATTTGCTATAAGCGGCTTTAGAATTTTTGGAAAAGGCAATGGTGCAAAACCGAACGCAGTAAAAACTTTTTTTGTATTGCGTACAGAAAAAGATAAACGCAGCGCCTGGATAAAATGGCAGCCTGTTGATGATGCTTATGCTTATAATATCTACTATGGTACTGCGCCCGATAAATTGTACAATTGCATTATGGTGCATCAAAATAATGAATACTGGTTTAAAGGCATGGATAAAATGAAAACATATTATTATAGCATTGAGGCAGTAAATGAAAATGGCGTGAGTAATAAAACAGCAATTAGCAAAGTGGAATAAATTACTATGAAGAAAACGATAGCTATAATTTTTTTTCTGTTTAATTTTTGTGCACTTTTTGCGCAGGATAAATATAAGCCTTTTTATGACGATATTCAATCCTTCAAAAGGCAGGATAGTATTATGTTTCCGCCGGCAGATGCGATACTTTTTGTGGGCAGCTCCTCCTTTACAAAATGGACGGATATGCAGCATTATTTTCCAGAATATACCATTATTAATCGTGGCTTTGGCGGTTCTTCCCTACCTGATGTTATAAGATATGCGCCTGATATTATTTTTCCTTATCATCCTAAACAAATTGTAATTTACTGTGGTGAGAATGATCTTGCAGCATCAGACGCCATAAGTACTCAACTTGTTTTCAGCAGATTTAAGAAACTATTTTCCATTATCAGAAAAAATAATCCTGCAGTGCCGGTTGCATTTGTTTCGCTTAAGCCAAGCCCGAGCAGGCAAAGGTTATGGGTAAGAATGAGCACAACAAACAAGCTTATAAAAAATTATCTTGGTTCAAAAAAAAATATAGCTTTTATAGATGTTTACCACAAAATGTTTACTGCCACTGGTACTATTATGCAGGATATTTTTATAGAGGATAAATTGCACATGAATGCAAAAGGTTATGCAATTTGGGCAAAGGCTATTCAACCTTTTTTACTAAAATAACATGAGCAAGATATTTATTTTATTAATTTTTTTATCAGCGGGGAATGCTGCATTTGCCCAAGAAAAATTACGTATCTCCTCTCCGGATGGTAACATTATTTTTAAAATCTATGCATACAATACTGTTCCGTCTTATTCTGTTTCCTATAAAAGCAACAGCATTATTGAAGAGTCTCAAATAAATATGCATTTTGCTGAAACAGGAAAAATGCACCAGGCTTATATTACAGCGATAGCTGCCATTACAGAAGTGTTGGATAATTATAATTTAATAATTGGCAAAACAGCTAAAGTAAAAACGAAATATAGGAGAACAGTTATTTCCTTCAGCGACAAAACGAACCCAGCTTATTTTTTACAAATAGAAATAAAGTTATTTAATGATGCGGTTGCATTCCGTTATCTTTTTCCTGCGAAAAAAGCGAATGAAACTTTTACAATACTGGATGAAAATACCAGCTTTAATTTTGCCGGCAATCCGGTCATAAAAGCATTGTTGGTACCTAATTATATTACCTCTCACGAAGGGCTTTATACAACGGTACCACTAAGCAGCATAAAAAATGATACACTCATGGATATGCCGGCACTTTTTCAGTTTCCCCATCATATTTATGCTGCCGTTACAGAAGCTAATCTGCAGGATTATGCCGGGATGTACCTGTGTAAAACAGATGGTATTTTAGCTACAAAATTATCCCCCCTGCCCGGGCAAGCTGTAATAAAAGTAAGAGCTGTAAAAACGTTTCATAGCCCTTGGCGGGTAATATTAATTTCGGACAGGCTTGGGGCTCTCATAGAGTCAAATGTTCTTACAAGCCTCTGTCCGCAAACTTTATACAAAAATACCGCATGGATAAAAACCGGAACCACCACTTTTCCATGGTGGAATGGCACAGTGGTACCTGCAAATATTAATGGGGGTAATAATTTTGAAACCAATAAATATTTCATTGATTTTTGCACAGCAAATAATATTAAATATCATACCGTGGTAGAGTTTGGCGGGCACGAATGGTACAGCAATGATGGGGAAGGATATCAGCCGGGTAAAAATTATGATGTAACAAAGCCTGTGGATGGTTTGAATATGAAACAGGTTTGTGATTATGCGAAAAGCAAAAATGTTGGTATACGGGTTTGGGTACACTGGAAGGCCTTGTATCCTTTGCTGGATGAGGCTTTCAAAACTTTTGAAGAATGGGGGCTTGCAGGGATGATGGTGGATTTTATGGACAGGGATGACCAGGAAATGGTAAACATTCAAACGGAAATTTTACAAAAGGCAGCAGCCCACCACTTGCATATTCAATTTCATGGGGCGTATAAACCTACAGGCCTGAGTCGTACTTACCCTAATGAGTTTACGAGGGAAGGCACCCTCAATTACGAAAACCATAAATGGAATAAACTTGTTACACCAAATGCAGATCTTGATGTTGTATTCACAAGACTACTTGCAGGATCTACAGATTATCATCTTGGTGGTTTTAATGCATTGCCAGTTTCAAAATTTGTGGTACAAAATATAAAACCCTACACAATGGGCACCCGTTGCCACATGCTGGCTATGTATGTGGTGCTGGAAAACGAACAGGGCATGCTGTGCGATTACCCCGCTGCATACCTTGGTGAGCCTGGCTTTGAAGTGCTGCGGAATATTCCTACAACATGGAATGAAACGAAAGTGCTGAACGCTGAGGTGGACAAATTCATAACAGTTGCCCGCCGAAAAAACAACAACTGGTACATAGCAAGTATTGCTGACAGTACTGGAAAAATAATAAATATTGATTGTAGTTTTCTTTTAAAGGGAAAAAATTACAATGCAAAAATATACAGTGATGCCAGCGATGCAAACGAATATGCTAATCACCTTACCATAAAAAAAATTAAGGTTAACAATGCCACAAAATTATCTTTGAAAATGCAACCCGGTGGTGGAAATATTATTATATTACAGCAAATAGAAAAATAAAACAGTATTGTCGCAAGGGGCGAATACACAGCACATTATTAAACGCCAAAATACATGCGGCAAAAATAAAAAGCACATGAAAAAATTATTATTATTGGTTACCACTACGTTTATCATTTTAAGTGCATACGCACAAACCAACGACACAAAAATGAAAATTTACATTGATGCGCTCATGCAAAAAATGACGATCGATGAAAAAATCGGCCAACTTAATTTGCCTGGCAGCGGTGATATTGTTACTGGTCTTGCATCCAGTTCCGACATTGGCAAAAAAATAAAAGAAGGAAAAGTTGGTGGCCTCTTCAACATAAAATCCGTAGAAAAAATAAGAGCCGTACAAAAAGTTGCGGTAGAAGAAAGCCGGTTAAAAATTCCGATGATTTTTGGTATGGATGTTATTCATGGATATGAAACTATATTCCCAATCCCGCTTGCGCTAAGCTGCACGTGGGATATGAAAGCCATAGAACGCAGCGCACAAATAGCAGCGCAGGAAGCCAGTGCAGATGGTATAAACTGGACGTTTAGCCCTATGGTAGATGTTGCCCGGGATCCACGCTGGGGCCGCATTGCAGAAGGTAATGGAGAAGATGCATACCTCGGTTCGCAAATTGCAAAAGCAATGGTACATGGTTACCAGGGCGATGATCTTTCTAAAAATAATACCATAATGGCCTGCGTAAAACATTATGCCATGTACGGTGCTGCCGAGGCCGGCCGGGATTATAACACTACAGATATGAGCCGCCTTAGAATGTACAACGAATACCTGCCACCTTACAAAGCAGCAGTAGAAGCGGGTGCAGGAAGTATGATGGCTTCGTTTAATGAAGTAGATGGCATACCTGCAACGGCCAATAAATTTTTAATGACGGATGTGCTCAGAAAACAATGGGGTTTTAAAGGGTTTGTAGTTACCGATTATACAGGTATAAATGAAATGGTAGATCATGGCCTGGGAAATTTGCAAACTGTATCAGCAAAGGCATTATCCGCAGGTATAGATATGGATATGGTGGGCGAGGGATTTTTAACTACCATTAAAAAATCGCTTGCAGAAAAAAAAGTAACGCTTGCAGCAATTGAACTTGCTTGCAGAAGAATTTTGGAAGCAAAATATAAGCTTGGCTTATTTGATGACCCGTATAAATATTGCAACGAGCAGCGGGCAAAAACAGAAATTTTTACCGATGCAAATCGTAAAGAAGCCAGGAGTATTGCAGCGCAAAGTTTTGTGCTATTAAAAAACCAATCGCTCACTTTAGGAGGGGCAGGTATTTTGCCATTAAAAAAATCCGGTACCATAGCGCTTATTGGCCCGCTGGCAGATAACAAAGAAAACATGCCTGGCACATGGGCCGTGGCCGCAAGGTTTGAAAAAGCCACTTCTCTTTTGCAGGGTATAAAAGAAGTAGCCGGGGATAAAGTAAAAATATTATTTGCACGTGGCTCCAACCTGGATGAAGACAGTGTGTTTGAAGAACGTGCCGGCATGTTTGGTAAATCTTTACGAAGGGATAGCCGCCCTGCGCAGCAAATAATTGATGAAGCAGTAGCGGTGGCAAACCAAAGCGATGTAATCGTTGCAGCCCTTGGCGAGTCTGCAGAAATGAGCGGGGAGTGCAGCAGCCGCAGCAATATAGAAATACCAAAAGCGCAGCAAGATTTATTAAATGCTTTATTAAAAACCGGCAAACCTCTAGTGCTTGTTTTATTTACCGGCCGCCCATTGGCAATACCAAAACAAAATGAAACGGTGCCCGCCATTTTAAATGTTTGGTTTGGCGGCAGCGAGGCAGGTTATGCCATTGCAGATGTACTTTTTGGGGCAGTAAACCCTTCCGGAAAACTAAGTACAACGTGGCCGCAAAATGTAGGACAGGTACCCATTTACTATAATCATAAAAACACCGGTCGCCCGCTCGAAGAAGGAAAATGGTTCTCTAAATTCCGCAGTAATTATTTAGATGTAAGCAACGAGCCTGTTTATCCTTTTGGCTACGGATTAAGTTACTCCACATTTGCTTATAGCAATGTAAAACTGAGCAGCAATGCCATTGCCGCCAACCAAAATTTAACCGCATCTGTTACCGTTACCAACAACAGTTCCATTAATGGTAAAGAAGTAGTACAGTTGTATTTGAGAGATATGGTGGGCAGCATAACCAGGCCAGTAAAGGAATTGAAAGGATTTCAAAAAATAGACCTTAAAGCCGGCGAAACAAAAACAGTTACATTTAATATAACGGTAAACGATTTAAAATTTTACAATTCCGATCTTAAATACATAGCAGAGCCCGGCGATTTTAAAATATTTATTGGCGGCAATAGCAGAGATGTAAAAGAAGCATCGTTTAAGTTATTATAATTTTTGTTCACGGGCATTTCAGCAAGAAGCAGCATTGGTGGCGACGCTCCGTTCAACAGTGGTTTTTTGTGGGTCTTTTATTATTATTATTTTAAAATAAGCAACATGAAAATAAAATATTTTTTAACTGTTTACCTTGTATTGTTTTCATGCTTTGCAAAAGCTCAGGAATTTTCACTTTACAAAAAAGAAATTTTTGTGCGGGCAAACGATACACTTCCATACCGCATATTACTACCCGAAAACTATGATCCACAAAAAAAATATCCCTTAATACTTTTTTTACATGGCTCCGGCGAAAGAGGAAATGACAATGAATTACAATTAGTGCATGGTGCAAAATTATTTCTGCAGGATAGTGCTCGCAGAAATTATCCGGCCATTATTGTATTTCCACAATGCAGCCAAAATAGTTATTGGAGTAATGTAGATTTTAAAGAAAAGAACGGCAAAAGAACATTTGATTTTTCTCCGGCAGGTGAGCCTACAATTGCTATGCGCCTCGCAGAAAAATTATTGGAACAACTCATGCAGCAATTTAAGGTAAACAAAAAGCAGGTATATGTTATGGGGCTTTCTATGGGCGGCATGGGCGCTTTCGAAATAGTACGGCGCAATCCTAAATTGTTTGCAGCAGCAGTTCCTATATGCGGCGGTGCAAATACATCTACCGCAAAGCAATTAAAAAAAACCAACTGGTGGATCTTTCATGGAGTAAAAGATGATGTTGTAAATCCTGAATTTTCTATACAAATGGCAGACGCATTAAAAAAAGAAAAAGCAAAATTCAAATTAACGCTCTACCCAAATGCCAGCCATAATAGCTGGGACAATGCTTTTACAGAACCGCAATTGTTGCAATGGCTATTTGCACAGCATAAATAAAATGCATTTAAAAAACCTTTGTGTACCTAGAGCACTTCTTCGTGTTCTTTGTGGTTCAAAAATCTTTGCGGTTCAAAATCTTGCAGTTCAAACAAAAATATAAAATGAAAAAAATACCGTTTACACTCCTTTTTTTGGGCTCCTTATTTTATGCATCGGCACAAAAAAAGTCCACAGATCAAAAAGTAGATTCTGTATTGAGGATGATGACGCTCACTGAAAAAATTGGGCAGCTCAACCAATACTCCGGCGGCGATGATGATACCGGCCCCACCACAAAAGATGGGGATAAACACAATCAAATTAAGAAAGGTATGGTAGGCTCTTTGCTGAATGTTACCGGCGCAAAAGCTACAAGGGCATTACAGGAAATTGCTATGCAATCACGAATGAAAATCCCATTACTTTTCGGGCAGGATGTTATTCACGGTTACCGAACAACATTCCCTATTCCGCTTGCAGAAGCCGCAAGCTGGGATTTACCGGCCATTGAACGCAGTGCAAGAATTGCAGCTACTGAAGCCTCGGCAGCCGGCATACACTGGACATTTGCGCCCATGGTGGATATTGCCCGGGATCCCCGCTGGGGCCGCATTATGGAAGGTGCAGGCGAAGATCCTTATCTCGGCTCGCTCATAGCCGCAGCTAGAGTAAAAGGTTTTCAAGGAAATGGTTTAGGGAATACAAATGCGGTGATGGCCTGCGTAAAACATTTTGCAGCCTATGGTGCTGCAGTTGGCGGACGGGATTATAATTCCGTAGACATGAGCCTGCGCCAGTTGCATGAAATTTATTTGCCACCATTTAAAGCCGCTGCAGAAGCTGGTGCTGCTACGTTTATGAATTCTTTTAACGACCTCAATGGTACACCTGCCACCGGTAATAAATATTTGCAGCGAAATATTTTAAAAGGAGAGTGGAAATTTAGCGGATTTGTAGTGAGTGATTGGGGCAGTATCGGAGAAATGCTCAACCATGGCAATGTAAGAGACAGTGCAGATGCAGCATTTACAGCACTTACAGCCGGTAGCGATATGGATATGGAAAGCCGCTGTTATAAAAATAATTTAGCCACATTGGTAAAGGATAAAAAAATAAAAATTGAATTAATTGATGATGCTGTAAAAAGAATTTTAAGAAAGAAATTTGAAATGGGTCTCTTTGATGATCCCTATAAATTTTGTAATGAGCAAAGAGAAAATGAACAGCGCAATAACATTCAAAATTTACTAGCCGCAAAAATAATGGCGGAAAAAAGTATAGTGCTGCTCAAAAATGAAAATAACATTTTACCCCTGTCAAAAAATATAAAAACAATTGCCTGCATTGGCCCGCTTATAAAAGCAGTTAGAGAAAATTTAGGTTTTTGGAGTTTTCAATGGCAGGATGACACAGTAAAAATTGTAACAGTTTGGGAAGGTATAAAAAACAAAGTAAGTGCAGGTACAAATATGCTTTATGCAAAAGGTTGTGGCATAAAAGATAGCAGCCGTGCGGGCTTTGCAGAAGCTATAGCCGCAGCAGTAAAAGCAGACGTTGTGGTAATGAATGTGGGAGAAGCCGGAGACATGAGCGGTGAGGCTAAAAGCCGCAGCAACATAGGTTTGCCGGGTGTGCAGGAAGAGCTGGTAAAAGCAATAATTGCCACAGGAAAGCCAGTTGTAGTAATGATAAGCGCAGGCAGGCCGCTCATTTTTAATTACACTGCGGATAATGCTCCTGCTATTATATACAATTGGTGGCTTGGCACACAGGCGGGCAATGCTGTGGCAGATGTGTTGTTTGGTGATTACAATCCCTCAGCAAAATTACCGGTAAGCTTTCCCCGCACCGAAGGACAAATTCCTGTTTATTACAATCATTTTAATACAGGCCGCCCTGCAGCAAATGACAGCGATGTAAATTATGTTTCTGCATATACCGATTTATTAAACAGCCCGAAATATCCCTTTGGTTATGGGCTGAGTTATACAAATTTTGCATACAGTAATATCTCACTGGATAAAAATATAATGGCAGCCACGGAAAAAATTAGTGCAACAATAACAATTACAAATACAGGCAATTTTGCAGGAGAAGAAACGGTGCAGTTGTATATAAGAGATATGGTAGGCTCTGTGATAAGGCCGGTAAAAGAGTTAAAAGGTTTTCAAAAAGTATTCTTACAAAAGGGCGAATCCAAAAATGTTTCATTCACATTTTCCACAGCCGATCTCAGGTTTTATAACGATCAGTTGCAGTATAATTATGAGCCAGGCAATTTTAAAATTTTTATAGGCGGCAATTCTGTTGATGTAAAGGAGAAAGAATTTATTTTAAAATAAAATAAGAATACAGCGCACAAACTAATATCACTATAAACAAAAATTAAAATGAAAAATATATTGTTGATAATAACATTGGCACTTACATTTGCCGCCTGTAAAAAAAGTTCTACATCATCACCGCCTGTTGTGCCGGTAGTTCCGCCATCAGCATTTAATTTTATAAGTTCTGCTATAAATGGTAATACAAGCGCAGCATTAAATTATAATGTTGGTTTTGCCCCGGTATTAAAATTTTCTTTTTCTGATAAAGTGGATCGTACTACCGTTGCCGCCTCATTTTTAATAAAAGATAATGGCGGTATGCCGGTTAATTTTACCAGTACTTTTCAAAACAGCGATAGTGTTGTTCTCATTCAGCCGGCAGCAAGCCTTGCGGCCATTTCAAAATATATTTTATTGCTTAGCACTTCCCTAAAGTCACAAAAAAATGTAGCATTATCTTCCGGCACTACCTTTACGTTCATCACAAAAATAGATTCTTCCAGAAAGTTTTCTGCAATAACGGATAATGAGCTGCTGGATAAAACACAATCCCAAACGTTTAAATATTTTTATGACTTTGGTCATCCTGTAAGCGGGCTTGCAAGGGAAAGAAATACTTCCGGCGAAACCGTTACAAGCGGTGGCTCTGGCTTTGGGGTTATGGCTTTACTGGCAGGAGTAAACAGAAATTTTATTACACGGGCACAGGGATTTTCTCGTTTACAAACCATCACATCATTTTTAAAAAATACCGCACAAACATTTCATGGCGCCTATCCTCATTGGCTCAACGGTTCTACAGGCGTTGTAATTCCTTTTAGTACAAAAGATAATGGTGCAGATTTGGTAGAAACTTCTTTCCTTATACAGGGCCTGTTGTGCGCCAGGCAATTTTTTAACGGTACAGATGCTGCTGAAACAACTTTGCGCAATGATATAAATTTTATTTATGACCGGGTGGAGTGGGATTGGTTTACACAGGGAAATCAGAATGTATTGTACTGGCACTGGAGCCCAAATTATAACTGGGATATAAACTTGAAAATAAAAGGATGGAACGAAACATTAGTGACCTATGTATTGGCCCGTTCTGCAGCCCCGGCACACCGCATACCTGCAAGTGTATATACCAGCGGCTGGACGGGCAATGGGAGCAATGGTTTTACAAATGGAAATAGTTATTATGGATATCAACTTCCTCTCGGCGAAAACCTCGGCGGACCTTTATTCTTTGAGCATTATTCTTTCCTGGGCATTAATCCTAACGGCTTATCCGATGGCTACGCAAACTACGCTACTCAAACAAAAAACCATACCCTCATTAATTACAGCTATTGCATAGCAAACCCAAAAAATTATTTTGGCTATAGCGATAGTACATGGGGTTTAACGGCAAGTGATATTCCTAATGGATATACTGCAAGCTCACCCACAAATGATGTGGGCGTTATTGCGCCAACCGCTGCCATTTCTTCATTACCCTATACGCCTGCAGAATCTATGAAAGCATTAAAATTTTATTATTACGTTTTAGGCGATAAAATTTTTAAACAATATGGGTTTGTTGATGCTTTCAGGCTTAATGATCCATGGTTTGCAGATTCTTTTTTAGCAATAGATCAGGGACCCATAATAGTACAAATAGAAAATTACAGAACCGGTTTATTATGGAATTTATTTACAAGTTGCCCCGAAGTAAAAGCCGGAATGCTTTCTCTGGGTTTTAGTGCGCCATATTTGTAAAAATGTTATCAAATTTTTTTTGATTAAATCAATTGGTGTGAATCAAAAAATTCGTAAGAAAAAATTAATTTCCTTATACGCTTAAGTAAAAGGGATTATAATTGGTTTTTTAATACACCCTATTTGTAATAATTTTAAGCAATTATATAATCTTTGTAAATCAAAATAAGTGGTGAGCAAAAAATCAATATTTTTTTTTCTATTTACAATTTTTTGTGTGCATACTTTAATGGCTCAAAAAGAAGCTAACAACAACACTAATTATAATGCAAAGCAAAGACCTAAAAATTTATCAGACACTGCATTGTTAGAGTTCGTTCAAAAACAAACCTTCAGCTATTTTTGGGATTTTGCACACCCCGTTAGCGGTATGTCAAGAGAAAGAAGTAACATAGCGTATGATTATGGTAATGAAGTGGTAACTACTGGTGGTACAGGGTTTGGCGTAATGAGCGTAATAGTAGCTGCACAACGAAAATGGATTACAAGAGATACAGCAGCAAAATTTTTATTAAAAATGGTGCGCTTCTTAACAAAAGCAGATGCATATCACGGGGTATTTCCGCATTGGATGAACGGCAGCACTGGTAAAACTATTCCCTTTAGCAGAAAAGATGATGGTGCAGATCTCGTAGAAACATCATACCTCATGCAGGGACTACTATGCGCAAGACAATATTTTAATGATAAAAATGATAATGAAAATGACTTGCGTAATATTATTAACGGATTGTGGAACGAAGTTGAATGGAATTGGTTTACTAGAGAGGGAAGGGATATACTATATTGGCATTGGAGCCCCAATAACGGCTGGGCAATGAACTTTGCCGTAAAAGGATTTAATGAATGTTTAATAATGTATGTGCTGGCAGCTAGTGCAGATAAATATACCATACCGGCAAATGTTTACCATAAAGGATGGGCACAAGGCGATTTTTTTAAAAATGGCAAAACTTTTTATGGCTATACATTGCCGCTGGGGTTCGATTATGGCGGCCCACTTTTCTTTTCCCAATATTCCTTTTTAGGGTTAAACCCTGCCGGCCTCAGAGATCGTTATGCAGATTATTGGGTGCAGAATAAAAATCATACCTTAATAAACCACGCATACTGCCTGGATAATCCAAAAAAATTTAAAGGTTATGGAGAAAATTGCTGGGGCCTTACCGCAAGCGACACCTACTATGGCTATGACGCACACTCTCCTGAAAATGATAATGGTACAATAACACCAACCGCAGCTTTGTCTGCATTCCCTTATACGCCCGAATTTTCAATGAAAGCATTAAAATATTTTTATTATGATTTGGGAGATAAAATTTGGTCTCCTTATGGTTTTACAGATGCATTTAATGAAACAAAAAACTGGTATGCAAAAAGCCACCTGGCTATAGACCAGGGACCAATAATAATTATGATAGAAAACTATAGAACCCAATTACTATGGAATCTTTTTATGAGTTGCCCGGAAATACAGGCAGGTTTAAAAAAACTGGATTTCAAATAATATAAAAAAATCTTTTAACTACACACTTATTTTTTCTAAATGCAGCTACCATTAAAAAATATCATCTTCGATTTGGGAGGGGTATTACTAAACATAGATTACTACCTAACCGAACAGGCTTTTAAAGAACTCGGTTACCATAATTTTACAGCAATGTATTCTCAGTTTACCGCAGATGAAATTTTTGGAAACCTCGAAACAGGAAAAATAACGCCACAGGAGTTTTATACCAAAATGCAGGGTTTGGTAAAAGAATCAATAACCGAAAAACAAATTCAATGGGCATGGAACAAAATGCTGCTTACCTGGCGTCAAAACAGCATAGGTTTTTTGCAGAAACTATCACTTAAATATAACTTGTATTTATTGAGTAATACCAATGCAATCCATCTCTCAGCATTTAATGATATTTTTTATAATGCAACAGGCAATAACCAAGGAATAGATTTTCTGTTTAAGAAAGCATATTACTCACATAAAATTAACTTGCGCAAACCAAATAAAGATATTTTTGATTTTGTAGTGAAAGATGCTGGTATAAAGCCAATAGAAACATTATTTATTGATGACTCATATAATAACATTGAAACTGCAAAAAAAATGAAATTCAAAACTCATTTATTATTACCTGGGGAAAACATTGAAGAGTTGGATTATGAAAAGTATTAGTTTTTAATTTCTTCATATTCTATATAATCATCTGCAGGCGGCTTAGTAAATTGCTTTGCTTTTGGAGTTTCATAATCTGTTGCTTTTGGAGATTGTTGCTGTTTCATCTTTTCCTGCATCTCATTCATTTTTCCCTTCATTTGTTTTGTAGTTTGATAGATAGGAATGATAAAATCAAATACTATTTTATACAAAATATAGATAACGAGCAATTCGCCAAAAAGTTCTAAAAGTTTCATAACACAAAGTTATTATACACACAAATACAATCCTGTTAAATTTTTTATTAGTTTAAACTATATCATTTGGCAGATAAACCTATCAATCGTATATTTGCGGGAGAAAAATGAAGCGAAAGAAAGGGAACCCAAGGTTCCCTTCTTCTATTTTATATATTTATGAGCATAGATACCAATATAGAAACGGTAAAGAAGTTGTTAGTGCCGCTATTATTTGATGATATTTTTTTTGTGGATATGAAAGTGAAGCCTACAAATAATATTAAAATATTTTTAGATGCAGATAGAGGATTAGGTATAGAAAAATGTATAAAAATAAACAGGGCTTTGTATAAAATAATGGAAGAAATGGCCATATATCCGGATGGAGATTTTTCGCTAGAAGTATCCAGCCCGGGTATAGATGAACCATTAAAATTGCACCGTCAGTATGTAAAAAATGTAGGTAGAAATATAGCGCTTACCTTGCAGGATGGCACAGAAAAAGAAGGGAAATTATTAAATGCTACAGAAGAAGATATAGCGGTAGAATTTACAGAAGGAAAAGGCAAAAAATTAGTTACGCAAACTTTTTCAATACCTTTTGCAGATATAAAACAAACAAAGGTTCTAATAAAATTTTAATAACAAAACCCCATACCGGCGGGGCATCCAGAGCAAATCAGGATTAGCCGATGAGGAATATGGCAAGTATTAACTTAATTGATTCTTTTCAGGAATTTAAGGAAGCAGAAAATATTGATCGTCCTACACTGATGAAAGTGATGGAAGATGTGTTTAAAACACTCATCCGTAAAAAATATGGAAGTGATGATAATTTTGACGTAATCGTAAATGATCAAAAAGGAGATCTCGAAATTTTTCGCAGGCGTACCATTGTGGATGATGATGATCTATATAATACCCTCACAGAAATTGAATTGAAAGATGCCATAAAAATAGAACCGGATTATACGGTTGGGGAAGAGTTGTATGAGGAAGTGGATATACAAAAAGAATTTGGAAGAAGGGCAATACTGGCCGGTAAACAAACACTTGCCGCACGTATTGGAGATCTAAAAAAGAATATACTTATAAAAAAATATGAAGATAGGGTAGGTGAGATTGTAAGCGGAGAAGTATACCAGGTTTGGAAAAAAGAAGTACTCATTCTGGATGAAGATGGAAATGAAATGCTGCTGCCAAAATCTGAACAAATACCTGCAGATTATTTTAAAAAAGGTGAAAATGTACGTGCAGTAGTAAAAAAAGTAGAGTTAAAAAACAGTCAGGCTGTAATCATACTTTCCCGTACAAGCCCGCTCTTTTTAGAAAAATTATTAGAAATAGAAGTACCGGAAATATTTGATGGTCTCATTGTTGTTAAGAAGATTGTACGTGACCCCGGCGAGCGTGCAAAAGTGGCAGTAGAAAGTTATGATGACCGTATAGATCCGGTAGGTGCATGTGTGGGTATGAAAGGAAGCCGTATCCATGGAATAGTAAGAGAATTGAAAAATGAGAATATAGATGTAATTAACTGGACAGCTAATACACAATTACTCATACAGCGCTCTCTTACACCTGCAAAAATTACCACTATAGATCTTGATACAGAAAAAATGCACGCAAAGGTTTTTTTAAAGGCAGATCAGGTATCGTTGGCTATTGGCCGCCGCGGGGTAAACATTAAACTGGCTTGTGAACTTACTGGTTTTAACATCGATGTGTTTAGAGACAATGAAGGAGAAGAAGACGATTTTGATATCGACCTGGAAGAATTTTCAGATGAAATAGAATCATGGGTAATAGAGGCATTAAAGAAAATAGGGTGCGATACTGCCCGTTCCGTACTCCAGCTTTCTGATGAAGAATTGGAAAGACGTACCGACTTGGAAAAAGAAACCATTGCAGATGTAAAAAAAGTATTGAATGAAGAATTTGAAAAAGAATAAAACTGTGCGTATGAATTGAAGAGAAGGATAACTAAAAAAGAAAAATCTTGTGCCGATATTTCGGGACAATAAAAACAAAGAATGTCAGAAGTAAATACACCAAGGTTGATGGCAGCCGCCAAAGAGTTTAATGTAGGTGCAAGCACCTTAATAGACTTTCTTGTATCTAAAAGTTTAAACGGAAGCGATGATCTGAAGCCCACATCTAAACTTACAGATGAAATGTACAGGGTGCTTCAAGGAGAGTATCAGCAAGATAAATCTGCAAAAGAAAAGGCAGACAGAGTTGAACTTATAAAAGCGCCTGCAGGAGATCCAAAAAAGAAAAGAGATGAGCAGGATCTTTCTTTTAAAAAGAGAGAGGAGAAACCTAAAGAAGTTATAAAAGAAACAGAACCTGTAAAAGAAGAGGCTGTTGCCGAAGTGGCAGAACAAGCTCCTACACCTGTAGAAGAAAAACCTATAGCACAAGAGCCAGTTGTACTAAAAGAAATACCGGTACAGGCACCTGTAAAAGAAGAGCCAGAAGTAAAGGAACCGGAGGGACCCAAAGAAAATAACGGAATTACAAAAATCGATGCTCCAGAACTGGAAGGACCCAAAATTTTAAATAAAATAGACCTCTCTGCAATAGATTCCTCTACACGGCCAAAAAAAGTTGCTAAGAAAAAAGAAGAGCCTAAAAATGCAACACCTGTTTCTGCAGCAAAAAACCCTGCTGTATCTGCACCAGAAAAAAAAGTAGCAGTAGCGGCAGAAAATCCAGAGGCTGTTACGCCTGTAGCTGTTGCGGAACCTATCGTAATAGAAGCACCGGCAATAATAGAAAACATACAAACAGCAAGACTTACAGGTCCTAAAATTTTAGGAAAAATAACACTGCCTGTAGATAATGATACCCGTCCAAAAAGGGAAGATGACCGCCATAAGCGCAAACGAATTCCTATTCAGAAAAAACCGGGTGCTCCATCTGGTGCGGGCGGTAATCCAAATACCGGTGGAAACGATAATCGTGGGCAAAGGCCTGGAGGTCCAAACCAGAGCGGCGGTGCACCAGGCACTTTTAACCGTAATGCACCTGTAGGAGGCGGCAACCGTTTTCAACGGCCACCAGCAGGAGGCACACCTGTACGCAGGGAAGACAAAGTTATTGACGCAAAGGAAATTCAGGAAAAACTTAAACAAACACAGGCAAAACTTGCTGGTTCATCTGGTAGGGGAAAAAGCTCAAAAGCAAAATACAGAAAAGAAAAAAGAGAGTTATTTAATGAACAACAAAGCAACAGGCCAGATGAAGGGAACAAATTACAGGTTACAGAATTTATTTCTGTAAGTGAACTAGCAGGTATGATGGATGTAAGTTTCGCAGATATTATCAGTAAATGTATGAACCTGGGCATTATGGTTTCCATTAACCAAAGGCTGGAGGCAGATGTAATAGAACTGGTGGCAAGCGAATTTAATTATGAAGTAGAATTTATAGGGGTAGATGATGCTGCCGAGCTGGAAATAGATACGGAGGATGATGACCCCGAAAACCAGCGGCCAAGAGCACCAATAGTAACCATAATGGGTCACGTAGATCATGGTAAAACATCGCTGCTGGATTATATAAGAAATACAAACGTGATAGCCGGAGAAGCCGGAGGCATTACCCAGCATATCGGCGCTTATGAAGTTACATTACCAAGCGGCAGGGCTATTACCTTTCTGGATACACCAGGGCATGAGGCCTTTACTGCTATGAGGGCAAGGGGCGCAAAAGTTACCGATATTGCAGTAATAGTTGTAGCGGCAGATGATGCTGTAATGCCACAAACAAAAGAGGCAATATCCCATGCGCAGGCAGCAAACGTACCTATGATATTTGCTATAAATAAAGTAGATAAAGATGGCGCAGATCCCGAAAAAATAAAGCAACAGCTCTCTGGTATGAATATACTGGTAGAAAGCTGGGGAGGTAAATACCAAAGCCAGGAAATAAGTGCAAAAAAAGGAGATAATATCAATCTTTTATTGGAAAAAATATTACTGGAAACAGATATTCTGGAATTAAAAGCAAATCCTGAAAGAACATCATCCGGTACAATAATAGAGGCGTCATTAGATAAAGGACGTGGATATGTAGCAACCATACTAGTACAAAATGGCACGTTGAAACAGGGAGATATGATTGTATCCGGTCAGTTTTTTGGAAAAGTAAAAGCAATGTACAATGAACGTAATCAACGCTCAGAAATTGCACCACCGTCTACCCCTGTCCTTATACTTGGGCTTAATGGTGCACCACAGGCCGGCGAAACATTTAAAGTATATGCAAACGAAAGTGATGCAAGGGAAATGGCCTATAAACGTGGGCAAATATTGAGAGAGCAGGGTATGCGTGCCAAAAAGCATATTACGCTGGATGAAATTGGACGCAGGCTGGCACTAGGAAACTTTAAAGAACTTAATGTGATTATTAAAGGTGATGTGGATGGATCTGTAGAGGCTCTAAGTGATTCCCTGCAAAAATTAAGTACAGAAGAAATTGTAATAAAAGTGATACACAAAGCGGTAGGTGCCATCACAGAAAATGATGTAAACCTTGCCGCAGGTTCTGATGCTATTATTATTGGCTTTAATGTACGCCCTAGTATTCAGGCAGCCCGTTTGGCAGAAAATGAAAGTATAGAAATTAAGTTGTACTCTATTATTTATAATGCAATTGAAGAAATAAAGAGTGCCATGGAAGGTATGTTGGAACCTACTGTAGAGGAGAAAATATTGGGCAATGTGGAAATAAGAGAAACCTACCGTTTTGATAAAGCAACTGTTGCAGGTTGTGTGGTATTAGATGGAAAAATGGTCAGAAACAATCGCATTCGCCTGGTAAGAGATGGTATAGTTATTTTTACAGGAGAACTTGCAAGTCTTAAACGGTATAGAGATGATGCAAAAGAAGTTACCTCTGGTATGGAGTGTGGTTTGGTAATAAAAAACTACAACGATATAAAAACAGGCGATATTGTAGAGGCATTTGAGGAAGTAGAAGTAAAGCGTACTTTGTAAAATATTTTTTTGTAATGAGTTCTTTATATTGAATCATTTACTTTCTAAAAGAATGTATTTTGGTTTAACATAAAGAACTTATTCGTTTAAATAATCCGAAGAAGATGATATTAACAATGCTTATTTAAATGAAAAATGAATAATTAATTTTTGAATGCTGGTTGTGAACTTTTCTAAGAATCATTGCCAATTCACGTATATATTATTTCCGAATTCTACATTTTATTGCCAGCTTAGTTAAATGATCTTGCTAATTTGTCAGTTTTTTTACAGGGAACACTTTTTGATTTAATGTTTATGTTAAGGTAATATATTTAGCACCTAATATACAATTATATGAATTTTGGAAAAGAATTTGAAAAATACGCAGTAAAGCATAAAAGTATTAGCAGTAATACATTAGATAGTTATATAAAGCATTCCGCACCCCTTGCCCTGGCATCTGTTCCATTTTTGGCAGATGGATTAGGTAACAATGTAACAAACCTTACCCCAAATATTATAGAGGAACGACCCATGAATGTGGCTGTAATGGATGTATATAGCAGGCTAATGATGGATCGTATCATTTTTTTGGGATACCCTATAAATGATGAAGTAGCCAATATCGTTACCGCCCAACTGCTTTTTTTAGAAAGTACAGATCGTCTCAGAGATATACAAATGTACATCAACTGCCCTGGCGGCGGGGTGTACGCAGGGTTGGGTATGTATGACACTATGCAATTTATTACTCCAGAAATTGCAACAATATGTACAGGTATGGCAGCAAGTATGGGTCAGGTATTAATGTGTGCCGGCGCAAAAGGAAAACGCACTGCACTTAAACACAGTCGTATAATGATGCATCAGCCTAGTGCAGGAGCAATGGGGCAGGCAAGCGATGTGGAAATAACAGTGAATGAAATAAAGAAAGTGAAGAATGAATTATATAGTATCATTAGCCACCACACCGGGCAAACAATAGAAAAAATAGCAGAAGATTGCCATAGAGATAAATGGATGACAGCAGCCGAGGCAAAGGGATATGGTTTGGTAGACGAAGTATTATTAACAAACCCACGAAAAACTAAAAAAGATTAGTGATGAGCGAAGCATTAAAATTTATTTCGGCTAAAATGGAGAAATAAATATTAAATATTTTAACCTAACTACTTTTTACTTTTAAAATTTAATTAAAAAGAAAAAAAATTAATAATGAATAGCTTTTACAATAAAATAATCCGTATGGATGATGAAGAGGAACAAGAACCAAAAGAATTGCCGGGTAACCCAATGGAAAAAATGATGGCAGGGTGGCAGTTTGATAAAAAATTTATAGAGCAGCGTAAAGTATTTTTATGGGGAGCTGTAGATGATAAAAGTGCTAAAGATATTACTGACAGGCTTATGTATCTGGAAGCAATAGACCCTGGTAAAGAGATTATTTTTTACATAAACAGTCCGGGAGGAGTAGTTACCAGCGGCATGGTTATTTATGATACTATGCAAATGATAACTTCCCCGGTAAGTACAATATGCATGGGTATGGCAGCCAGTATGGGCAGCATTCTTTTAAGTGGGGGCGAAAAAGGAAAGCGTTTTATTTTCCCTAGTGGCGAAGTAATGATACACCAGCCCAGCGGTGGTGGCCGTGGTGTAAGTGCCGACCTGGAAATAATGGCCATACAAATGCAAAAAGTAAAGGACATGGGTGCCGAAATACTGGCAAAAAACTGTGGTAAAACAAAAGAACAGATCATGAAAGATTTTGACAGGGATTATTGGATGGATGCCAAAGAATCAGTAACGTATGGTATTGTAGATGCTGTGGTGGAAAAATTATAGATATTAAACCGGTTTGCAATTAAGGTTTTGAAACTGTGTTCATTTACAGTATCAAAACCTTTTTGATTAAATTGAATAAGTTTACATGCAAATTTTTTGCTGGTAGCTTAAAGGCGTAGCTTATGCAACATTTTAAACTGTTTTATTGTCTTCATTAGGCAATGGTAAACCGTTGCTTATCTTTGCGGATCCTAACTATAGGAACTTAGTATTAAAAAGAATTAATTATGGCCAAACAACAAATATTACATTGCTCCTTTTGTGGAAGAAACAGGGAGGATGTAAAAATACTTATTGCAGGGCAGGATGGGCATATATGTGAAAACTGTGTAGAGCATGCTAATGAAATTATAGGGCAGGAACTTGGTGTAGCCGAAGAAGCAAAGCCAGCCACTGCTTACAAACTCACTATAAAAAAGCCAATCGAAATAAAAAAATTTTTAGATGAATATGTAATAGGGCAAGATGATGCAAAGAAAATATTGGCAGTAGCAGTTTATAACCATTACAAAAGACTTAATCAAAAAATAGATAATGATGTAGAAATAGAAAAGAGCAATATTATTATGGTAGGCGAAACGGGTACTGGTAAAACATTGCTTGCAAAAACAATAGCACGTATGCTTAATGTACCCTTTGCTATTGTAGATGCCACCGTTTTTACAGAAGCCGGCTATGTGGGCGAAGATGTGGAAAGTATGCTGAGCCGTTTATTACAGGTATGTAATTACGATGTGGCAGCAGCAGAAAAAGGAATAGTATTTATAGATGAAATAGATAAAGTGGGCCGCAAAAGCGATAACCCCAGTATTACCAGAGATGTAAGTGGCGAAGGTGTGCAGCAAGGACTTTTAAAATTATTAGAAGGAAGCGAAGTATTGGTGCCGCCACAAGGCGGACGAAAACACCCGGAGCAGAAACTTGTAAAAGTAAATACACAAAACATACTCTTTATTTGCGGTGGAGCATTTAGTGGTATAGATAAAATTATCGCCCGCAGGGTAAATACTAATGCTATTGGCTTTAATGTAAATAAAAGTCTTCAGCAGTTTCAGGAAGATAACCTGCTGCAATATGTAAGTGCGCCGGATCTAAAAACATTTGGCCTTATACCAGAGCTTTTGGGAAGGCTGCCCGTGGTCACTTACCTTAACCCGCTGGATGCAGAAACCTTAAAGAATATTTTAACAGAACCCAAAAACTCTTTGGTAAAGCAGTTCACAAAATTATTTGATATAGAAGGTATAGCCTTAAAGTTTGAAAATGAGGTGCTGGATTTTATGGTACAAAAAGCATTAGAATATAAACTGGGTGCCCGTGGTTTGAGAAGTATCTGCGAAAGTATACTTACCGATGCTATGTATGAACTGCCCAGCCAGAAAGTAAAGAGTTTTGATGTAACATTAGAGTATGCCATGCGTAAGTTTAATACCAGTAAGTTGAGTATGCTAAAAGTGGCGTAGTTTATTTATTATGAAATAATATTCTTTACATAGCTGCTTTTTTAAAGCAGCTATTTTTTTTGAACATTTATTCCGGTGTCAAAAATATTACCCCTGAAAAATAAAATATCTTTATACAGGTAATTATTTTAAACCACAGAACAACTTTTTTATGAATTCACAATATGCAAACGGTTTACAGGAGTTCAATAATAAAGTGGCTATAAAATTTCAATTGTATAACAGCTTATTTTCTGCATTACCTTTTCATAAAATAGAAAAAACAGGTATTCTTTTATCTATGTTTCAAAACCTATGCGACGAAGGATTTAAAAAACTACAAAGTCCCACGGAAATAATATCGTCTTTTTTTGAAAAACATACTGTTTATAAAGAGGAGCACGAAAAACTCGATATGCTTTTTCGCATGATTCAATATGTGGAAAGGCAAGTAGTTTTATTTGATGCACTGGAAGATGCTGCCTTTACTTCTGTTACGGATATTGGTGGTGCAGGCACTTTGAAACAATTGCAACTGGAAATTACCCAGTACAAAAAAGAATATGCTCTTGCAAAAAAGCTGCAGGATTTTTCTTTGCAACTAGTGCTTACAGCGCATCCTACACAGTTTTATCCAGGCCCGGTATTGGGCATCATAAACGACCTTTCTAAAGCACTCGGCGAAAATGATGTGGCAAAAATAAATATTTACCTGCAGCAGTTGGGTAAAACACCTTTTTTAAATAAACAACGTCCTACACCTTTTGATGAAGCCATAAGTTTAATTTGGTACCTGGAGAATGTTTTTTATACAGCAGCAGGAAGAATAGCAGAGATATTAAAGTTGCACTATCCAGATATATTACCCGAAAAAAAATCTATATTCAATATGGGTTTTTGGCCGGGAGGAGACAGAGATGGTAATCCCTTTGTAACAGCAGATACTACAATAAATGTGGCCGCCGCATTAAGAGGAAGCATCATAAAATGTTATTACCTGGATATAAGAAGACTCAAACAAAGACTTACTTTTAAAGGGATTGATGTTATTTTAACAGGGCTGGAAAAACAACTTTATGATAATATTTTTATACCCGGGCACAAAACAGCATTAACAAAGGCAGATATTATTACAGCATTGGAAAAGGTAAAAGATATTATTGTT
This sequence comes from Ferruginibacter sp., assembly GCA_025350645.1. Lineage (GTDB taxonomy): Bacteria > Bacteroidota > Bacteroidia > Chitinophagales > Chitinophagaceae > Ferruginibacter. Next base: position 51,855 of record JANXXM010000159.1, read on the forward strand.
TACCAGCACAACGGATTGTTTTTGTATTTGATTACAAATCTCATTAGCAAAGTAAATATTTTTGGGTTGCATTTTGCTTCGCTGGATGTGCGGCAGGAAAGCAGCGTACATGATATGGTTTTGCAAAATATTTATGGCGATACGTACAGTAAATTGTCATCAGCAGAAAAAATAAATTTTCTCACCCATGCGCCCGAAATCAATATAGAACAAAATTATGAAGAGCCACTGGTAGCCGATACCATAAATAGTATAAAGGGAATAAAAAAAATACAGAAACAAAACGGTGAGGCTGGCTGCAACAGGTACATTATAAGCCAGTGCAGCACTGCCCTTAATGTAATGGAAGTGTATGGGTTATTTTTAGGCACCGGATGGCAAAAGCAATATTTGTTTATTGATATTGTACCGCTTTTTGAAACCATAGAAGATTTGCAGAATGCTGCTATGGTGATGGCAGAATTATACACTAATGAAATATACAAACAACACCTTTGCTTAAGAAATAACCGCCAAACCATTATGCTTGGTTTTAGTGATGGCACTAAGGATGGCGGCTACCTTATGGCAAATTTTGGTATTTACAACGCTAAAAAAACGCTCACAGAAATTTCGCGGCAACACAATATTGATGTTGTTTTTTTCGATGGGCGGGGAGGCCCGCCCTCCCGCGGAGGTGGAAAAACCCACCAGTTTTATGCAAGTATGGGCAATGATATTAGCAACAAAGAAATACAGCTTACTATACAGGGGCAAACAGTGAGTTCCAATTTTGGATCGGTAGCTGCTGCACAGTATAATATTGAACAACTGATACATGCTGGGTTAAGCAACAATATTTTTACAAATAAAGAAATAACCCTGGAGCCAGGTGAAGAGGCATTGCTGAGAAATCTTTCTGAAAAAAGTTTCGACACCTATCTGCAGTTAAAAAATCACCCTGACTTTTTGGAATACCTAGCCCATATAAGCCCTGTAAAATTTTATGCGCAAACCAATATTGCAAGCAGGCCTGGCAAAAGAAATACCAGTAATAAATTAATTTTAAAAGACCTGCGTGCAATCCCGTTTGTAGGGGCATGGGCACAAATGAAACAAAATGTAACAGGTTATTTTGGTGTGGGTACAGCACTGGCAGCATTGGAAAAGACAGGTAAATTTTCTACAGCAAAAGAGTTGTATAATAGTTCCTTATTTTTTAAAACACTCATGGATAATTGTGAAATGGTAATGAAGAAATGTTTTTTTCCTTTAACAGCTTATTTGAGCAAAGATGAAAAGTATGGTGAAATATGGAATATAATTTTTGAAGAATTTGAACTCACTAAGAAATATGTTTTACAACTTAGCGGAAAAACAGAATTAATGGGCGATTATCCTGTAGATAATTTATCAATCATAATGCGGGAAAAAATTATTTTGCCTTCTCTTACCATACAGCAATATGCAATAAATAAAATAAGGGAAATGGATGAACAATTTCTTAATTCTCCCATGCGGGAAACGTATGAGAAACTGGTTATCCGTTCTTCGTTTGGTATTATTAACGCAGGAAGAAACGCTGTATAAAAATTAAAGAGACAAAATTTCAATGGCGCAATCACTTATTATTATTGCAATTATACTGTTGTTTTTTGCCTGTTATTTACTTGCCCGCAAAGATGATAAAATACTGGATTTGCAGAAAAGGCTGGATATTGTAGAACAAAAAACAGCTTAGAAAATAGTAAGTCGTTTATTATTTGTAGAACTAAAATCTGTAAACAGCATGCTGGATACTTTAAACAATTGTTTTTACCGGATAGATGAAAATGGCGACTATGATATTGATAAGGAGTACAGGCTTGTAGAAGTAATGGATGACTGGTAGGAATATCTTTCTAGAGAAGATCTGGATATAGTAAATAAAATAAAATAGAAGTTATAAAAATAATCCAAATTATTTATTTCTGATTTATGACTACAGCCCGGTTAAATCCTTCTTCTAAAGAAATAAATGTTTCTGTGCGCTCAATACCTTTTATTTTTTGAAGGTCATCATGCAATACCTTTCTTAGTTGCGTAATATCTGTACATACAATTTCTATAAACATACTGTAGTTGCCAGTAATATAATTGAGCCGTACTATTTCGGGTATTTTTTTAAGCTCTTTTGCCACAGTATCGTATAAAGAGCTTTTCTCTAAATATATTCCTACAAAAGCAGCACAGTCATAACCCAGCAAGCGGGTATCTACATTAAGTCTTGTGCCTCTTACAATATTAAGATCTTTCAGTTTTTTTATGCGTACGTGGATAGTGCCGCTGCTCACAAAAAATTTCTTTCCCAATTCTTCATAAGAAATATCCGCATTATTCATCATTTCGTTAATGAGATCAATATCTAATTTGTCAATATTTAATTTGGAAGGCATTTATGTTGTTATTTTTTGTAAATATCTAATATAATTATTCATTTACTGATTTTTTTCCATATTTTCAAAATATTTGTTGAAATATATCTAAGCATAGTGTAAATAGCTTTATCTTTACTTTATCAAACAGAAATTGGTAAAGACCAAAATATACTGTGGGGTGATGAAATTTTTGGCAGACATGCCCCCTTGTCTCGGGGGTGGGGATAACAGGACAAACGCAGCATAGAGCCGGTTTTTTAGCAATAATGAACCGACCGGGGTCGACCACCGAACTTTGTACTGCAGCTAACTGCCCCGTGAAGGTTCGAACCCTTCCCCTACAGCTTTTTGAGTGATTATTTTTCCATCTTATAGAAAATATGAAGAATTTTCACACAGGTATTTTATCTAAGTATAATGGTATTTTATTCATTGAAATTTAAACGTTATTATAGTTTCAACAAATTAAAGCATAGACATTATGTGGTCTATATTTTTTGGTATACAAAAATTAAAATATCATTATAAAATATTAATAGTGTCCTAAACGTTTTATTTAGTTAATAAAGTTATTGATTTTACTGCTTTTCGATGAGCTATCGTATATTTTTTAAAACAGAACCCCCTGTGCTGATATTGGAGGGTCATCAATATGCTCTTCGTAGGGTTTGTCT
>JANXXM010000002.1 GCA_025350645.1 Ferruginibacter sp.
AGGCCGAGCCGCCTTCGTCGGCGCCGGTCCCGAGGCCTAGTATTTCAAAACAAAACCCCGTTGATTTATAAACGGGGTTTCTCATTTTATTCTTGTACTAATATTTATTTAATAACTCCATAAATCTTGTTCGTAGTTAAATATTTTCTCTTTAATATTTTCACCTTCCAGTAGTTGCAGTATGGTGTTTTCCTGTAATCCTTTGTAATTTCTTATAAATTGATCATAAGGATTATCAATAGTACTCTTTATAATTCTGCCATAAAACATCCTGCTTTCAAAAAGCTCTTCCCAGCTCATGCGTGCACCAAAGTTTTTACCATTGTACACTTCATATTTTGCAAAAGTTGCTCTCATGTCGGGGTAATATACCCAAAATACTTCAGTTTCACCTAAGTCCTGCCCCTGTGGCGTAATTATTCTTTTCAAAGGAGCAATACCTAAAATACGGAAAAAGAGACGAGAACTTTCCTTATCAAAAACTACCTCTTCTTTAATCCTGAATTTATAAATAGAATCCATGTTAATTTCATTTCTCATTTTTTTAGAGCCAGTTACATTTCCTAAAGTATCAGTTGTTACAACATCTACTTCATCTCCTGCAATAATTTTTGCTACTTGAGAAGTTGTCATTGGTGTAGTGAACCTGTCATCAATTGAATTAAAAACTGTTACAGAACTATCTTGTATGGCTTGAAGCAAAATAGAAATAAAACGTTGATTGCCGTTATTTTCATCAGCAGAATATCTGAATGGTAAATTTATTTTTTCTCTTGCATCAATCTCTCTCCATATTTTATGACGATACACTGCATCATCAGCACGAAGATTTTCATAAGGCAAAGGAGTTCTGTCTCTTATGGCATCATCATCTACGGCTGCATCTCTGCGCAAAGATTTTGCTACTTTTTTAATAGGTAGTGTATCATTTGCCGGTGCCGCTACAACAGCTACGGAATCTATCGTTGCAGTGGAGGATTTAACATTAGACTTAGTCTTTGTTTTGGCAGTCTTTTTAGTTGTAGGTCTTTTACTAGCAACTCTTTTTTTCTTTTGAGCCATAGCAATGTTTCCAAAACTTACAGTAAGGATACAAAGAAACAGATACTTAACAATTTGAGTTTTCATTACTTTTAATTTTATATTCTTAGTAAAGCTGTATGGTAGCTTCATCAATATTTCTTACACCATCTGGGCCCTGAACTTTTATGTTTATAAAAGATATAGATGATCCAGGACCGCACCGAGCCATTAAACTTTTTATATTTCCTAAACTATTACCCGATATTGTAGAAGGTGTAGTACTTGGAAAACCGGTACCCGAAAAATAAACTGTAGCACTTACTACACTAAATCTCAAATCAAAATCAAAAGCTTCTAGGTCAGCTCTACAAAAATCTTGATTCTTAAAATCTACCGCAGGTACTCTTGCTTTACCCGCACCTATTTTAAACACAGGGCTTGGTATTCTTTTTACCCTAAAAGGAAATTGAGTTGTTGAACCATTTGCTGTAACATTAATGCTAACATTTCCTATTGAACTAACCCTTACCATTCTTTTAGATCCGGAACCTGTGAGTGATCCTGCACTAATAGTAGCATTTGTTTTGTCCCAACCTGTAGGAGAACCAATAGTAACAGGATTATCAACACCTATATAAAATACATTCATTTTATCAGCCATTACTGCCGCACCACCAGGGGTTCCAACCGTGTATTTTATAGTATACGGAATACTTGCTATTGAACCATCTGGCTTAGTATACCCAACATTTACTGCAATGGATTTTTCGCCACCGCCTTCTGCTGTAAAATCTTTTGTAGCTAAACCATCGGCATTTACAGGTACATTAGAACCTGCAATAGTAATTTGAGGTAGTGCTATTGTGCTATATGCACCAACACCAGCGCTAATAGTAACTTTTTCGCCTGGCATTACATAGTTAGATGTTTGCCCAACAATAGCTGCAAATTTATCGTAGATAACTTTTACCTCACCAATTTTATTATGTGCAAAAGTAACCACTTGGTTTTCTGCATTTCTTATATTATTCTGATATTTACTTAATAATGTAATGGCTGCTACTGTTGGCATCATTCTAAAATTGGCTGTAGTTCCATCCCCTGAAGGATCTACTTCTACAGGAAAAATGTTTTCAAACGCCGCCTTTACTTCTGGGTTTACCAGCATTGCTGCTTTATATGCTTTCAGTTTGTCATCTAAATCTTTTCCTTTTTTCTGCTCATCCATTAGCATAGATGAAGCATTTAAATCATCTAATTTATATTCTTCCTTGCCGTCTTCGCCTTTTTTTAAATCAGATGCCGTTTTTAATTGCAACTTCAAGTCTTCGAGATATGCAATCATTACATCGGACTGTTTTTTTGCATCATTAGCCACTGGTGCCCATTTTGCTGCATTTACAGCAGATGGAGGATCAGATAATTTAGATGCTATGGATTTAAATAATGTTGTATTACCTGCCTCTATACTTTTATTTGAATTTTGTAAACTCGTATCAACTGTTCTGAAAGCTTCTATAACCTCGGCAGATACATTAAGTGCAAGCATTGCTGTTAGCACCAAATACATCAAGTTGATCATCTTCTGCCGGGGCTCTTTTGGTAAAGCCATAACTTATTAGTATTAAATAGTTTTAGTAAAATTGTTTGGATTAATATTACAAATTGTGCTGCAAATATTGCATTTAAGATCTTCCCTGCATTGCACTTAGCATATTACCATATACACCGTTTAATTTGGTAAGGTTATTTGCAAGTGCACCAATCTGCTCCTTTGCTTTATTTGCATCTTCTACACTGCCCATCATTGCATTGCTTGCTT
>JANXXM010000026.1 GCA_025350645.1 Ferruginibacter sp.
ACCCGGTATTTTTTTCTTTTTAATAAATGTTGCCTTACAAAATATTAGTGCATGCATAAAAAATTATTATGCCCATTCTTTGGCTCAATATTATCCCCATTTTTATACTCATTGTAATAGCACATATTATACTCGGCTGATATTATATTTTGGAGAAATAGGATTATTTACACGGTATGAAAACTATTAGGTCCATCACTTCACATCAAAATCCACCACCACTTTTTCTGTAAGTGGGTGGCTTTGGCAGCAAAGAATAAAACCTTGCGCCACTTCTTCCTCCTCCAGCGCATAGTTTACTTCCATGTATACTTTACCTTCTATTAATTTTGCCCTGCAGGTGCAGCATACACCGCCTTTGCATGCATAAGGTAAGTCTGCACCCTTTGCCAGTGCTGCATCTAAAATATTATCGCTTTTATAAGCAAGGTCAAATTGAAAACTCCTTCCATCTACTTTTATAGTAACATTACTTTTTGGCCCTTCATCTGCTATTCGTTTTTCTTCCTTAATAGCCACATTTTTTTTTACACCAGAAGAAAATAATTCAAAATGAACATTATTTTTTGTTATCCCTTCATTTTCTAAAAATGCAGCCGCAGAAAAAATCATTTCTTCCGGCCCACATAAATAAGCACTGGTAATATTTTTAAAGTTTATCAGTTGTTTTAAAGATTCAAATTTTGTTGTGTCTATTCTGCCATGGTTCAAACTGGCCTCTGTTCTTTCTCTGCTCAATATATTAATGCAGGAAAAACGATCCATGTATTTATTTTTAAGTCCTTCAATTTCTTCAAAAAAGATAATAGAGCTTCGCTTCTGGTTGCCATATAATAGAGTAAAATTACTGTCAGCCTGTGTTTTAAGAATATGTTTTATAATAGAAATAATGGGGGTAATACCACTACCCGCAGCAATGCCTAGATAATTTCCTGTGCTGTTTTTTACATTAAACCTGCCTGCGGGGGGCATTATCTCTAAGGTATCTCCTGCTTTTAATATATCATTTGCAAAAGTAGAAAATAAACCTTTTTCTACTTTTTTTATGGCCACTTTCAATTCATTTTCGTGTGGTGCAGTACATAAAGAATACGAACGGCGAATTTCGTCTCCATTCACTTTTTTAAGAATAGTAATATTTTGCCCCTCTTTATATTGAAATATTTCGCTTAACTCCTGCGGTATAAAAAAACTTACAGATACACAATCCGCAGTTTCTTTTTTTACAGCTTTTATTTTTAAGGAATAAAAATTTGCCGCCATATTATTGTATGATACCGTTTATAAGGTGATGCACCATGTGGTCTTCTAGCTCGGTAATGCTTAGTTCTTTTTTATGGCGCTGCCAAAACTCTAATCCTCTTACGGCAGATAAAATGGTGAGGACTGTAATTTGCGGGTGTGATTTACGGAACTCTTTTTTATTAATACCTTCTATGATAATTTCTATCATCCTGCGCTCATATTCTTTTCTTTGAGATAAAAAAAGTTCCAGGTCCTCCTTTGGTAGGTGTTTCCATTCATGATTTGCTACATATACAAAGTCAAAATCGTTGTACATTTTTTGTATGTGAAAACGAATTAATGCCTCTGTTTTTTTAACATTGCTTTCTTTAGATGCCACTACCATATCAATATGCCCGGTAAAATCTACCATTGTTGAAAAGCATATCTTTTTTAATAATTCTGCTTTTGATCTAAAATGATTGTATAAACTAGGAGCTTCAATATCTAACCGTTCTGCCAATTCTCTTACCGATGCAGCTTTGTATCCTCTTTTTCTAAAAAGGGCTGCTGCATTTTTTAAAATTATTTCTTTTCGGTTGCTATTTGAAAGGATTTTTATTCTTGCCATGGGTTCGAACAAATTTACTACATATTGGAATTTGATTGACTAGTTTTTTACAATATCTAAAAGCGATAATCATTAATTTTGTGTTACTAAATAATAAAATATGCAATTGCAGTCCATAGATACAGTAGAATCAATATCTCCCGAAGATTTTAAACATAAATATTATAACCTTATGAAGCCGCTTATTATAAAAGGGCTTGCAAAAAAATGGCCTGCTTACAATAAATGGAACTGGGATTATTTTATAGAAACTGTGGGAGAGAAGGAAGTAGGCGTTTACAATAACATAAAAAGCGACTCGTATACCCCTATAAATACTGCTGACGCCTATATGAAATTTGGCGATTATCTTAAAAAAGTTAAAGAAGGCCCTCTGGATCTCCGGATTTTTCTGTTTAATATATTTCAACATGCCCCACAAATAGTAAGTGATTTTACATGGCCTGATGAATTAATGAAAGGCTTTGTAAAAAAATACCCTATGTTATTTGTAGGTGGCGAAGGATCTGTAACGCACATGCACTTTGATATAGATATGAGTCATATTTTGCACACACAGTTTTCCGGTAAAAAAAGAGTATTACTTTTTCCCCATGAAGAACAATATAAATTATATCGTAAACCTTGGGAAGTATTGAGTATAGCAAATTATGCAGGTTATCATAATTCTTTCGATTATGAAAATTTTCCTGCAGTAATGAGAGCTAAAGGTTATGAAGTAATACTGGAGCATGGAGATACTTTATTTATGCCGGCAGGTTTCTGGCACCACATGGAGTATATAGAATCTGGCTTTGCTATGAGCCTAAGGGCTATGCAAAGTGATATTGGTGGCAAACTCGGCGGTTTATGGAAGCTCTTTGGGATGAGAGGAATTGATACACTAATGAAAAAAACGGCTCCAAAATGGTGGTACGATCGTAAAAAAAAGCAGGTTTATGCTGCTGCAAATAAAGAATTGGCAAGATAGTTGCGCATGTCGAAAGAAATAAAAAAGTATTTTGACCCTTATTGATAAATAAATTTTTTACATGTATTATTATTAGTAATTTTACTAAACAATAGCAACAATAAAACTATTCGTACCAGTTTCCCTGCTGCTCTTTATCTTTAAAATTCAACATTCTCTTAGGGTACCTAATTTTTAAAAATAAACTCGTACATATTATTTAAACATTTTTTTGTGGTTTCAGAGGTAAGCAAGGCCGGTGATTTCTATCATCGGCCATTTTTTAATGTGAAAATTCTTATATCGCTTCTATTACCCTTTTAAATAATTTACTAAGCACTGTATCTGCTTTACCCGCTACAGCAATAATTTCGCTTATATCTACCGGTTGCAGATTATCCGGATCACACTCATCTGTAATAACACTTACTGCTGCACAGGCAAGCCCAATATGGTTTGCAACAATTACTTCTGGTACTGTACTCATGCCCACCATATCTGCACCTGCAAGGCTAAGCTGCCTGTACTCTGCACGGGTTTCTAAATTTGGACCTTGTACGGCTACATAAATGCCTTTTTTTAAATGAATATTTAGTTTAGCTGCAACAGAAGTAAAATGATTATTTAAAATAACACTATAAGGCCCACTCATATCTACAAAACGGTTTCCAAACGCTGGTGCGGTTAGGCCACGCAGCGGGTTTTCTGGCAGCATGTTTATATGATCATCCAGCAGAACAAGATCTGTTTTTTTATATGATTTGTTCATACCGCCTGCCGCATTGCTTAGTAATAAATACTGCAAGCCCAATGCTTTTAATACTCTTACCGGAAAAGTAATTTGCTGCATACTATAACCTTCATAATAATGGAAACGCCCCTGCATAGCAATTACCTTTTTATTACCCACTTTGCCCATGATTAACTGCCCTTTGTGAAACTCAACTGTGGATAGCGGAAAATGTGGTATGTCTTCGTAAGATATTGTTTGCTCTATTTCTATTTCATGAATAAACGTGCCAAGCCCGGTGCCAAGCACAATACCAATAGTGGCTCCTCCAAAACCTTTGTCAGTAAGCCATTGAGCTGTTTCATCTATTTTTTGAAGCAGGTTTTCCATAATTATTTTATTTATTCTTCTGTAAATTTTTGATTAAATATATTTACGCTTTGGCATTAATTTATTACAGCGAATGTAAACGATGAAAACGAATTTTTAAAATATGCAATACTAAAAATAAATTGATGATGAATACAACTGAAAAAAAAATAAATACAGAAAACGGCAAGGAAAAAAAAGCATTGATGCTCTTTGTAAGAAACCCTTTGCTTGGGCACGTAAAAACAAGACTGGCAAAATCTTTGGGGGACAACGCTGCACTGGCTATCTATAAATTTTTGCTGCAGCATACAAAAAATATTATTAAGAATTTGCCAATTAATATTTTTATTTTTTATGCAGATTATGTAAACGATGATGATATATGGAACGAATATGAAAAATATATGCAGCAAGGAAATACCCTTGGCGATAGAATGGAAAATGCATTTACGCTTTTGATGGAGAAAGGCTTTTCTCAAATAGCTATTATTGGCAGCGACTGCTATGAACTTACTTCTGCAATTATTGAAGAAGCATTTTATACGCTAAAAGAAAATGATGTAGTAGTAGGACCGGCGGCAGATGGCGGTTATTATTTGCTGGCTATAAAAGCACCATTTAAAAACCTATTTCAAAATATTGAATGGAGTACAGCATCTGTATGCCGCCACACAATAAAAAAAATTACAGCACAAAATCTTTCATATAATTTGTTACCGGTGCTACATGATGTAGATGAAGAAAAAGATGTAATTTTTGAGTATTAAAACAATGCTGCTCTATTTTTTGTATGTTGAAGTATTTCGTAAATAGTAAAACTGAATGCGATGCTATATTCAATGGCAATGAGCCACAGGCCATTATCTTCGTTATAAACTGCCATACTGTAAGGAAAGTAAGATAATAAAACTAGCAAAGAAAATACCACAGGAAAACGAAAGCTACTTAACGCAGCAAGCATTATCAAAATACTGCTGTACCAGGGATGCACCATGGTGGAAAAAAGCAGGTATACAGCAAATATCCATAAACATTTTTCTATAAAATTTATTTTATTTGAAGACCAGAAGGAAATGGCAAGGATAATGATAAAACTTATAATGCCCAGTACAGGTGCCACTTCTTCAATAACATCAAAATCAACAAAAAAATAAGCTACCCACCTTATAAAATAAAATACACTTGCATTAAACTCGAAGAGATGAAAAAATAAACGCAACGAATTACTCATACCCGCAATTAATGTTTTATCAATAAAAGGTAAAAATAACAGCACACCTGTAGCTACAGCTACGATACCGAACATTACTGCTTTTTTAAAACCAATGTATCTTATCATTAATGGTGCAAGCATTAGCGGAATCATTTTTGTGCAAACTGCAAGCATAAAAAAAACTGCTGACAGCAATACTTTTTTACCGAGAAGTAAATAAAGAAATACTGCAAAGAAGAAAATTAATATTCCTTCAAAATGCGCATTGCCACTAATTTCTGTAATAATGAGCGGGTTTAGCAGATACCACAAAATATTGCGGGGGTCTATATTCTTTTTCTTTGCAAGCAAATATAATATTCTCATGCTGCCCGCTTCTGCAGCTACAATAAAAAATTTCATTACAACAACAGATAACCATTCATTGCTGCCGCCAATATATGCTGCCAGTGTAAAAATGTATTGCATTACCGGCGGATAAACGGTGTGATATTTCTGCGAGTTCATGTTATCAAACAAATGCCGTAAATAAACATCGGAGCCATGTATTTGCAGATACTCTTGCGGTGTGTATTGAAAAGGATTTACCTGCAGCAGTGTCATTTTTCCATCCCATATAAAACGAAAATAATCATCGGACAATGCAGGTAAAGAAAATAAAGCAAGTAACCGTAGCAATATGGCAAGTGCTATACAAAATGTAAAAGAGAAAATAGTTTCTTTCTTTATAATAAAAAAATACCCAAAAAATAATAACGAAAATATACTGAAGGTTACAACAAAATTTGACCTTGGAACAAAAAATAATAATACCGATTGTAAAAAAATAACCATCCCTACAACAACCCACGGCATATATTTGTTAGTAGGATATTGAAGCATATTTTACAAATATCTAAAAATAGTAACAATGATTTTGTAACCCGCCATTACCGTACCTTTTGCTGTTCCGCTTATTTTAGAAAAGCCTATTCTTTTTCTGTAATCTACAGCTACTTCGGTTGTTTTCATTTTCATTTTAGCAGCTTTTAGCTGCATCTCCACTGTCCAGCCATAAGTTCGATCCGTCATTTTAAGTGCCAGCAAAGAAGAGTATTTTATAGCACGAAAAGGCCCCAGGTCTGTATAATGTGTTTTGTACAACCACCTCAATAAAGCAGAAGCAATTTTATTTCCTATTTTCTGCTGTATGGTCATAGATCCCTTTTCTCTTTCGCCCAAAGTACGAGAGCCTATTACCATATCATATTCTTCCTGTATAATTGGTTTGAGCAGCAGGTAAACCTGCTCCGGATGGTCAGAATAATCTGCATCAATAAATACTACAATATCCGGCTTTATTTCTTTTTGTGCAATGTAGCTCATACCTTTTAAACAGGCAGCACCATAACCCTGATAGCTTTCGTTAAGCACCGTAGCGCCTGCCAGCAAAGCGTTTACGGCAGTGCCATCCTGCGAGTTATTGTTTACCACAATAATATCTCTTACTGTGTTTTCAGGAAAATCAGCAATTACTTTTTCTACCGAATGCTCTTCATTAAACGCAGGAATGATCACATCTATTATTACACTCAAAATTTGCAGCTATTTTTATTGAACAACATGTATTCCATCATTACCAATAATGATGGGATTATTATTTATACGATTTTCTGTTTTACCGTTTTCTAATTTTAATACTCCCCGCGGGCAAACTTCTGCACAAATACCGCAGCCTACGCAGGAGGAGCGCACAATATTTTGCTGGCGCTGCGCATACCATCTTACATCAATACCCATCTCGCAACTGGTGGAGCAGTTACCACAAGATATGCATTGTCCGCCATTGGTTGTAATTCTAAACCTGCTCTTATAACGCTGTATTATTCCAAAAATTGCGGCAAGTGGGCAGCCAAACCTACACCACACACGGCTTCCCATTATAGGGTATAAGCCTGTACCAATTACCCCGGCAAATATTGACCCTATAAAAAAGCCATACCATTTTTGAAAACTTTCTGTAGCGGTGCCTAATACAGCGCCGTTGCTAAAATAGTTTATGAGCGTAGTTACCGTCATGCCCACACTAATAATCAATACGCTGTATATTACTATGCGCTCTGCTTTCCAGGCCACTAATTTTTTGCTGGATAAATGCCGGAAAGGATCACCGGCAGTTTCTGCAAGGCCGCCGCAACCACACACCCACGAGCAGTACCAGCGCTTGCCAAAAAAGTAAGTAAAGAGCGGCACAATAACAACCAGTAATGCAATGCCCCACACTAGCATAAACACGCCTAGCTTGCCATTGCTAAGTAATTCATTAATATTGCTGTCGTAAAAAAAAGTATAATCCAGCGGCCATATATTTTTAAGATCTACACTGGGTTTTTTTAAATATGCCAGTATTTCCGGAATAATAAAGGCAAAACTTAATTGAAAAAAGCTAACGGAAATGGTTCTTATTTTTTGATAAGAACTATGCCTGTATTTGATAAACATTTTTATGCCGAGCAATAAAACAGCTAGGGAGTAAATAACACCGTATAAAAAATTTTCATCTGCAGGACCATTTTTAAATAAATTTTTTATGGGCGTTACCAACAATATCCAGTCGCTTAACAAATAAGGAAACCAATATAAAATAATGTAAAAAGCAATTAAGCCAAGCCCCACAAGCACTGCTGGCCATTTAACGGTGGTTATTGGTTTTTTAAACAGGTCATTATTTTTTATACCAGCAGGTTTACCCGCATATTTTCCATAAGTAACCAGTAAACTGCCAAGCGTAAATAAACCCAATACAGTTATTAAAAAAGTAGTAGTATGCTCCTGCAGTGGGCCACGTGCAGCTTTTACTAAAAAGCCGGTAGTGTAATCCTCTTCAATACCACCTGTTTCATTATCATCTATTTTAGCTTCCTGCTTTCCTGCAGTTTGTATGGCATCTTCTGTTACAGAATCTTTCTCTTCTTTATCCGCTTTTTTAACAACCTGCTCTTCTTTATTTTTTAATGAATCTGTTTCTTCCTCATTATTTTCTGAAGGCTCTGGTGCATTTGCTGCAGCTTCAATATTTACGTTTGCAGCATCTACAGCATTTTTATAAGCTGATGCAAAAGCAACCTTGGAAGTAAAAACGCTGTTTTTTATTTTTGTAATCTCGGGTTGTAAAAAAGACAATTGTGTACTGTCTTCTATAAACTCCCCTGCGGATTTAGTATTAAATGTATACGTTTGCGTATTAAGTAAAATAAGTAGCAGCAAGAGTCCTGCAAGTACCAGCATCATTCCCAAGCGTTCTGTTCTGTTCATAAAAATTTTTTTAGAAATGAAAAAACTTTTGCCGTTTTTTGTTGCTTTTTTACATTTTCTCCGGTATCCTTATTCCATGCATCAATAATGTCCGGTATATGGTTTTGCGAAAATTCCGCATCAAATATTGCACTGTTTAAATTTGCCAGAATAAACTGCACAGTTTTCTTTTCTTTCAAAAATTCATCAAAAAAAACATGGCGCATTCGTATGCCGTAGCTATTTATTCCCATAAAAGTTTTATCTGCCTGGTTGTAATAAATTCCTATAGCCACATCTTTGTGTGTATGCCGCCAAAAAAAATATTTATGGGTATCTTTTTGTATGGTAGGCACATCGCCATAAGTCTGATATTCTAGGTCGAAAAATTTTGCAGAATTAAACCAGGGCCCTGGTGTATAGGGAGATCTTTTACCCGCAATAGTTTGTGCCAGTGTTTCGCCATGCATGCGCCCTGTGTACCAAACCTGCTCTATTGCTTTGCGGCCGGGTAATGCATTTGCAAACTGGGCACAATCTCCAATAGCATAAATATCTTTGCAGTTGGTTTCAAAATATTCATTTATTAAAATGCCTTTATCAGTATTTAAATTACTGTCTTTTAAAAAAGAAATATTGGGTTTTACACCTGTTGTTATTCCAACAAACTCACATTTAATTTCATCGCCGGTGTTAAGTAATATTGATTTTACTTTACCTGCTTCGTCGGCTTTTATTTCCTTAAGTTCTGTATTATACAGGATTTTAATTCCGTTTTTTTTAAGTTGTTTTTCTATAAGTTTTGCATCCTGCTCCGGTAGCACATTGCCCCAGTAATAATTATCTTTTACCAGTATAGTTACTGCAATATGCCGTGTATGCAGCATTTCAGCAAGTTCTACCCCTATTAAACCACCGCCAATAATTACCGCCTGCTTTATATTTTCAGTTTCTTTTTCTATTTTTTGCAAGTCCTGCAAATTATACAAACCACTTACTCCTTTCAGATCTTGCCCCGGCCAGTTATACATAGCCGTTACAGATCCTGTAGCTATAATCAGTTTATCAAAATTAATAACAGTACCATCATCTGCCATTATATTTTTTGCCTCATCATCTATTTTTGTAATTCTTTTTTTTAGCAGCCTAATATTATTTTTAGACCAGAAAAAATCTTCATACGGTTTGGTGTGCTCATACTTCATGTGGCCCATGTATATGTACATAAGAGCAGTACGGCTATAGAAATGTTCAGATTCTGCGGATATAACGGTAATTGCATCTTTTGTTTTTTTACGGATATGCCGTGCGCA
This sequence comes from Ferruginibacter sp., assembly GCA_025350645.1. Classification (GTDB taxonomy): domain Bacteria; phylum Bacteroidota; class Bacteroidia; order Chitinophagales; family Chitinophagaceae; genus Ferruginibacter. The sequence goes on from JANXXM010000026.1 coordinate 9,706, forward strand.
GGTAATGCCAGATATACCGTTGCCTATAATAACAATATGCTGCATAAAATGACGAAATTATTTTTGTTCATTAATACTCCAGTCATAATCCAGGTACTCAATATCTGCATCTTCCTTTATTTGTGTGGGCGAGTATTGATTTATATAAGCTATCAATGTTTTGCCGGTCCATTTTTTCATATCCATACCATAAAAATCAAAGATGGAAGATAATTTTGGTTTGCTGGCATTTGGCTGGTTGCGGGTAGGGTCTTTCATAAAATCTTTTGCCTGGTCAGTAAGCTGTGCATCCAGCTTTGCGCCTTCGTAAGCTTCCCGCCTCAGTTTGGGGCAGCTCATAGAGGCGCAGTTTAGTGCAAAATGTATACGTGGCTCCTTGTAAATTTTTCTGAGTATGCGGTGTTCAATCCTGTTAAGGGTCATTGTTTTTCCGTTTATCTCAAAAAACTTTTTATCCCATGGGGTATTTATAAAAATAATTTGTCTTTTAGGGCCAAGGTCTTTTATACTTTTTACCGGGTAATGATCTATAATGAGTTTAATGGTAAAAGCGTTGTAAGCATTAAGCCAGTAAGCAATTTTTTCCTCCTTTGTCCATTGTTCTCCGGGAGCGTTTGCAGATAAATAATCCAGGTAAGATTGAAGTTCGGCTTTGTCTTTTATAAAACCTTTGTAATCTACCAGGCCTTGTTCGTTTATGTGCTGTTTCACTAGTTTTGTCCAGGCTTCATGCTTTATGGGCTGGCCTTTTCCTTTAAATTTTAAAGGCAGGCACGAAGTATAAAATAATGCCAGCATAAATAATGCAACAAACGATATAAAAAATTTCATTGTATTGTTTTTTGTGTAAAAGATATTTTCAATAGCCTCACCATTTTATAATTTTAGGCAAAGGGCTAAAAAAACATATACGTAGCTTTTTGAGATATTGTTTTGGATTGACAGATTTTATTGAAACCTAATTTATTATTGGAGGTATCAACGTATAAGTAAATCAGTATTTAGAAGTTTAAAATTTTTTTGTGCAGTAATAATATCTTGAAATGTAAACATTATTCCATCAGTTTTACTAGCAATAAATTTATAACTGATATTTTATTTTTTATATAAAGGTTGAGATTGCTCCTTTTCATAAAAATAATATTTGATCGGAGGGTTTATTTTAATCCTCCTTCTTAATTTTTAATTCCTGCAAAGTAATATGTGTTTCCCAGATGGCCTCAGCATTCATAGCTGTTATGGGATCTTCGCCGGTTTCTATATACCTGCCCATGGTTTGATAGCAGGCTCCACAAAAGCCATTCAACTGAATATCCAGCAGGTTATTTAAAAAAATAGTGTAGTTGGTAATAGTATTTTTATAACCATTCTGGCATTTAGTACAATAGCAGGCGTTTATCTGCAGGTTGGCTTCGTAGTTATTATTTCCAAAAATAAAAGATACATCATCAATACTGATAGGCAACATTTTTTTCATCTTCAACATTTTATTTTAAAAAATGGAGATGGATTTTTTCGTTTCTGAAGGTGTGGAAAATGATTGTTATCCTACAATAATTTTATACAAGTTACTAAAAAAAAATAGGGACCAAGATAGAAATCTAGTCCCGCTTTAAAATCCAATATCCTATGAAAAACCTGGCATAAATGTAGATTAATTATTTACAATCCGCAATGCTAATAGATGAAGCTATTATTAAAGTAGAGCAAAGACGGGAGGCAGAAGATAAACGAAATGTTTTAATGCAAATTATTTTTTTTAAATGCTGTTATGAATTATACAGGTATAAAAAAGGGACCAAGATAGAAATCTAGTCCCGCTTTAAAATCCAATATCCTATGAAAAACCTGATACAAACATACATCCTTATTATTTTCTGCAATACCGTTAAATCACCCTTTTTTTATTTAGTAGTTGTAAAGGATTTTGTGGTAGATAAGCGCTTGTTTTTAGCAGTTAAGCATATTCATTTAATATAAAAAAGGTAGCTTTATAATTCCATTATGAAACAGCTTTTAACTTACATTATAGCGGATGATGATGCCGTGTACCTGGAGCTTACGCAACAACAACTCTTACTCATACCCAATCTTCATTGTATTGCCGCCTGCGAAAGTGCCGTAGAAATTATAGCCTGCCTGCCGCAGCAGCAGCCAGACCTTCTGATACTAGATGTAGAAATGCCAGGACTTAGTGGTATTCAGTTTGCCAAAAGTTTACTGCAACTCCCGCTACTTATTTTTATAAGTTCGCACAAAGCGTATGCGGTAGATGCATTTGATGTGGATGCAATAGATTTTTTAGCAAAGCCTGTAGCACCAGAAAGGCTAATAAGGGCAGTGGAAAAAGCAAGGACTTTAAAAGAAATGAAAAATAATAGTGTGGCAAATAGTGGTTTTAAAACAGCCGATGAGGAAACTTTTTTTATAAAAGATAAAAATGCTTTTGTAAAAGTAAAATACAGCGATGTATTGTATATAGAATCTTTGGGCGATTTTGTAAATATTTTTTTAGTAACCGGCGAAAAAAAAATTGTACTGGTAAGTATGAAAAGCCTGGAGCAGCAGTTACCCAATGCACATTTCATTCGCATATCCCGCTCGCTCATGGTGCATAAACAAAAAATTACCGCAGTAGAAACGACTATGGTTTCTCTGGGTAAGATACAGTTGCATGTAGGCAAAACTTTTGCGGATGCAGTAATGCAAGCGGTTGTGGGCAAAACTGCTGTAAAAAGATTTATTTAAAATACTATGATAAAATATTTATTGCTCACTGTATCTCTTGCAACATCTGCTATTTGCTTTGGTCAGAAAAAACCAAATATAGATAGCTTGTTAAAAGTTGCAGATGCAGAAATAACTGATACGGCTAAAGCTAAAATTTATAATAAAGTAGGTAATTATTACATGGATAATAATCTTGGCAAAGCAATTGAATATTTTGAAAAATCAAAAGAGATTGCTCTGCGTATCAATAATAAATTAAAAGCAGCCAATAATTTTTATAGTATAGGATTCTGCTATTTGCGCAAAGCCGATTTTGAAAAATCATTATATAATTACCAACAGTCTACAAAAATTTACGAAGAACTAAAAGATACTATCCGGCTATCGAATGCATTAATGTCTATGGGGAATGTTTATTTTCAGAGCAACGATATTCCCAATACCATACAGTACTACGAAAAAGCAGGCCTACTGGTAGAAATTAAAAAAGACAGCATACAACTACAAATTATCTACGATACAAAAGGTACTATTTATGATAAGCTTGGTAAATATGACACTGCCGTATTTTTTTTAAAGAGAGCTATTACTCTTGCAAAGAAATTAAATATGAATGATATGCGGTATGGCTCGTTATCTAACCTGGCACTTACCTATAAACATCAATTTAAAACAAGCGAAGCATTAAAATGTTTTGATAGTGTGTTGGTATATTTTATTGAAACAAACCAGCCGGATGACTCAAAAGCAATTGTGTATAATAATATTGCTGCTACAAATGTGCAGGCAGGAAATTTTGCTGAGGCTCAAATTATTTTTAATAAAAGTATAGCACTCTGTAAAAGTGCAGGAATACCTACTGTGGAAATGGAGAACTACCGGAATATGGCAGATATGTATGGTAAAATGAAAAACTTTGAGCAACAGGCCATGTTTCAAAAAAAATATTATGATATAAAAGACAGTATTTTTTCCGTAGAAAATAAAAATCAACTCACAGAACAGGAAGCTTCTTACCAGGTAGAAAAGAAAAATGTGGAGATCGTAAAAAAAGATGCAGAAGTAATAAAACAAAAAAGCCAGCGAAATATTTTAATCATTATTGCGCTTTCCATTTTGGCGGTACTGGCGGTCGTAGCTTTATTTTACAGCCGCATAAGAAATAAAAATAAACTGCTGGAGCAAAAAAATATACAGATAAACGAACAGAAAGATGAGCTGCAAACGCTTAACCAGGTAAAAGACCGGTTATTTAGCATTATAAGCCACGACCTGAGAAACCCATTGGTAACGCTACGTTCCTACCTTTCCCTTGCAGATAACGATGCGGTGGCGCCGGAGAAAAAGCAGCAGTTTAAACTACAAACGATGAATGCTGTTTCTCAAACAAGCGATATGCTGGATAACCTGCTGGCGTGGGCAAATGTGCAGATAAAAAATACCACCGCTTCTGTAGTGCCGCTTAATATTGAAGATATTGTTGCTGATGAAATTAGTAATGTGCAGGCACAGGCTTATCAAAAACAAATTACTATTACCCCGCAATTACAGGTAGTATTGCTGCCCGGCGATTACGACATCATATCCATTGCACTGCGAAATTTATTAACCAATGCTATAAAATACAGTAACAACAATAGCTGTATAACAATAACAACAATAAAAAGCGGAGGTACAGTTCTGCTTTCGGTAAAAGATAATGGTGTAGGATTATATGCAGCACAAATAAAACAAATACTTACCAGCCAAAATGATACTACCAAAGGAACAGAAGGGGAAAAGGGAAGTGGCTTAGGATTGTTTTTGGTAAGAGAATTATTGCAGAAAATGAATGCAACCTTATCAATAGAAAGTGAGCCGGGCAAAGGCAGTAATTTCACAATTGAAATACCCGCTTTGTAATTTTAAGAATAATAAAACAGAAAGGAATTATGGAGAAAAATAAAAATGAAAAGAATGTATTGGGTACAGCCTTGCAGGTAGCAGGTACAGATCCTGTAACAGGTTTTTACAGGAACGGCTTTTGCTCCACCGGGGATGATGATGCAGGGGTACATGTAATTGCGGCTGTGATTACCGAAGAATTTTTAGACTATTCAAAAAGTATGGGTAATGATTTAATAACGCCTTTTCCTCAATATGATTTCCCCGGTTTAAAACCTGGAGATACCTGGTGCCTTTGTGCAAAGAGATGGAAACAGGCTTACAATGCAGGTGTAGCACCTTCGGTTATTTTAGAAGCTACGCATGAAAAAGCACTGGAATTTGCAACGCTGCAAGAATTGAAAAATACTAAAAACTCCTAAAAATTTTCTTACATCTTACATTAGCTATTAATCTTTATGCATGTAAATCAACAGTGAAAAAAAATATTTAAGTCTACTATTTTTATAGTAACAGGGATGTAATCTTCCGCTGTTTTTTAAACAATATATTTCTCATTACAAAGAAGGGAAAAGGATTAAAATTGATACCCTTATTATTAAAAAAAGCAGAAATAAAATCATCATTGATACACGAGGAATTTTTATTAAAGCAATTGACAAAAATGGCAGATTGCTGAAGGATAGATCCGTTTATTTACAATAAAATCGAAAAAATATAAAACGAATATTACTATTAACATAGCTTTTGATCCCTGTTAAATTATAGATAAGAGTATAAAAAATTGTTTTGTTATTGTAACCCGGTGTGTAATTTGTTCGTTTAAAAACTATAAAACCAAACGATATGAAACATATTTTTTACACACTCTTCTTTGCTACCCTCTTATCATCCTGCGGCAGCAGCAAAAATTATTTACAAAGAGCTAATGAAGATAAAGCCCTGCAGGATGCTGTAAAAAAATTAAATAAAAGTGCGGGTGATGCAGATGCCGCACAAGCGCTACCGATCTTGTATAATAATATTCAGCTTGCACATGAGGGTAAAATACGCAGCTATAATAATAGTAAAGACGTAAATAAATGGGATGATATTATAAGTGAATACAACGCTTTGCAAAATGCATATACCGCTATAATAAATTCTACCCCTGCCTTTCGTTTAATAACCCCAAAAAACTTTGGTACAGAGCTGCTGGAAGCAAAACAAACAGCCGCAGATGAATATTATAATCTTGCACAAGCTGCATTAAATAATGGCAGCAGAGATAATGCTAAAAAGGCATATAGCTATTTTAAAAAAGTAAATAAATACATACCGGATTATAAGGATGCCGCAGTAAAAATGAATATAGCTTATGAAAATTCTATTGTAAATATTGTGATAAACCCGGTGAGGGACGATGCGTATTTTTTTAACACAGGCTGGGGCAATAGCGGGTATAATTACAGCAACGAATATTTTCAACAAACACTGGTAAGGGAGCTGCAAAACCAAAGCAGCAGCAGTTATGCAGCAAAATTTTATACGGATTGGGAAGCAAGAAGAGAAAATATAAAACCAGACTGGGTAGTAGATTTGCGGCTTAGAAATATGGATATTCCTTACCCAACCAACAATACAACCACCCGCAGCACAAGCGCACAAATAGAAAACGGAAAAGATACTGCCGGCAGGCCTTTGTATAAAACAGTATATGCCACACTCCATATTACACAATCATCTTTTACGGCACGAGGAGATATGGAGGTAAACATTAAAGATGTAGTAACGGGTAATAATATAAGTTACAGAACATACAGTGAAAGCTATCGTTGGAACCAGGAGCGGGCTACATACACCGGCGATAGCCGTGCATTAAGCAGCAATGACTGGAACATTATAAACAACAGCAACAACCAATATAACACTCCAAAAAAAGAAGATATTTTAAATGAACTATACCGTAAAATGTACCCGCAAATAAAGAATAATATTTTGTACTCGGTAGATTGGTAGAGTATGTTTTGTAGTGGTTGTTTTGTTAAGAGAGAAGCAGGCTTTTTAAAGTCTGCTTTTTTAAATTGCGTTCCCTAAACATATTCCTTTATAAAAGAAATAATTTTTCTTAATGGTAGTTTCATTTTTTACTGTCTATATAAGATGTTTCAAAAAATATTCTGCTGATAAATAAAAGAAAAACAAATTATAAGTTATGTATAGGTATTGTTTGGCTGGGCAAAATTTTTTTGAATGATGATCTCATTGCCAGAAATGATAATACTTCTTTATAAAAATATTTATCAAGCAATCCTTTATTTAACCAGCAATCCATAAAATTTCTGCAATTCATTTTTATCAGCCTCTGCAAGTATTTTATCTTTATCAAATTTTGCCTTAAACAATAAAACGCTTTTATGAACCGGGTATTTTAAAAGAATAGCTGCTATCATTTCTGCAGAAACGGCATCTGTTTTTTTTATAACTTCTGGCAGTATTGTGGCGGCAGATCTTTCTTTTGTAAGTTTCTTTTTTATAATGGCTTCCAGTGTTGCCAGCTTGCCTGCAGGTATGCCGGGTAAGCGGATGGCTTTGCCCAGCAAGCCCTCCAGTTGCTTTTTGCTAAGGCTGCCCCGCTCTATATATTGTTGTTGTATACTCTGGCAAAATACATCATCCGGCCTTGCATGGCGTACCGCTTCTATTACCTGTGCTACAATATCTATATCGGGGTTTATGCTGTGCATCTTTTATACAATTAGTGTGTAAAAATAATTAGTCTTCTTCCTTATTACTGTTGCTACTTTATTATACGAAATTATATGCTAAGTTTCAAAAAAGATAATCTTCAATATTTGCGATATTTATGTCAAATTACTACACATGAAAAAACCAGATGAAAATGTAAACGATGTTAAAACAGATTTGAAGCATGATACCATGGAGTTTTCCGCATCCACCGAAGGTGATGATATTTTAGACCTGGATGATGCCCTAAGGGATGATGATGGTATAAGTGGCGAAGAATTGAATGCACTGGATGATGGCGATGATTTTGAAATGGCCAGCGCATTAAATGCCGCAGAAACAGATAGGCTTGCAGATGATGACAACCTGCCAGAAGAAAGTGATGAAGATGATTATTATGAGGACAGTCTTAAAATATAACAGTATTATTTTTTGATCGCTGACCAGGGTTTGTAATTTTCTGTATCAATTTTTTTTGGAGAAACTGGATCTCTCAAAGGCATACATTCTTTTAGAGTGGCAAAAAGCTGGGCAGGCAACTGTTGGTATAGTGCTGTTCCTGCTGTTTTCCATGCAATCATTTCATCACTCACATCTTTTATTTTTTTGGCGGGGTTTCCTGCTATGATGCTTCTTGGTTCAAACACTTCATTTGCTTTTATAAAACTAAGGGCACCAACTATACATTCATCACCCAGGTATACATTGTCCATTATTACTGCATTCATACCCACCAAGCAATTTCTGCCAATAGTGGCACCATGTATTACAGCACCATGTCCTATATGACTTCCTTCTTTTAATAAAACAGTAAAACCAGGAAACATATGCACGGTGCAGTTTTCCTGCACATTACAGCCATCTTCTATAACAATACGCCCCCAATCCCCACGGATAGCGGCTCCTGGCCCTATATAACAGTTTTTACCAATCATTACATTTCCTGTAACCACTGCCTGCGGATGCACAAAACTGCTTTCGTGTATTACAGGTATACAATCATTAAACTGGTATATGGGCATGCTGTAAAGTTATGTAAAGAGATATTGTTTTAAAACACCGCATTAGTTGTTGTGTTCTGCTACCAGTAGCTTTCCTGTACGAAAACATGTACCCTTAAAATGTGCCACCAGGTTTTCTTTTTGATTGGTTACTGTAATGTGATATAACCCGGTGCTGCGGCCATTATGTATTTCTACAGCAGTGGCCGTAAGCACATCTCCCGGGTGTACCGGCTGTATAAAGTTTATAGAGGTATCCATAGCTACAGATATATTATTCCTATTATTACAGGCAAAAGCAAAGGCACTATCTGCCATCGAAAATGCAATGCCCCCATGTACTATTCCAAAACCATTTATCATTTCCTGCCTTACCAGCATTTTTATTTTACTGTAGCCTTCCTTCACCTCTAAAATTTCTATACCAAGCCATTGCGAAAAAAGATCTTCTTGCATCATATAGGCAACAATTTTTTGAGGATTCATAAGTTTTTTAAGGAAAATTAGCTTAAAAAATTATAACACAGGTTAGTAGTGCAGAATAAATACAATATAATATTAATAGTAGCGTTTTTACTAAGGCTTATCTTAATTATCACGAAATGTATTTTATGAAACAAATATTTTCAGGTTTTACAATCCTTTTTTTCATTACTTTTTTATCTTCTAATAGTACTGCGCAATGTGGAAAAAATCTTTTAAATAATTCTGGTTTTGAGATGCCGGATCAAACAACCTCTGGTAGCAATACAGTAGATTTTGATGCTGTATCAAACTGGCGTATTACGGAGGATAATGCAATATTGTCAGATAGGATATGTAATCTTATAAAAACAAACGGTAATACCTTTACCAATGGGCCTGACGATGCTGTGGAAGGCAGCCAATATTTTTGTTTAAAAAATGACAAGGGTACCATCTATCAGGATTTTACCATAACAGGACAACAAGAAATAAACTATTCAGGATTTTTTTCCAGCAAGGAGCAAAATGCAGGCTATATAAACTGGACGGCAAGTATTGACATTGTAAATATTGCCAGCAATACAGTAGTAAGTACATCTGCAACTAAAGATTTTGATAACAGCAATGGGCTAATAAACGCACAGGAAAAATGGTACTACCTTTCCGGTAGTGCAATTTTGCCCGATGGGAGCTACAGGTTTGTTATACACCTGGGGCAATTCGGAAATTTTGATGCTGCTTTTTTAGGAAGTAAATGTACACTATCAAGCAATGCTGTGCAGCTTAAAGGAAATTACACAAACGAAAAAATATTGCTGCAATGGAGTATACCGGCTCAAAATGAAAATACGCTTTTTGCTGTAGAAAAAAGTAACAACGGAAAAGATTTTACCAAAATATCTACTGTGCCATTTTCTGCTGATGCACAATATTATTTTGCAGATAAAACTCCGTTTGTTAATGCAAAAAACTTTTATCGGATAAAAAAAATAAATACCAATGGAAGCGCTGCATATTCTAATATAACCCGTTGGCGGAGTTATTTTTTAAAAAAGTGGGACAAAAGATGTAATGCAGTTGTCTTAGTAAGTGACTAAACTATCTAAAATAACATGCACAACAT
>JANXXM010000080.1 GCA_025350645.1 Ferruginibacter sp.
CTACAGAATGCGGAGGCACACTGTAGGTAAGCCACACATTACCACCAATGATACTGTTTGCACCAATAATAGTTTCGCCACCCAGTATAGTGGCTCCGCTATAAATCACTACATTTTGTTCAATAGTAGGATGTCGTTTTACACTCGCATATTCTTTAGAAACATTTATGGCGCCCAATGTTACCCCCTGGTAAATTTTTACATCATTTCCAATTACACTGGTTTCTCCAATTACAATACCTGTACCATGATCTATAAAAAATGAACTGCCAATAACTGCAGCAGGGTGAATATCTATTCCAGTTTTACTATGTGCACACTCCCCAAACAACCTGGGTAATATTTTTATTTGCTGCCTATGCAACTGGTGAGCTATACGGTAAACAGCTATTGCGTAGAAGCCCGGGTATGCCACTAATACTTCCTCTATGGAATGTGCTGCTGGGTCAAACTTTAATACTGCTTCGGCATCTAACAATAAGCTTACATAAATATCACTTAAAGAATTAAAAAATATTTTGTTTAAATAATCTCTTTCTTCTGCATCATTTACTATTTGCGACAATAATGCCCCAAATTGCTGTTTTAAAAAATGTAACCGCTTTTGCACATCGGTAGCGGTTTCATATTTACCGGTGTATGATGCAAACAACAAATCGAATAAATCATTTACAAAGGAAGATGCCAGTTGCTTATCAGGAAATCTATTGAAATGCTTTTTATTCTGTTCGAACAATTGTTGTATAAATTTTTCTTCTTCCATTTTAAAATAAAAACAAAACTAATACCTAATTATTATAATAAAAAACATTTACCTACTAAAATGATAGACTTAATACGCTTCAGCTTTCATATTTATTGATTAGTGTATCAAATACATAAAAAAGCCCCTAATTAAATAAGGGCAAATTTTAATCGGCGTTAAAACCAAAAAACACTGATTAGTATATTTTAAATGCAGATATTTTACACTCTTGGGGTTATTTTTTATTCTGCTATGTTGCAAATATAATTACTCCATCAATTAAATAGACTATATATTTTAAAAAAAAATCTTTTACTTTTGGTTTTTATAAATTATGCTGTCGAAAAAAACACAATACGGCCTAAAGGCTTTGGGATATTTAGCAGAAAAATATGGCAGCGGGCCAGTGCTTATTGCAGATATTGCAGAACAGAAATGTATTCCCATAAAATTTTTAGAAAGTATTTTGCTGCAGCTAAAACAGCATGATATTTTGGAAAGTAAAAAAGGCAAAGGGGGTGGTTATTATTTAATGCAGCCTCCTAAAAAAACATCTATAGCACAGGTAATACGCATTATTGGCGGCCCCATTGCATTGCTGCCTTGTGTAAGCCTTAATTTTTATGAAAAGTGCGGCGATTGCAATGAAGAAAATTGCGGGCTTAGAAAAACAATGGCGGTAGTAAGAGATGCTACTTTAAAAGTGCTGGAGAAAAAAACACTGTGCGACCTTGTAGATCTTTCATTAGCCTGATGATGCTCTTTTGAGCAAAGTTTTGCCAAACCTGTTTTTTACTTCGTCTATCGTTTTATACAATTCATTTTTCTTTTCGTTGTCTATAAAAAGATTAGCCTGCACCGCATCATTAGTAAGATCGCTAAGGCGCACACCCAACAGGCGAACAGGCTTTCCTTTTTTATGGAGTTGTTTAAAGATTGCTTTTACCACAGGTATTATCTCATCATCTGCATTGGTATAATCTATACTCACCTGCTTCGTTGTCGTTTCAAAATCCGGGTAGCGAATTTTTACGGTTATACAACCGGTTAACTTTGAATCCTGCCGTAATTCGTAACAAATTTTTTCTGTAAACTTCACCAGTTCTTTATTTATAAAAACAAGATCAGTTACAGGTTTATCAAAAGTATTTTCGGTAGATATTGATTTTGCTTCATGAAAAGGGGTTACTTCACTTACATGAATACCAAGGCTTTTATTTTTAAGATCTGTACCCCATTTGCCCAGCCGCTCTTCTAATAGTGCCAGCGGAGTTTCTGATATTTGCCTGATTGTTTTAATACCTAAATAAGCTAGTACTTCCTGTGTATGCCCTCCTACACCCGGTATTTCCTCTACAGGTAATGGCGCCAAAAAATCTTTTTCTTTACCAAATGGCACTTGTAAAAAACCATTTGGCTTTGCCTGGTTGGTGGCAATTTTTGCCATCATTTTATTGGAAGATAACCCAAACGAAATGGGTAGTCCGGTGGTATGCATTATTTCATTTCGCAGTTCTATTGTCCATTTCAGGGGTTTAAAAAATTTATCCATACCCGTAAGATCGAGGTAAAATTCATCTATGGATGCTTTTTCAAATAATGGTGCTTTTGCTGCAATAATATCTGTAACCCAGCGGCTATACCTGCTGTATTCTCCTCTTGTACCACTTACAAAAATAGCCTGCGGGCACAGTTGCCTTGCTTTGGAAGATGGCATGGCTGAGTGTATTCCAAATTTTCTTGCCTCGTAGCTGCAGGCAGCTACCACACCTCTTTCCCGCCCACCCACTATTACAGGTTTGCCCTTTAATGAAGGGTTGTTCAATATTTCTACAGATACAAAAAATGAATCCAGATCAAAGTGTGCTATAATGCGTTGTTTGGTCAATATAGTATTGAGTATTAGGTGTTGAGTATTAAGATCAAAATTCTGTACATCCAAAACAGATTATTAGCTTGCCGGAATTCATAATTACTTATTCATTGCTCTCAATTCCTCATTAAACACCTATAAAGTTTTAGTTGTTCTTTTCTTCCCCTTCCACATAATCATCGGGACAACCTTTTTGTTTATGATAAAGCGAGTAAATAATAGATGCTGTTATACAAAATACGATTACCAGCAGCGATGCCCACTCTGGCAGGTGCAGGTATAGCTTGTTTACACCTGCATATTCCAGTAAAGGTAAAAGCATTTTTATACCAATAAAAAGCAAAACAACTGCTATACCCTGCTGGAGATAATCAAATTTACTGGCCGCACCCCTCAGCAAGAAAAACAGGCTCCTCAATCCCAAAACTGCAAAGATATTAGATGAATAAATGAGCATTTTTTTTGACGGATCTGGTATTACTGAAAAAACTGCGGGTATTGAATCTACTGCAAACACAATATCTATTAACCCCAGCATAACCACTACCATAGCCAGTTTGGTAAAAAATGTTTTGCCTTCTTTCTTTACAATAAACTGGCCATCCGGTGCGTCGTTGGTTACCCGCATTACTTTTTGTAAAAACTTATATGCCCAGTTGTGCGATGGGTCAAAGTCATGTTCTTCTTTATTACTAAACATTTTTAAACCAGTAAAAACAAGAAAAAGCCCAAAGATGTACATGATCCAATCGTACCGGGAAACCAGCTCGCTGCCCAGTGCAATAAATATTATTCTAAATACAATCGCCATTAAAATACCTAGTAGCAATACCCTGGAATAATTTTTTTCTTTTATGCCGAAGAAAGAAAATATAATGATAAACACAAAAATATTGTCTATAGAAAGTGACCACTCCAGCAGGTATGCAGATATGTATAAAACGGCATCCTGCTTTCCCTTCCCGCCTTCATTTTCCCACCATAAAAAACCACAAAATAAAACAGATAACAATACCCAAAAAATAGTTTGTATTAATGCTGTTTTAAGAGAGATTTTTTTATTTTTTTTGCTTAGCAGTCCAAGGTCAAAAGTGAGTGCAAGTATGATTACCAGCCCAAAAACCACGTAAATGATTTGTTGTTTATCCATTGTTATTTTGCGTACTTTCTTTTACGAAGCCATTGAAAAATAAATGCAAAAAGTAAAACAATTGCAACAGGTACTGCAATTGTTATTATTTGCCAGAATGATTTTTGTTCTTCTGTTTTTTTATTGTCCAATAATCTTACCACATAATCTTTTGCTTTTGCTTCACTAAGGCCATTTTCGTTTATAAGATAATCTAAACAGTTTTGCAGAAAAGAGGTATTAGCAAATGGAAATTCTCTTTGCGAACCGTAAGTATATGCATTCATACCCATAGGTATCGGGTTTCCTTTTACCACAGTATTAAGTACAATATCTCCATCGCCCACCACAATTATTTTATTGTTTTTTAAACATACAGGTAAAAAACTGATGTTGTAATTGTTTAAACTATCTTTCATAGTCTGCGAAAGCCTGTTGGCAAATAAGGATTTGAATTTGCCTTCCAGCAATACTGCCGCAGCAATATTTGCTTTTTTATACTTTGCATCTTCTGGTGCGTTCACATTTTCTGCACCACTTATAATAGCAGGAGACCCCAGTGTTCTGGCATTGGATGATGAACTGAGTATGATAGTTTTTTGTATATCTTCTGCTTCTACTGTATCCACAGAATTTACAAACTTGCCTGCCACAAAACCCAGCCCTTTGTTTATGGGATGGTTATTTTTGGAATCCATTACCGGAAAATAATTCCAGGGCAGCAAGTCAAATTGCCCATTACCATTTACATCAAAAGGAAGATAATCGCATTGAAGATCCATTATAAGATCTGCATTTATTCTTACCCCATAATTAAATAGAAAATCATTTAATTTTAAATCCCTATCCAGCGCCGTTACCTGGTTATTAATTTTTAGGCTATCCATTTCTGCATTTAACCTGTCAATGAATAAAAGGAGTTTTCCGCCGTTCATTACATACTGGTCCAGCTTTAATTTTGCTTCATCACTAAAACCGGTAGTGGGCTTTACAATAATCATTGCACTAAAAGCATCAGGAATAAATTTTGGAGAACCAAGATCAAAAGTAAAAAGTTTATAGTCTTTACTTAATACATTTTCTACCAAATCGTAAGTAGCATAAGCACCGGTAGGCGGCTCACCATTACCCGTTGCATAACCAATTACAGGCTTTTCTTTCTGTGTAATTTTTGCAACAGCATTTACAAGATTGTATTCCAGCAGAGCCTCTGCACTATTAAGGTCTGTAAAATTTATGAGCGGTGTTTTTCCTTTATATAATGCTACGGTTTCTAATCTTTCTTTATAATGTAATATTGCTGCCGGATACACAAATTGCTGCTGTTGCCCTTCTTTTATCTGGCTGGTAAGGTTTATAGGGTAAAAGCCCATGGCAGAAAGTGTATCAGCATATTTTATATCTGTACCTGGCATTACATCATCTGCACTGGTAAAATTAAATTGTATTTTATTACCCGCCACTTCTTTAAATTCCTGCAGCATATCATTGCTTGTACCTGCCAGTTGCCGAAAGCCAGATGGTAGATTCCCCTTTAAAAAAATATCTATCACTACCGGTTCATCTATTTTTTTTAAAACCTTTTTCGTTGCATTACTTAATGTAAATCGTTTTTCGCTGGTAAGGTCTATACGGGCATGATACTGAGATGCAGCCCAGTTTATAATAAATAGAACTAAAAGTAATACCGGCAAATATAGCCGGCTTTTAAATAATTTTTTCATCCTTATTTTCTGCTGATATTTTTTACGGTAATACTTAATGAAATAAAAATGATGCTTAGAAAATAAATAATATCCCTTGTATCTGCTACGCCACGGCTAATGCTGCGATAATGAAAATCTATTCCCAGCATTTCTATATAATAATCTGCCCCGCCTGCAAAAATGGAAATTTTACTTACTGCACTAAAGCCAAAATATAACAATAAACATACAAAGCCGCTCACTAAAAATGCGATAACGGCATTACTGGTAAAACTGCTGCAGCAAATGCTTACAGCAGCAAATACTGCTGCCAGCATAAACAAACCTGCATAACTTCCTGCAATACCGCCTGCATCTGCAGTGCCTGTAGTACTCAATGCTTTTATACAAATAATATAAATAAACGTAGGTATAATTACAAAAATGATTACTATAATAATAGCCAGATATTTGCCAAAAATAATCTGCCATGCAGTGAGTGGCTTTGTTTTTAATATTTCGAAAGTGCCTGTTTTAAATTCTTCTGAGAGCGAATGCATGGTAATAGCAGGTATTAAAAAAAGCAATACCCAGGGGGCGAGTGCAAAAAACTTATCTAACGAAGCATAGCTATTATCTAAAATACTACTATCCGGCAACACAAATAAAAAAATACCGCAGATGAGCATAAATAAAATAATAGCGATATAACCCGTGAGGTTGCTAAAAAAACGATTTATTTCTTTCCGGCAAATGCTAAACATAATAATTTTAAATTATTGCAATTTAAGCTTTAGGATAATAAGGATAGCTCTAGAAAAACTTTAATGTGAACTATTTTTACAAGAATGCAGCAAAACTAATAATGCTGTTGTCATAGTGTAGTAATTAGTTTAATACGGTTAATATAATTTGAAAAAAAATTTGAACAGGCATATAGCCATTTGATAAGCAATCGTCCTTTTTATCAGACATGTTTAGATATCAGTGTTTACCAACACCAACTGTGTTCCCCCAGCTTTTTTAAGCGGGGGAATTTTTTTATGGAAAAAGAATGTAAAGGCATCTCAGTTATCTAAAATATTTTATTATGAAAAAGATGGCAACTCTATTTTTTACGGCTATTATTGCTTTGCAATTAAATGCTCAAACGGGTTCAAAAAAAGCTCCACCACCTCCGCCGGCTCCGCCTTCTGTAAAAGAAATTCCACCTCCGCCGCCGCCACCACCGCCACCGCCCCGCAAACACAAACACCATAAAAAACATATAGTTAACAAACAAACAACAGCTTTTACTCCCCCAAAAATTACTAAAATACGGTAGCAGTTTAAATATTCATCTATTATTTTTGTGTATGATCTCAAATCAAAAAGCCGGCTTCAATATTGAAACCGGCTCTTCATTATTTTTATTATGATTATTTTACACTGCAAAACTTTCTCCGCAACCACAGCTTCTGCTTGCATTCGGGTTATTAAAGTAAAATCCTTTTCCATTTAATCCATCACTAAATTCTAATTCGGTATTCACCAAGTATAAAAAACTTTTAAGATCGGTAACAATTTTTACACCCTTATCTTCAAAAACCTGGTCCATTGGTTTTACTTCGTTATCAAAATCCATTTTATAACTAAGGCCGCTACAACCGCCGCCCACCACGCCTACACGAAGAAAATAAGAATCATCTTTTGCTACTCCAGACTCCGACATAAGGTTTAAAACCTTTATTTTTGCTTTATCGGAAATATATATTGAATTTAAATTTTCTGTTGCTTCCATATAATGTTTGATGTGCAAATATGATAATGTGCTAACATAAAAAGCAATACTTTTTCTTAATTAGCAAATTAGCACATTGGCTAATTATTAAGTTTCTTAGTGTACTACACTTTCTTCAAATTTAATTTGCTCCATACCATTCTTTTGACGGTAGTCATTAATAGCTGCTTTTATAGCATCTTCTGCTAAAACAGAACAGTGAATTTTTACGGGAGGCAAATTCAATTCTTCTACAAAATCCATATTATCTACAGTAAGGGCTTCGTCTACACTTTTACCTTTAAGCCATTCCGTAGCAAGAGAGGAAGAAGCAATAGCAGAACCGCACCCAAAGGTTTTAAACTTTGCATCAGTAATCATACCTGTTGCATCATCTACTTCAATTTGCAGGCGCATTACATCGCCGCACTCTGGTGCACCTACCAATCCTGTTCCTACATTTTTACTGCTTTTATCCAGTGTACCTACATTTTTAGGATTTTGATAATGGTCTATTAATTTCTCTGAGTATGCCATGATAGAAAATTTGAAGATGTGACAATTTACAGTTGTGCAAATTGTTTATAATTGTTTCTTAGATATTTTTAAATTTCCACCCAATATTTGCAAATTTGCACATTGGTATTATTTGCATATTATTACTAGTGTGCTGCCCATTCAATACTATTCAAATCTATTCCTTCTTTATACATTTCCCAAAGCGG
>JANXXM010000148.1 GCA_025350645.1 Ferruginibacter sp.
TAAACATTTGCACATCTTAACGAATGCGGCAATTCCAGGAGTATCTTTAGACCAATATAGAGTTGACCATATTTATTGTTTTAGGGTACAATAACAATCATTATTATTTACGATTAGTAAAATTGAACATCAGGGAATGCGTTATAATTTAATTGATAATAGGAATGGTGTTGCACTACCATTTGGGTTTAATACAGACGATGTAAATGGTTATACAAATCAGCAAATATTTAATGCATTGCAATCTGATGTTCGCTCAATACCAGCTTTCAGAGACAGATTATTACAACAAAATGGCAATAACCAAGCGGCTAACGTAAACTTATTATTTCAACAATATGCATACTAAAATTATAAAAAAGGCATTGCTGATTTCAGCAATGCCTTTGCTTTTTGCAGCGAGTTGTAAAAAAAGAGACTCAATAAATTAATTTTAAAATTGAATTACTGATTACAGCTTCTAATGCTATATCCGGTTTTTTATTATTTAAAAAATGCCATGCCTGCTGAGTGGATAAAACCCGGTGTGCTTACTACAAAAGAAGGAATTAGCTTGGGGTTGAGTGTAAAGGAGGATTAGATATTAGCAAATGGGAATGATTAACTGTCGAAAAAATAAATAGTAAAAAAAAGCTGCATAATGTATGCAGCTTTTTAATAATTTTTCAATTTATTATTTACCAAATAATCCGCTAAGGGTATCCATAATACCGCCGCCGCTTTGCTGCTGCTGGTTATTAGCTGAGGTATCATTATTTCCGCCACCGCTAAATGCAGCCGTAAGGTCGCTTAGGTCTACATGTCCATCATGATTTTTATCCAGCGCATTTCCGCCAAATTGTGATACTAAACTTCCAATATCCATACCGCCAGTTTTACCTCCACTAAGGCTGTTAAACATCCCTTGCAAATTAAACCCGCTGTTATTAGGGTCATTGGTATTGCTCACCAGTTTACTCATAATCATAGGTAAAATCATACTGGCAATTCCACCTGCTTTATCGCCACTCATACCAAATTTACTCATTAATGTGCTTATTAAATTGGTAGATGCATTTTGCGTAACGGGGTGGTTGCTCACATCTGCATTGCCGCCCTGGTTAAAAAGATTAAGTACACTTGCCGCACCGCCACCACCCAGCATACCTTTTATACTATCCATTATAGAGCCGCTTGCAGCCTGCATTACAGCTTCGTTATGTTCATTAGGTACATCAGGGTTATTTACAATTGCTTCCTGAGAATTTTGTTTTACAAGATCCATTAATTGTTCAAACATAATGTTAGTTTTAAAGTGGTTAATATATTAAATGTAAATACTTAATTTCATTCAAAATATAAAATTTCACGATAAAGTAAAATCAATACATACACCGCAAAGAGAAAATATTTTAATAATATTTTAAAAGAATTCGTTTTTTTTATTATCGTTATTTTTATTTTATAATCCTAATTTCTAAATAAAAATCAAATATTACTTAACCATTGGTATAACACTTAAATACTTAATTGAGCATAAGCACATTCACACTTCTTTGCAAAATATTAAAAGCTATTTCTGCCATTAAATTTTCTTTATCCAGCGTTGGGTTTACCTCTGTAATTTCAAAGCAGCATATCTTTCTGTTCTGCATAAATTTACTAATAAGATCTTCAGCCTCTCTTTCTCTAAGCCCGTTGCTTACTGGGGTTCCTGTGCCACGACTAATGGAGGAGTCTAAACTATCCACATCAAAACTTACATAAATATCTGTGCAATCGCTAAGGTGCCGCAGCGCTTTTCTGCTTACGCTCTCTGCGCCATTTCTTCTTACTTCGGCAGTCGTTATTACTTTTATGCCATACTTTTCTATGAGGTATTTTTCTTCTTTTTCAAAATCTCTTAACGCTATAAAAACAATATCCTCTGGTAATATTTTTGGAGATATTTTACCAATCGTTTTTAGCTGCTCCCATTGTGCAGTTGTTTTTTCATCTACCTCATGTACCAGGCAGTCTTTATTGTCTTCGGCAATGGCTGTGCTTAGCGGCATACCATGCATATTGCCGGTAGGTGTGGTAAAAGGAGTGTGCATATCGGCATGCGCATCTATCCATATTACGCCCAGTTTACTTTTAGGTTTAGCTATTTTTATACCGGCAATGGTACCGCCTGCACTGCTATGGTCTCCGCTTAGCACTACCGGAAAAAAATTTCCTTTTATGCTTTCACTCACTGCTTTGCTTAGCTTTTCGTACACATTTAATACACCTCCTATTCGTTTGGCATAGGGCGATTTTATGGGTTCAAACAATAAATGATTTTCATTTTCTATTTTCTCCGACGGAAAATGAACAAAGAAATTACTCATAAAATCTAGTGCAGCAATTTTTATAGCATCTACGCCAAGGCTTGCGCCTCTTGTACCTGCGCCCAGCTCCGATGTTATTTCTATTAACTTAATATTTTTCATCAATAAACTTTTATACTATTTTTTATTTGAAATTCAACTGCACATTAATGCTATTTTATAAATAAACCGGGAGCATGCGTAAATTCTGCATGTTATAATTTCTGAAATAAGATTTGTGCTTGATAATTACTTACTCGCCTATACTATTTTTCTGTGGCAAATTCGTTTATAATTTTAAAACGCACAAACATATCTTCACTATACCATTGTTGTTTTCTTGTTTTTTTTATTACGTCAGCATGTTCCCTCATACCATAAGCAAATGCTTTCATATCTTCTTTGCTTTCCCATACGCTAAAGGTGGCCTGTTTAATCCATGGTATTTCTCCCACACCATACGATCTTATAAAACCTTTAGCCGTACACATTTTTACTGCTACAGGTGCCACGTTTGCCCAAAAATATTTTAATTTATTGAGTTTAATGGTAGCTCTTGTTATTACTGCAATACGCTCATCAGCACCTTCGTTTTTTTTAAATTCTCCAAAAGGATTTTTACCATCCCACAGCCCATGGCCTTCTATTGGCTGCAGTAAATAAGTGCGTACTTCACATTTAAAAAGACGAAACCATCCCGCTATGAACGAGCCATATAAAGTGCTAATAAGTTCTTTTTCATTTTGTGTAAAATCATATTTGTCTTTGTTAAAAACAGCAAGTATTGCCCATTGATGAAGATCCGGCATTTTATCGAAAGTGCCATTTTTACCCGTGCCCATTAATTTATAAAAGGATATTTTTTTATTTAACCACAAGGGCAGCCGGTGTATGGCCATAGCAAAAAAAGCAAAAGGAATAAAGTATAAAGGATATTTTATAATAGTAAGAGATGTGCGCATGGGCTTGCAAGGTAATTGAAAGCATTTTGTAAATAAAACATCTGGTACATTTTATACTTATTCTGCGGTTTTTGGGTAGCCGTTTTTAGCTGTCTTTTATCCATAACCACACTTCTTCCCGCAGCTATTCTACTATAAAAACCGTCTTGTTATAAAATCCTATTTTTACCATTATATTTACTCAAAAGCATTACTCATTTTTATCCTGTTAAAACCATATTACAAACAGTATAGTAGCCATGCTGTATTTTTAATAGTATTCTTTGCAGCTATCTCTTTATCTTCTTATGCGCAAATTCTATCTCCAAAAATAAATAACCTGCGTCACAAAAAAATAGCTTTACAATATCCAGTACAAAAAATAGATACACTAAGTATAGCACCAGGCACTTTCACCATGCAAAATATTACACCGCTTGCTTACGAAATAGATGAAATAAACGCCAGCATAAAGTGGAAAGATAAGCCCACCATGGATAGTATTGACATCAGTTACAGGGTTTTTCCCTTTAAATTAAATGCTGTAGCCAGGCGTTATAATTACGATGATATTCGCTACCGGTTTAAGGCAGAAAATCCTTTTGTGATAACCAATGCGGTAAAGCAAACCAATCCTTTTTTTGATTTTGGCACTTTAAAAACGGAAGGTACATTTGGCCGCTCTATTGCATTTGGAAACAACCAGGATGCTACCGTAAAAAGTACCATGAACCTGCAGCTAAATGGTTTTATTGGCGATAGCCTGGAACTTACCGCCGCCATCACAGATAATAATATTCCCATACAGCCGGAAGGGAATACACAAAACCTGCGGGACTTTGACCGTATTTATTTTCAGGCAAAGAAAAAAAACTGGCAGGTAAACCTTGGCGATATTGATATACGGGAAAGTAAAAACTACTTTCTTAATTTTTATAAAAGACTGCAGGGAATTTCTGTTATTGCAGATAAAAAAATTAGTAAAAATATTTATAATTCTCTGCTGGTGAGTGCAGCCATTGCCAAAGGCAAGTTTGCAAAAAATATTATTAAAACATTAGAAGGAAACCAGGGCCCATACCGGCTTTATGGCAATAACAACGAATTATATTTAGTAGTGCTGGGCAATACAGAAAGGGTTTTTATAGACGGTGTACGCATGCAGCGTGGCGAAGATCAGGATTATGTTATAGACTACAACCGGGCCGAAATAACTTTTACGCCTAAACATTTAATTACAAAAGATATAAGGGTACAGGTGGAGTTTGAATACTCTGACAGAAATTATTTAAACTCCCAGTTATATGTGAGCGATGAAATAAGGCTTAGTGAAAAGCTAAATGTTTACCTCGGGGCATATTCAAATAATGATGCTAAAAATTCTGCTATAGACCAGGTGCTGGATACCAAACAAAAACAATTTCTGGCAGATATTGGCGATAGCATCAGCAATGCGTATTACAATAATGCGGTGAAAGATACCTTTGCAGCAGGTAAAATTTTGTATAGAAAAACAGACAGTTTAATTAATGGAATTATTTACCCCGGCGTGTATATTATATCCAGTAACAATGCATTAGAGTTGTATAATTTATCTTTTACTTACTTGGGCCCCGGCAAAGGAAATTATACCCAGCTTACCAATGCTACAAATGGAAAAGCATTTGTATGGGCAGCACCAGTGGGCATTATAAAGCAAGGCGACTGGGAGCCGGTATCTCTGCTGGTAACACCAAAAAAACTGCTGGTATTTACTGCCGGTGCAGATTATTTGATTATGCCTTCTGTAAAAATAAAAACAGAAGTAGCCATGAGCAATTATGATATAAATACATTTTCATCAAAAAATAAAGCAGATAATACCGGGCTTGCTGCAAAATTTCAACTGGAAAATAATATTAAAAAGATGCATTTTTTTAAAAAGTATTTTGCTTTGCAGGCTACAGCAGGCTACGAATTTGTGCAGAAAAAATTCAAACCACTGGAACGTTTGCGCAATATAGAATACCTGCGTGACTGGAGTTTGCCTTTTGATGCGGCACCTGCAGATGAGCACATCAGTAATGCTTCTCTCAAAATTATTGATACATTAAATAACAATATCCAGTATGATATTACCCATTATAACCGCAGCGATGGTTATAATGGTTTTCGCCAGCGGCTGATACAAACAGTAAAAATAAAAGGATTTGTGCTAAGCAACAGCATTAGCCTCACTAATTTTAATGCAACACAACAGCGGGGCAGTTTTTTTAGGCCAACCTTTGATGTAAAAAGAATTTTTACAAGGTACAGAAATGCAGAAGCCGGCATAAAATATACAGGGGAGCATAATAAACTTTTTCGAAAAAATTCAGATTCTCTTAACAATACCAGCTTTGCATTTAATGTGTATGAATTTTATTTAAAATCCAACCAAACCAAACTCAATAAATGGGGGGTATCGTTTGTAAAAAGAAATGATCTTTTACCAAAAAAAGCATTACTAAAAGAAGCAAATAAAAGCGACAATTATAATGTAACTACAGAGTTGATGAAAAGTGAACGCCACAAATTTCGCTTTACGGGAACGTACAGAAAATTACAGGTAACAGATAGTATACTAAGCAGGCAACTGGGAGACAGGAGTATTATAGGCAGGGCAGAATACCTCGTAAATGAATTAAAAGGTTTTGTAGATGGCACTGTGCTATACGAGCTGGGCAGCGGCCAGGAACCACGCAGGGAGTATGCATATATAGAAGTACCCGCTGGCCAGGGTTTATATGCATGG
>JANXXM010000019.1 GCA_025350645.1 Ferruginibacter sp.
ATCATTTCAAAATATTAAAAACACTTAGTTTTCCAAAAGTAATAACTACAACTATAAACGACTTTAAGAAAATCTTCGCTGTTTAAATATTTTAAATAAAAAGATTGATAAAATGCAAATTTAAATTTCATCTGAAAAAAAATTGTATTTCCAATTAAAACTAACTTCCTAAATGTCCTGAACAAAATAAGCAATCCATGTTAACTATTTAAGAAATAGGAGATGGAAAGAAAAATTTTAAAAATGATTTTGGTGATTATTAAATTTGCTTAGCAACTTAAAAATCAATTTTATTTTAGTAAAAAATTCTCTAAAAAATTACCTAAAAAATATTCGCTCTATCGTCCAATATACCGCTATAACAGCAATGATTGCAGAAATGGGTACTACTATATATTTTCTATAATCCGGCGTGGGAGTAATTTGTTTTGCTACCAATAAAAATAATTTTCTAAAAAATAACCAGGCTGCTACTATTATTGTGAGCTGCCCCAGTTCTACCCCAACATTAAACATAATGAGGGAAGTGAAATAGGCATTTTGCGGGAGGCCGATTTCGCTAAGTGCGCTGGCGAAGCCCATGCCGTGTATGAGACCAAATAAAAATACAATACCTATCCTGGATTTTTTTAAGGTGGGTGAAAAAATATTTTCTAAGGCAACATATAAAATGGATAAAGAAATTACAGGCTCTACAATGGCTGTAGGCGGTACAATTATTTTGTACACGCTAAGACCAAGTGTAATGGTGTGGGCAACCGTAAATGCAGTAGCCTGCCACAACACAGGTTTTAATTTGGGGCTTAATAAAAATAGACTGAGTACAAATAAAATATGATCTATGCCCCAGGGTAAAATATGTTTGTAGCCCAATAATACATACAGGTAAGATACTTCTGTTTTAGATAATTTATTTAACTCGCCTGGCGCCGGATGTGCAAATACTAACTGGCTCATTAAAAAAAATAAAATAAAAATACCCAAAGCCTTTGTAGCAAAAGCTTTGGGGTTATTAAAATTATTGTACATTATTTTTTATTTATTAAAGCAGCCCATTCTATGAGCTCAGGATTCTTAGAACCTGTTTGCATTGCTGCTTTTAAATACTCGCTGGCTTTTGCTGCATCTTTTTCGTGGTAAGCAATCCATGCAAGTTGTTTGTTTACTTCAATATTTTTTGGGCGAATAGCATATTCCGCAAGGCCATGTTTTTGTGCACTATCGTACTGGTTCATTTTTGTAAAAAGCTTAGCCTGCTCGAGAGATACTGAGTGGCCGCTCATAGCATCAACCTGTAGTAATTTTTGTACTGCCTTGTAGGTTTCGGTAGCTTTTGTAGTATTGCCCATGGCAAGATACACATCGCCTTTTTGCTCATCGTAAGCGGCAGAAGGCATTACAGCGTTTGCACTATCCAGCAAATTAATGGCTGCGGCATAATTCTTTTTTGCAGCTTCTACTTTTGCAAGGCCTGCCATACTTGGTGCATAACTTGGGCGCATAGAAAGATTTTCTTTATAGGCTCTTTCTGCCTCCGTTAAATTATTGGTGTTAAAATAAAGATCGCCTAAAATATTGCGGCTCCAGCATTGTGGTTCAGACCCCGGCAAACCCGCTGTTACAGCAAGTTTCATTGCTTCTATAGCTCCTTTATAATCGCCATAAATTTCTCGGAGGTAAGATGCCCTGGAGTAAGATTCCAGCGATGGTTTAATGGTTTGCATTTTATCGCTATTGGCTACTGCTTCTTCATAATTGCCCAGCTCTACATTTGCATCTACCAAAATGCCATACACATAAGCATTATTGGGGTTTATTTTTTTTGCTTCTTCTGCAAGTATTTTAGCCTCGGCAAACTGGTGCAAACTCATTTTTACAGATGCCTTGTATACTCTTGCATCAAAATTATTTGGATCTATGCTAAGAATACCATCCAGTATTTTTTCTATGGCAGGGTAGTAGTAGTGGTGCTCTCCGGTTATGCGCTGCTCGGCAATATAAATAACCGCCATTTGTAGCCGTAGTTTTGTATCATCTGGCTTAAGCGTTATTTTTTGTTTAAGCTCTGCTACTTTATCTTTTGTTTTAGGCCACTCCGCTGCCTGCGCCAGTTCTCCTTTGCGTTCCATAAGTGCAGGTATATCTAAAGGGTTTTGCTCGCTTACATAAGCTTTTAACTTTTCTTCGTTGCTGCTGCAGCCTGCAAAAAAAATATTTGTAAAAAAAAGTAAAGAAAAAATAACTGTAAAGTGTTTAAATAATTTCATGTGTTGCTGTTGTTAATATAAAATTAAAAGAGGTTATTGTATTTGTCACATACGAAAAAAGAAGAACCAGGGTTCTTCTTTTTTTCATTTTTATGCTTATAAACAATGCCTATTTAATTTTAACTAGCCCAAAAGTATTGGACTTTGCACCATCTGCAATAACCCTGGCATAATATGCACCTGCAGATAAAGTTGCCGGTGACCAGTTTAAATAATAATCGCCCTTGGTTTTTCCTCCATCGTTTATAGAAGTTACCCTGCTTCCTTTAGCATCTAGTACATCTATTCTTACGTTTACAGCATCTACAGTAAGCCTGTAATGAAAGGTAGTAGAAGTTTTAAAAGGGCTCGGGAATGCATTTAAAGCAATCACCGTATTACCTAATCCTAAACCATAAATATTGCTTTTTGGTCCTACATAAGATGCACCTGTAAAGCCTCTCCATGGTGCCTGCACATAAGGAAAGCCAGCTTTAAGTGTGGTATCATTTTTAAAAACACCTTCTTTAAAACTTATTGTTTTTACTAATTGCGGTGTTACCGGTGAGCCACCTACTACATAATCATCGTAGTACAACCCAATGGCAGCAAGGAATACCCCACCCACAGCCTGAAGCTCAATAGTAGTTACATCATCTTCCAATCTTCTGCCATTAGGAAAACCATCCATGTTGGGTATAAACTGTAAGCTTGCATTTGTATTAAACCTGCTATCTGTAAGCCCCAGCACAGCGGCCTGTACAATTCCCAGCCTGCTAAAATCTGCACTGTTTCTTGGCGTAACGGGCACAGCCATATTTAACCTTAAATAATCTGCAAGGGTAGGTAAAAAATTATTTATAAAAGGCTTACCTGCCGCAAGCGGATTGCCTACCGGCTTGCCTGTAGCCAACTGATAAGGACGAAGATTGGGAACACCTGTATAAAATGCAGGTAGAATATCTACTGCTCTCGGGCTAGTAGCATCTGGTAATAAAATGGTACCAAAATTAGCATCAGATAAAGCAGTACCATCCAATGCAGGGCTTCCTTTTAAAGGATATAGACCTGGCTTGCCATTTCTAAAATCAAATGCACCTAATGAATTTTTTTGTATTCTTAAATCAGCAAGGCCGGGTACGGCTGTGCCAAATTGTGAGTCGTCCATGTATAAAGCTAGTTCCGGATTTTTAAAATAAGGAATAAACTGACCTTCTGTGGCACTTGTTGGTGTAAGCGCATTCCATTTGTCTTTCATGCCTACAGGGATAATTACTTCGTTGGTTAATGGCATACCCAATCTGGAAACTTGTGTCCAAGCACCGCTGGTTGCAGGCTTATCGCCTGTTGTACTAAGGGTGGTAATTTGCGGGCGGGATGCGCTTGCGTAAACACCAATAATAAATTCGCCATCTAAAATACTGGTGGCCTGTGCTGTAGTTTTACCTGCTTTTTGTATAGCTGAAATAGGTACTTCTATCACAATGGAATGGCAGTTTTGTTTTGCCAGCCCATCTCTTGCACCTTGTGCAGCGGTTCTAAAACCACCGAGGTCAAATGCACCACCAAGATCTACAAAGAATGGATCGTCTGCCGGGCCGCAAAATATTTTTTCTGCTGCAGTGCCTGTTGCTGTTGCAGTAGCTGCGGTAATTAATGCATCATAATTTGATGCGCCTAATCCTACAGTAGGGTCTTCAATGGAACGTGGGCCAATATTATTGGGTGGCACTATTCCGTTTGCAACAATTGTTGTAAAAGAAGCACCACCATTTATACTTTTTTCACAATTGTAGGTTGTTTTTATATTTTGTTTTCCCAGGCGTATGTTGAAAAAAGTTGTACCATCTTCATTTACATTCGTAAAAGTAAAACGATAAATAATATCATCACCAGGCGTGCTGATGTTGTTATCAATATGAATTTCATAACGAATATTTTCGCCGAAATTATACCAGTTAGGGCCACCAGCAGGGTGTTCAAAAGGAATGTAGTCCGCAATAAAAACTACTTTGTTGGTATCGCTCGGGCTTCTGAATGCGTACACATCTGTATTATCTGCCAGCGGGTCGTTGCTTATTAGCGGTGCCTCACGGTGGCTGGATGCCATAGCATTAAATACGAGTGCACTGCTGCAAACCATCAACACCGTAAGTTTTAAAAAATATTTTTTCATATCTGTATGTTTATAAAATCATTAATTTTTTGTTGATTAAAAACGGGGTTTAATGGTGTAATCAAAACCTCTCCACGGTGTTTGCACATAAGGGAAGCCGGCTTTAAATGTGGTATCATTTTTTGTAGGACCAGCAGTAAAACTTAATACATTTACCAGATTTTGAGTTACTGGCTTGCCATCAAATTTATAATCATCATACCACAAACCAATAGCAGCAAGTGCTACACCGCCCACAGCCTGCAACTCAATCGTTGTTACATCATCTTCCAGTCTTCTGCCATTGGGGAAACCATCCATATTTGGTATAAACTGCAATGAGGTTGAGGTATTGTATGCAGGGTCTGTAAGGCCCAGTACTGCTGCATTTACAATACCCAGCGAACTAAATTTCGGATCATTGCGGGGAGTAACCGGCACGGCCATATTTAACCGGAGCATATCGCCTAATGTTGGTAAAAAATTATTTATAAAAGGTTTGCCTGCTGCAAGCGGATTACCGTTTTTACCCGTTGCCAACTGGTAAGGAATTAAATTGGGAACACCGGTATAAAAAATAGGAAGAATATCCACTGCTCTCGGGCTGGTAGCATCCGGCAAAAGTATATTACCAAATATTGCGTCATCCAATGCGGTACCTTTTAATGCTGCATTTCCTTTTAAAGTATATAAACCTGGTTTGCCATTTCTAAAATCATACGCACCTAAAGAATGATTTTGTATGCGCAAAGCATTTAGTGATGGTACTGCGCCGCCAAATTGCGAATCGTCCATGTATAAAGCAAGCTCTGGATTGGTAAAATATTTTGCAAACTGCAAATCGTTTACCGGAGTTGTTGCGTTCCATTTATCTTTCATTCCTACTGGGATAACGGCCTCATTGGTAAGTGGCATACCAAGGCGGGAAACCTGCACCCATGGTCCTGAGTAACCAACGGCACCGTTTGCATTTAATGTTTTTATTTGCTGGCGACTTGCACTTGCCCATACACCAATTACAAAATCTGCATCTAAAATACTGGTGGCCTGCGATACCGGCTTACCATCTTTTTGCAAACTGCTGATAGGAATTTTTAATGCAATGCTATGCACATTATGCCTTGCTAAACCATCTTTTGTAGGGTTGGTAGTATTGCCTTCAGGTCTAAAATTACCTGCATCAAATGCACCGGCCAGGTCTACAAAAAAAGGATCATCAACCGGGCCACAAAAAACCTTTTCGCCGCTGGTAGCGGTACCAATAGCTGCGGTTATTAATGCATCATAGTTTGGCTGGGCAAGGCCTGCAGCGCCTTGTATGGAGCGGGGGCCAATGTTTGCCGGTGGTACAATACCATTGGTTACTATAGTGGTTAATGCAGCACCGTTTATACTCTTTTCGCAAATATAAGTTGTCTTTATATTTTGTTTTGCCAGGCGAATATTAAAGAAGGTAGTAGGGTCTTCATTTACCTGGGTAAAAGTAAAGCGATACAAAATATCATCTGTAGTGGTAGATGTTTTATTTTTTATGTGAATTTCGTAGCGGATGTTTGTACCAAAATTATAATAGTTCGGTCCGCCTTCGGGCAATTGAAAAGGAATGTAATTTGCAATGATGGTGATGGTTGTAGGATCATCGGGACTGCGAAAAGCGTACACGTCTGTGTTATCTGCAAGCGGATCATTGCTTATAAGGGGAGCCTCTCTATGGCTGCTGGCCAAAGAAAATAAACTTACTGAAAGCATAACAAAAAGCAACAGAACATGCTTCATTTGTGTATTTATATTTTTCATTTTTATTAATTTATTTTTAAAAATTTGCGGATCGTTATTTTGTGGAGCCGAATGTTAAACCAAGGCGAAAAGTATTTTCCAGGCCACTGAACTTTGAATTAGGACCAGTAGGTATGAGGTAAGAAAAGTTAAGACCGGCCACTTTATATTTTACACCAACGCCTGCTGTTGCATAATTTCTATAACCTTTTAATTTATTTTCTGAAAAATATCCTGCACGCAGCATAAATTTATCCTGGTAACTATACTCAGCCCCGCCACCTAACTGTATCTCTTTTAATTCTTCTTTAAACCCACCTGGCGCATCGCCATAAGAACTGAACCAACTGCTTACCACACTTTTGTTATTGTACTTAGCTACGGCATCGGCATCTGCAGGATCTGGTGGTGTAGGTACCAATAATTTATTTACTTCTGCACCAAAAGAAATTTTATTATCAGCATCTACACTTATGCTGTAACTGGCGCCCAGTGCAATGTTTGCAGGTATATAGTTTTTATTGTTATCGCCTGTATAACTTATTTTAGACCCTAGGTTTGTAAATGCCAACCCAAGATTTAAACCTTTTATACCTTGGTAAAATGCAGAAATATCTGCGGCAACAGACTTGCCTGTTTTCACATCAGCGTAGGTAGAGTTGTCTGCTAATTTAGACTGTATGTACCGCAGGTTTAAACCTACACCAAATGTTTTTGAAAGTTTACGAGAGTATCCTGCTTCAAGGGAAAAATCATTAGGCTTATACGTTTTTATTTCCTGACCTATATTATCTGTAAATGAAAAATCTCCTTGGCTAAAATATCTTACGCCAAGAGATAGTGCTTCATTTTCGCTTAGTTTATAATAAGTTCCTAGGGATAAAAGATATAAATTTTTTACATCCAGCTCCTGCAGATAGGGAGTGTAAGAAGCACTTATACCATATTTACTTTCGTTAAATGCTGTTTTAGCACCATTGTAAAAAAGGCTGTTTGCATCCGGAGATGTGGCTACACCCATATCTCCCATAGCTGCTGCCCGTGGGTCTGCAGCTATTCTTAAATAAGGCACGGCGGTAGTAATAGGATTATTTTTTGATGCTGTTGTTTGCGCTTTGAGCACCTGCCCAAAAACCAAAAACAGACTAACCAACAAAATATGCTGGGGTAATTTTAGAGTCATGTGATTAATATTATAATTAAGAAAATAAAAAAAAATTGTACAACATAAAATATTATAACAATCTCTTTGCACTTACGAAGCATTTATATTTACAGTTTGTTTTTAATTTATTTTTTTTTAAAAAAATAGAACTAGTAATTAATTATTTTAAAAAAAAGTTTTGAGTTATGATTTATTTAATGAGCAAAAAAAAGTTTTCCTTTTTTAAAAAGTACAGGTTAAGTTTAAAAGTTTTTACTTCTTAATGATGTATCAAACTCTTTTAAATTAAATATTTATATTGAATAGTGGCGGCTGGTTATCTAACAAATAAATTATAAAACTCAATGCCAGCCTTATTATAAAAAGATTAGCCGAAATGGAATAAAGGTTTTAATAATCTATTGCAGGTCTGCCTTTACTGTTAAGCATAAAAGAATATCCGTATTATATAACAAAAAATATTTTTTAAATAAATGGAATAAAAAAAGGGCTGCCTCATATTATGAGACAGCCCCATTAAAAACAAAACAAATTAAATAATAAACGGATCCACTAGCACAAGAACCTGTGCTTGTGTAAGTGGTTCATCAAAACTGGCAGTAGCAGCTGCTACAGATACGCCACCATTTGTAGCTATATTTACGCCCAATTGTGTAGCTACTTCTTCGCCATCATAATTAGGTTGTACCGCTGTACTGTTAATATTACTTTCTTTATTTTCTATCCAAGGTTTTGCAAGATTTACGCTCGTGTATAATGGGTTTGCAGGGAATGCAACCGCACGTGCACGACGCATCTGGCGAATGTGCGAAGCATGACGAGCTTCTACTGAATGTATATTTAATGCAGCAGTAAGTACATCATTGTTGTTTATTAATGTACCTGCAGATCCTTTGTAAGCCCTTACGCCAGTATCTTCCAGCGTTTGTGCTACTGCAAGAAACAGATCATAATTTTGAAAAACACCTGCAAACGGACCAGTACCAGCAGCACTATTACCCGCAGTAAAATCAAAATTTGCTGCTGTTAAAACAGGTGCAGTATTGTCTCCCAATGCAGATAATACTGCTCTTAAATAAGCTACGTGCGTTACTTCATGATCTCTTATTTTAGTAAGTGCTCCTAAGGCAGCAGCATTTGTAGCACCTACTGTTTGCACCCCGGAACCTGCAACACCCTGTTTGTAAAATTCAGACTCCAAGTATTCTAAAGTAAGCGCAAATTTTAATGTGTTAATCACATCAGCATTGGTTTGCCCATAAGCTTTTTTAAACATAGAACCCAGCATAAAAGGCATTGCAGCCAGGGCAATTTTACCACTTGCTTTTGCAAAACTGCTCATGGCATTTCTGCGGGTGTCCATCCTTTCATAAACTTCGGGATCCACCTTTTCTATTTCTGTAATTATATTTTGTAAATTCATTTTAATAGATTTTGTTGGTTATTAAATTTATGATGTAGGAAGATTAGCACCGCTTATCTGAGAGTTTGCAGCCAGGTAAGTGTTTGCAATTACTGCTACCTGTGCTGGTGTTTTTTCTATGTCTTTTGCGTTAGCATCGAGATCATCAGCAAAAGTACCATTGCTTATCAAATCTCTTATAAGTGCGGCGTGGCGGGCTTCTACAGAAACTATTTTACCTGCAGTAAGTAAATAATTTATATCTACCAATAATTTACCAGCACCATTATATGCAGATACACCCGTATCTTCAAAAGCTTTAGCCTGATTTAAAATACCAATTCTTGTTGTAAAATCTATTGTAGTAAAGTTAGGTGTAAGGCCAGGGATAGCGTTTGCGCCGAGTGCTGTTTTAAAGAATTGTCTGTGTGCTACTTCATGATCTCTAATATCTGAAAGATAAAGCTGTTCTGTAGCAGAAAATAAAGTTGTAAAATTGGCAGCATTTACTACCTGCACATAAAATGCAGCTTCGAGCTGCTCCAGTGCGTAAGCATAATTAAGAATACCCGTATCGCCACTGCCTAAATTTATAGCTCCATCGGGCACTACAATAGGATCATCATTTTTGTTACATGCAGTACCTAATGTGATGACAGCTGCAGATGCGCCAAAAAATTTAAGCATATTTCTGCGTTGAATTCCAAAATCAGAAATCAATTTTTCATCCTTTGATGGAGGAGACGAAATTTTGTTGTTCATAAAATTTTTTTTAGTTGTGAAAAGTGTAAAACGTATAACAGGTATAGCATAAAATCAGCCATACTTGTGTTAACTACGAAATGACTTCGATATTGGTTTTTAAAATGTTATCAACATTATTACTGTTAGAAATAAAATATAAAGTTTATTACTTTGTAGAAATAATTGTACAAAAAATAAAAAGGTGGGGAAAAATGATAAAAATTTATTGATACGATTAAAATTTAACGGATATTGATATACTACGAAAATACTCAAATCACCTAAAAATTAAATTCAAAAGTAAAGAAGTGAGTTGTCCAAATTTTTTGAGACTACTGAAAATGTAATTGGCAAATGGAAAACCTTACCCAACTAATGTGGTGAATACTTAACAACTTTTCTATCTCATACAATTCATTCCATTTCTAAAAGTAAATCCTCTTAAACTTTAGCTGGTAAAGCTTGCATCTCATAGATTAGATAAAATGTAAGTCCTGGAATTGAGTATTGACAGGGCTTTAAGACAATCTTTAGCATTAGGGTAGTGCAAAATGATTAATAAAATTATCCATTCCGCAGTGCATTTTTGCTGATACAAAATAATCAACCCACTTTATCTCCGTTATTAACCGCTATTGATGGTTGTAATAAAACTACCGCTCCATCTTTATTATAAATACCCAGTACAAGGCACTCACTCATAAAATCTGCAATTTGTTTTGGCGGAAAATTTATTATTGCAATAATTTGTTTTCCTACAAGATTTTGCAAATTGTACAATGCCGTAATTTGTGCCGATGAATTTTTTATTCCCCATTCGCCAAAATCTATTTGCAGTTTGTATGCAGGTTTTTTTGCCTTCTCAAAATTTGTTGCAGCAATTATGGTACCGCACCTGATATCTAATTTTTCAAAATCATTCCATGTTATCATAATAATTCTGTTGTAGCAACTGCATCTATATTAAGCGCACCATAAATATGCGGAAACATTTCATTTACTGATGGCGCAAGTTCATATTTAAGTGGCGCAATTATTTTATCTTCTTCTATATGAAGCAGCACCAGATCATTTTTGCCGGAATAATATCTTTGCAACACACCTGCTACCTGCTCCTTTGTACTAAGGTGTATAAAACCTTCTGTGTGTAATGATGGCGCTTCATAACTGCCTTTTGCAAGCGCATCGTTCCATTTTTTACTGCTAGTTACATGGTATATCATTCTTCTAATAAATTAATGATTGTATTGAGTTCATCTACTTTATAACGCTGGTTATCGTTATCATAACACTTACACAGTTCGCCCAGCAATGTTTGTACAACTTTAGTATTATCCATAGGCCTAAAATAAGATGCAACAGGCGGTACGGATAATTTTTTAAAATAATTTTCTACATCTTTATGAGAATACATTTGCCCGTTTACAGGATCAATATAAAATTTTATTTTTTCTGATGGATGTCCTGCAGGATTAAGCGTATCATACTGCATATCAAAATAGCCAAGTATAAACTGCCGTGGAATATTTATAGCTCGTACCGGTACATCGAGCAAAGCGCATAATATTAAATACAACACTCCGTTTCCAAATGCATTTCCCCTTTTTGCTTCCAGTACTTTGTTCAACAAAAAACCTTCTGGTTTTTCGTAATTTACTTCCATGCCCGATTGACGGTAGTAATTATATACTATGCTGTTGGTAACGTTTATTTGCTCCAGCGCAGTAAGATAGCTGTTAAGTTCCAACCATATATTCCTGCGCAGCTTTTCAATTTCTTTTAAAATTAAAGAAATATCCAGATCGGGATATACAAATTTTGCTACCAGCAAAGATCCTGATAACAATTCTTTTCCTTCTGTTTTCCATTTTTTAAAATCGGCAGTAAGGTCTTCTATATGCAACCGGTGAATGAGCAGCTCCACTTTTTCCTGCGTGGCACTATCCGTTATGGTTTCCCAAAAAATTTCCAGGTTGGGTATTATGGCTTTCCCAAAAGACACAATTTTGTTACTTACTTCATTGTACACATCTTCATCGGGGTCATCTATTAAATGGAGCAATGCCGATATTTCTTTATTTTCTTGCAAGCTTTTTATTTTTTCTTGGCTGCTTTTTTAGGAGCTGCTTTTTTCTTTGCGGTTGCTTTTTTATCAAATGCTTTTGGCTCCTGTGTTACAATCATTTTCTTTATCGCATCCAGGTTTATTACAGCAAGTTCTTCTGCTGTGTATTTGCCGGAAGCACCGCTGCCGGTAAGTTTCAGCATTTTTTTATTGAAACGTATAAAAGGTCCCCAGCGGCCGTTCTCGATACTTATTTTTTCTGCAGGCCATTGTTGTATAAATCGGTTGGCTTCTTTTTCCAGCTTTTTTTCTATTAGCTCATCACAATCTTTTTGTGTGAGTGTATCAAAATTGTACCCCTTTGGTATATTTATAAAAAGATCGTTCCATTTTATAAATGGCCCAAATCTTCCTTTGCCTTTTGTAATCGGCTTCTCGTCAAAAAATCCAATGGGAGCATCTTCTTTTTGCTTGGCATTTATAATTTCTACAGCACGTTCTACGGTTATATCCAGCGGTTCTTCTCCTTTGGGTATAGATATAAATTGTTCGTTCCACTTTACGTAAGGGCCAAACCTGCCAATGTTCACGCTTACTTCCTGCCCTTCATATTCGCCAATGCTTAGCGGAAGTTTAAACAATTCCAGTGCTTCTGCAAGCGTTATGGTTTCTATACTCTGGCTTGCTTTTAATTTTGCGAAGCGGGGTTTTTCTTCATCCGTTTGCACGCCCACCTGCACCATTGGGCCATATCTTCCCATCCGTGCAATAATAGGTTTTCCATCTTCGCTATCGCCTAAAACCCTTTCTCCCACTGCTCTTTCAGCAGTTTCTAATGTATGTTCTACTCCTATATGAAACGGCGTATAAAAATCGCCCACCATGCTGCTCCAGTTTTTGTGTCCATCAGCTATTTCATCAAACTCCTTTTCAATATTTGCTGTAAAAGAGTAATCCATCACTTTTGTAAAATGCTGGTTTAAAAAATCGGTTACCACCAAACCAAGATCTGTGGGAAATAATTTTGATTTCTCTGCACCAGTATTTTCCTGCTCCATTGTTTTTTCGATGATATCATTTTTAGTTAAACGCAGTATCCTGAAATTTCTTTTTACCCCTTCTTTATCTTTCTTTTCTACATAAGTTCTTTTAATGATTGTAGAGATAGTAGGAGCGTAAGTACTTGGCCTTCCTATACCGAGTTCTTCTAGTTTTTTTACCAGCGACGCTTCTGTATATCTTGCACTGTGTTTGGTAAAACGCTCTGTTGCTGTCATTTGGTTAAACGCTAAAACCTGCCCTGCTGTTAGGTTTGGCAGCCTACTTTCGCCTTCCTCTTCATTTTCTTCTTCATCATTACTTTCCAGGTATACTTTTAAAAATCCATCAAATTTTAATACTTCGCCAGTGGCAGTAAGCTCTTGGTTATTGTTACTTATATTTATTTTTGCGGTAGTTTTTTCCAGTTCTGCATCGCTCATCTG
>JANXXM010000031.1 GCA_025350645.1 Ferruginibacter sp.
GAAATCTTGGGCTTGCAAATGCAGTACTGGAGCATCTTTCAGGGAAACTGCCCATTAGTAGGCTGCAGCGGGATCTTACAGACAGTACTGTGCTTAGAAATATTGGTGTGCCCATGGCGCACACTGCCATTGCATTTTCCTCCTTAGAAAAAGGATTGAATAAATTGATTTTAAATGAGCAAAAATTAAAAGCAGATCTGGAAAATAACTGGGCTGTAGTTTCAGAAGCTATTCAAACCATTTTACGCAGAGAAAATTATCCAAAGCCTTATGAAACACTAAAAGAACTGACCAGAGGAAAAACTGCTATTGATAAAAATGTAATACATTCATTTATAAATTCCTTAAAAATAGCTGCAGCATTAAAAAAAGAATTGAAGGCTATTACGCCGCATAATTATACCGGGGTTAAATAATTATCTTCTCCTTTAAAAAGGCAATACGTATTATCTTGAAGGAAATTTACTTGTAAGAATTTCTGATTTTGTAACCGAATGCAATACGGCAATCCTACTGCTAATGAACAATTTTATGCCGGTAATTACTAGGTTTTGCACTGGCGAAGAAACGATTTGCCGAGATGAATAAATGGTGTTCAATAGTGTATTCTTTTGATGAGTTTACACAAAAATTTATACTAATTGTAAACTTGAAGGAAGTGCTGGTGATAAAAGCGGCAGCAACTTTGATAGTGCCGATGATTTATTTTTAGGCCGAATGAATGAAAAGCAATAAAACCAGCAATGGAAAGGTTTCGTTTACGTTAAGAAGATAAAGCCGGGCATTTATTTATTTAGTTTTTAGCGCAAAAAAAAATCACGGAAATCTGATATAAATATGTCGGCCATTATGAAAATTTATATGCAGAAAAACAGACTTGTCAATTTTTAAAATACTAATGATGGAATCCAAAAAATGTTGATGACATTATCTTATAAAAAATTGAATGAGTAATTTATGCTTCGGTACCTAACCCGGCACCTAAATATTCTTTGTTCATTCTTGCAATGTTAGCTACAGATATTCCTTTGGGGCATTCTGCTTCGCAGGCATAAGTATTGGTACAATTACCAAAACCTTCCTTATCCATTTGTGCAACCATGTTAAGCACACGGCTTTCTCTCTCAGGGTTGCCCTGAGGCAGCAATGCAAGCTGAGAAACTTTAGCCCCAACAAACAGCATAGCACTGCCATTTATGCAGGTAGCCACACAGGCGCCGCAACCAATACATGCAGCGGCCATAAAAGCATCATCGGCATTTTTTTTATCTATAGGTATTGCATTTGCATCTACTGCATTTCCGGTATTTACGCTAATGTAGCCGCCCGCTTCTATTACCCTGTCAAATGCACTGCGGTTTACTACTAAATCTTTTATAACCGGAAAAGCCTTGCTGCGCCAGGGTTCTACCACAATTGTATCTCCATCTTTAAAAGCACGCATATGCAACTGGCAGGTAGTATTTTGTTTCCATGGGCCATGCGCTTCCCCGTTTATGTGCATACTACAACTTCCGCAAATACCCTCCCTGCAATCATGATCAAAAGCGATAGGCTCTTTACCATCATGTATCAATTGTTCGTTAAGCACATCAAACATTTCTAAAAAACTCATTTCAGATGAAATGTCTTTTACGTTATATGTTTGAAAACTTCCTTTTACTTTATTGTTTTTTTGACGCCACACTTTAAGAGTGAGGTTCATGTGGTAATGTTCCATATTTAAATGCTTTCTGTAAGAAATCTATATGTTCTATAAATAATTTTACCATTTGTTGGTATAACTAGTTTTGCTAAGTTTTTGTAGGCACTTATGGTTTAAGATTTGGTACATTCCCATTTCCTACAATTCTTGCCTCAAAAATAAAATCTGTAAATTCAAATTTTAAATATTCAATCGTATCAATAATTTGCTTCAATGCTTTTCTTAAATCACCTCCTTTCAATTCTATGAAATATATTTTCTTATTTTCATCAATATTCATTAAATAATCACACCTACCTTCACCTATCTTCTGAGGAATACATTTATCTACTTTTACTTTTCTTATAAAAAATCCGCTTTTATTTTCTAATTTAAAGAGTTTGCCATTTTCACTCGCAACACACTCTTTTCTATCATCCATAAATTCTATGCATTCATCTAATATTAAATTCATCTTGGTACTAATTCAATATTTAATAATGCATCAAACTGCTCATTTAAAGTATTTGAAATTTCATCGATTTTTTCTGCTTTTATTAAAGATTCTTCTCTATCAAAAATATCTTCACTTTTTCCACCTTCATTTAGTCTATAAGCTGAAACATCATTTGGATTTAGCCAATCCTTTGAAGGAATAATTTTATCAGTTTCGTCAAAATGCTGTTTACCTACATTATAAGAATACATCAAATTGTTTAAAGATGTTAGTATATAAGGGCTATGAGTCGTCAATAGGAGATTTACATAATATTCATTTGACTTTTGATAATCTTTAAACTTAATTTTTTCAACTAAAAATTCAACTAGCTTTTTCTGGGTTGAAGGATAACAGTTTAATTCAGGTTCTTCAATGGTAATAAGAGGGCAGTTATGATTATAATAAATTCTTGGATTATCCTGAGACATATGCTTAATTACTCCCAGGAAAACTACTAACATTGGGACAACACTATTTACTGCGCTTGAAGACTCTTCGAAGGTAATAATATCTCCTGATTCTAATAATATTAAATCACTGCCATCAATATACCTATAATCAACACCAATAATATTTTTTAGATCGAAATATTTTAACTCTATTCTATAATTATTAAATTGTTGACCAAACTGACTTAATAATTTAGGAAGTTTAGCATTTGCTAATAATATTGCCGGATAACTATTTCTTAAAAGAATATAGGACTCTCTATACGCAGGAATAAAATAATTTACTGAAGTATCCTTTATAATTTCACCATCATTTTTATTTCCTTTAACTGTGAAGTTTGTTTGTCCATTCTCAAGTTTACAAATACATTTGTCATTTTCAAAAAGTAAATAACTCGAAGTAGATACATAATTTAGTAAGTCATAATTTTTTAGGAGTTCAAAAAAATCTAAAGAGTAATTTTCATTTTTTATTTTTATGATTTCTTCATCAGTTGCATCTTTTCCGTTTATTTTCAAGTTCATTTTACCAATAACTACTTGGCTGGCTGATTTGATTATGGTTAAAACCTTCGCCACTGTACTCTTCCCAGTTCCTTGATCCCCGATCAGCACATTAACCTTACGTAAATCTAACTCCACGTTTGCTATGGGTCCAAAATTTCTTATTATTAATTTTTCGCTCAAAAAATATTTATTTTATTTATAACTTCTCTGGCTTGGTTTTACTACTTCAAAATCCAACTGCTCTTTATGTAATTCCCAATTGCTTTCGCCTTTAAGTTCCCACGCAGATACAAAACTAAAATGCTCATCGTCCCGTAGTGCTTCGCCATCTTCTGTCTGGCTCTCTTCTCTAAAATGCCCGCCACAACTCTCTTCCCTGTTCAGCGCATCTACACACATTAGTTCTCCCAACTCAATAAAATCTGCTACCCTGCCCGCTTTATCAAGTTCTGCGTTCATTTCATTTACATCACCAGGTATGCGCACATCGCTCCAGAATTCTTTTTTCAATTGCTGAATTTCTACAATTGCTATTGTGAGATCTTTTGCATTGCGAGCCATACCACATTTATCCCACATTATCTTGCCCAGGCGCTTATGAAAACTTTCTACAGATTGATTCCCTTTTATTCCCATCAGTTTATTTATTCTTTCTCTTACTGCATTTTCAGTATCGGTAAATGCCTGCTGGCTGGTATCAATACTTCCAGTGCGTATTTCATCAGCAAGATAATTTCCAATTGTATAGGGCAATACAAAATATCCATCTGCCAAACCTTGCATAAGCGCACTTGCACCCAGCCTGTTTGCACCATGGTCGCTAAAGTTTGCTTCTCCTAATGCATATAAACCCTTAATGGTGGTTTGTAATTCGTAGTCTACCCACAAGCCTCCCATGGTATAATGTACGGCAGGGTAAATACGCATCGGCATTTCGTAAGGATTTTCACCCGTAATTTTTTCGTACATGGCAAAGAGATTACCATATTTTTCTTCCACTACCTTTTTTCCTACAGCTATAATATCACCACCTTCATTACCAGGCTTACCCGTTTCTATTTTACCATAGCGTTTTATAGCATCAGCAAAATCCAGGTATACAGCCATTTTTGTTGTTCCTACACCATAGCCTGCATCGCAGCGTTCTTTAGCCGCCCTGCTGGCTACATCCCGTGGTACAAGGTTACCAAATGCCGGGTATCTTCTTTCTAAATAATAATCTCTTTCTTCTTCTGGTATTTCAGATCCTTTTCTTGTTTCTCCCAGGTTTTTTGGCACCCATATTCTGCCATCATTTCTTAAACTCTCGCTCATAAGTGTAAGCTTGCTCTGGTGATCTCCGCTTACTGGTATACAGGTAGGATGTATTTGTGTAAAACAAGGGTTGCCAAAATATGCACCTCGTTTATGCGCTTTCCATGCAGCTGTTACATTACTACCCATTGCATTTGTACTCAGGTAAAAAACATTTCCATACCCACCGCTGCAAAGGCAAACCGCATGTCCGCCATGTCTTTCCAGTTCTCCCGTTTCTAAATTTCTTGCTATAATACCACGTGCTTTGCCCTCTATCATCACCACATCCAGCATTTCGTGCCTGCGATAAAGGGTTACATTACCAAGTGCTACTTGCCTCTCCAAAGCACTATATGCACCTAATAATAATTGCTGCCCCGTTTGCCCTGCCGCATAAAACGTACGCTGTACCTGTGTTCCACCAAAAGAACGATTGCTAAGCAGGCCGCCGTATTCTCTTGCAAAGGGTACGCCCTGTGCCACACATTGGTCTATTATTGCTGTACTTACTTCGGCAAGGCGATGTACGTTTGATTCTCTGGCTCTGTAATCCCCACCTTTAACAGTATCGTAAAATAAACGGAACACAGAGTCGCCATCATTCTGATAGTTTTTAGCTGCATTAATACCTCCCTGTGCAGCTATGCTGTGTGCACGCCTTGCACTATCCTGAAAACAAAAAGATTTTACATTATACCCCAGTTCTCCCAGCGAGGCTGCGGCAGATGCACCTGCAAGACCGGTTCCGATCACAATTACATCAATTTTTCTTTTGTTGGATGGGTTTACGAGCTTAACATGCCCTTTATAGTCTACCCATTTTTTGTCCATTTCGCCATTAGGAATTTTAGAATCCATATCGCTTATTTGGTTTATTGGTTTATCAATTATTTTAAATTCATTTTTTTGCTAAAGTATTTCAGGTATAAAAAAAGACCTGTTTATAAAAGCTTTAAAATACTTTGCCCCTGTTTTTACAATACAGTTTAATAACATCCATTTTCTACCTTATCCACCCCAGATAAATAGAGACCGGCATTGCAGCAAATGCTGCGCAAATAATAACAGAATATCCTGCACCTAAAGCTTTTATAATGGGGGTATATTTTTTATGATTAATCCCAAATGTTTGAAATGCACTTTGAAACCCATGCAACAGATGCCAGCAAAGAGATATACAGCCCAGTACATATAAAATAACAACAATAATATTGCCGGTAAAAACAGCAATCATCTCAGCAAATAAATCGTGCACCGGTTGCCCTGCATAATTTGCTAATGTGGTAGCCTGTAACTCATGCACAGCCGCCATACCGCCAAACCTGGAAGGTATCCAGAAATGATAAAAATGCATTATCAGAAAAATAAGAATAAGGGTTCCTAAAAGACCCATGCTTTTACTATACCATTTACTTCTCCCATCTCCCTTAACCACTGCATACCTTACCGGCCTTGCTGCCCTGTTCTGTTTCCAGAGTGTAAGTCCTTGTATGATGTGGAGTAATAAAAAAACCATTAGTCCTACTTCTGCAATTCTTATAAAAATATTAGAACCCATAAAGTGCCCCCAGTGATTAAAAGTTTGTCCGCCATCATTTGCAAAAATCATTGCATTGATGGTGCAATGAACGATCAAAAAAGTAATCAGAAATAAACCGGTAAGGCCCATTATAAATTTCTTACCTATAGAAGAAGTGAAAAAGTGTTTCCAGGTCATAAAGGAAATATTGTTTAAAAATTTAGTACTGCAAAAATACGATACGGAATTACAATTATTTACATTTTCTTTTCAAACTTAATTATTTTGATTTCTTATTTTTTAGTTCATCTTCATAAATAATTTTATTGTAGGTTTCATTTTTTTTATTCCAGCCGTCTTCCCATTTGCTCATTAATTAAACCAAAAATAATTTCTGGCCGCATAGTGCGCCATTGGGGCAAATCAAACAGCTCTGCATAAAGGGTAAGTCTTGCTTTTTTAAAATCATATTTACTTTGCTCCGGCATGTTAAGGATAACTATCCATCCATTTTCATCTT
>JANXXM010000062.1 GCA_025350645.1 Ferruginibacter sp.
TGATAATATTATTGATGACCTTATGGATTACATACAGGTTTGGTACTTAATGCCTGAGCTACTTAGCCGTCCCGTAATTATAAACCTTTGGGGTATGACGGGCGTAGGTAAAACAGATTTAATAAGACGATTGGTAAAAGAATTAAATTATCAGGATAGATTTTTAGAAATAGAATTAAGTAACATAGACCAAACAAGTTATCAGACATCAGTAAGCAGTATGCTTACTGCAAACGATTTAAATGATAGCAAACCAGCCATTGTTTTATTTGACGAGATACAACGTTTTAATACCTTAGATGCAGAAGGTAAACCCATGCCACAAAGCAAGTTTACCGATTTTTGGGAGTTGCTAAGCGATGGTAAATTATCTAAAAAAAGTAAGGATAATATTGACTATTATTTAATGAACTATATGAGTACCGGCAAAGATATAGCCAAGCGCAAACAAAACGGGGAGCAGGGGCTGGATGAAAACCCCATGATGAATTATTGGGAAGCAGATGCTCTAAAAAAAATGCTGAATATGGATAAACCTGTTGAAGAAATTTCTGAAATATCTCAAAAAGATATGATGCAAATTTTAATAAAGGAGAAGCAGAAGAAGAAAATATACGAACCAATAGACCATAGCAAAACGTTAATAATAGTGAGCGGTAATTTAGATGATGCTTTTAGTGTAGCCGCACAAACCAGCGAAACAGATGTGGATGCTGATATTTTTTATAACCTTACCACCAAAATAAATTTGGTAGATATAAAAAATGCACTTAGCAAAAAATTTAGACCAGAGCAAGTAGCTCGCTTTGGAAACATACATTTAATTTATACAAGTTTAAAAAAGAGCCATTTTGAATTACTCATACAAAGAGAAATTGAAAGAATTACCGAAAATATAAAAAATAATTATGGGGTAATTTTAAAAATTGATAACAGCATTAATACGCTGGTTTATAACAACGGCGTTTTTCCGGTACAAGGTGTACGCCCAGTT
Source organism: Ferruginibacter sp. (assembly GCA_025350645.1). GTDB lineage: Bacteria > Bacteroidota > Bacteroidia > Chitinophagales > Chitinophagaceae > Ferruginibacter. The sequence goes on from JANXXM010000062.1 coordinate 995, forward strand.
TTTAGTAGCATTATTGACATACTAGAAAGTAACCTAAGTAAATATTTATTTACAGCCATTATAAAAAATAAAAAAAGTATTAGTATAAAATACGATGTACAGCAAAAAAAGATTACCGCATTAATAAACAAAGAAAAAATTGAAACCTTATATGTAGGTCGTATAGATAAAATACGCCAGAATAATTTGATAGATACTATTGCAAATATAAGTGTACACGAAGCAGGGCATGCAGTAGCATACATTGTTTTATTTAAACTTGCACCATTACAATTAAAAAGTAAAATTGCCAGTAGCTATGCAGGTGGCTTTACATTTCCACACACCATACACGAAACCAAAGAAAATATTTTACGCAAAATAAAAATATTTTTAGCTGGTGGTATTGCCGAAGAATTAATTTTTGGGAAAGACAATGCCAGTATCGGGCGTAGTGGAGATAGAACGGAGGTAACAGTTTTAGCTATTGATTTTGTAAGGCGTTATGGCTTTGATAACGAGTTTCAGGCAAATTATACTTTGGAACAAGGGTATGCTATGGATAAATTTGTAACTGATACCGATGTAGAAAAAATGATATCGCAGTTAGTATCTGAAACCTACCAGTTGTTGGCCCAGCACAAATTATTACTAACTACTATCAGCAAAAAATTAATGGGCACAGGCTCACTCACTTCTGCTGAAGTAGCTACTATTGCCAAGGCTTTAAAATACGAAGTGAATGTACAGGCAGAAGGCTATTTAGAAATACCCAATTATCAAAACCAATTAAGCAACTAAAAAATAATATGATAAAAAATGTAAGCGTTATCGGCGCCGGGCAAATGGGAAATGGTATAGCACATGTTTTTGCACAAGCCGGTTTTTATATAACATTAATTGACGTAAATGCGCAACAATTAGAAAAAGCCGTTACAACTATTGGTAAAAATTTTGACAGACAAATTGCTAAAGGCAACACAACAGAAGCAGATAAAAAATATGCCTTGGATAATATTACTACTGTTACTGATTTAGCTGAAGGAGTAAAAAATGCTGAACTCGTTGTAGAAGCTGCTACCGAAAATATAGAACTTAAATTAAAAATATTTAAAGCAATAGATGAAGCTGCACCCGCAGGTTGCATTTTGGCAAGCAACACATCTTCTATATCTATTACAAAAATAGCAGCAGCAACAAACCGCCCGCAAAATGTAATTGGTATGCATTTTATGAATCCAGTACCGGTAATGAAACTCGTTGAAATTATTAATGGGTATGCTACCAAAAAAGAAGTTACAGAAACAGTTGTAGCACTTAGCAAAACTTTGGGTAAAGTACCTTGTGTTGTAAATGATTATCCAGGTTTTGTAGCCAACCGTATTTTAATGCCAATGAT
>JANXXM010000081.1 GCA_025350645.1 Ferruginibacter sp.
AAAAAAGTAACCCACTCCGCAAAATTATATTTAATCTTAAAAAAAATGATCTTTAAAATAATCCCCAAAAATGGCAAACAACATAAAATAATTAAATTGTATTGCTTGCTTATATACTGCCCAAATTCATTTCTCGTTTTAAAAAGCTGATCTTCGTAATGAAATACTTTGCTTGTTACAAAAATGAGTATCGCTGTTACTATAAAAAAAAATGTAAAAGGATTAAAATACTTTTTCCTTTTGCCTCCTATATATTCTCTTATAACTTTACCAGGGTTTATTGCCAGAGCACCCATTAACCCAAAAGCAGATTTATCTGTATGGGTAAAGTTGTGCCAGAATTCTTCTGTAACATTACTCGTTTTTAACCTTGTAGTAGCAGCTTTTTGCGAACAGTTAAAGCAAAAGTTACCTTTGAAAGTTATACCGCAATTTTTACAAACAGTACTCATTATTTTTAGTGTTAGTTAATTTATTCTCTAGTAAAAAATAAACGCTGGTAATCTCTCTAAATCCTTTATCTTATTGAGCTTCTGCAATCTCTACTTCATCCATTTCTATTTGTAAATTTTCAATAATAAATTCCTGGCGGCTTGGGGTGTTTTTGCCCATATAATATTCCAGCAGGTTTTGTATATGCTCGCCCTGCTCCATTATGAGCGGCTCTACTTTCATATCTGCACCTATAAACCTTGCAAACTCATCCGGACTTATTTCCCCCAAACCTTTGAATCTCGTTATTTCGGGCTTGCTGCCAATCTTTTTTATTGCAGCTTGTTTTTCCGTTTCATCGTAGCAATAAATAGTTTCTTTTTTATCTCTTACCCTAAATAATGGTGTTTCTAAAATATACACATGACCGTTCTTTACAAGATCTGGAAAAAACTGCAAAAAAAATGTCATCAGCAATAAACGGATATGCAACCCATCCACATCAGCATCTGTAGCCACTACAATATTGTTATACCGCAACCCTTCATAACCATCTTCAATATTTAATGCATGCTGTAATAAATTAAATTCTTCATTTTCGTAAACAATCTTTTTTGTGAGCCCAAAGCAGTTTAAAGGTTTACCACGCAAACTAAATACAGCCTGCGTATTCACACTTCTTGCTTTGGTAATAGAGCCGCTAGCGCTATCTCCTTCCGTAATAAAAATTGTACTTTCTTTTTGTTTTTCTATAACCAGGTCTTTGTCTTTACCTGTTGGTTCGTCATTATAATGAAACTTACAATCCCTTAATTTTTTATTGTGAAGGTTAGCTTTTTTCGCCCGTTCGTTCGCCAGTTTTTTTATACCTGCCAGTTCTTTTCTTTCCCGCTCATTTTGTTCTATTCTTTTCCGTAAAGCATCTGCCACGGCAGGGTTTCTGTGTAAAAAATTATCCAGTTCCTTATGCAGAAAATCGTAAACGAAATTTTTCATACTTGGCCCATCTTCGTAAACCGTTTGCGAACCCAGTTTGGTTTTCGTCTGGCTCTCAAAAACCGGTTCTTGCACCCTTACAGATATTGCTGCGCAAATGCTGCCACGAATATCTGCAGCATCATAATCTTTCTTAAAATACTCTCTTAATGTTCGCACATAACCTTCTCTAAAAGCCGCCAGGTGTGTACCGCCCTGTGTGGTAAACTGCCCGTTTACAAAACTATAATACTCTTCACCATAGCTATTTTCATGCGTTAGCGCCACTTCAATATCTTCTCCTTTCAAATGAATGATGGGGTAGCGAATTTCATCTGCATTTGTTTTACGCTCCAGCAAATCCAGCAACCCGTTTTTACTTATATATCGTTTTCCGTTTAAGTTTAAAACCAGCCCTGCATTTAAAAAACAATAGTTCCAAAATTGATTGTCCAGATACTCCTGTACAAAATGAAAATTCTTAAAAATACTTTCATCAGGTATAAATTCTACAAATGTTCCATTATCTTCTTTTGTAGTAGTTTCTTTGTGATCTTTTACCAGGTTTCCTTTTGCAAACTCCGCCGTTTTTTCTTTTCCTTCTCTGTATGCCGTCACTTTAAAATGATCGCTCAGCGCATTAACTGCTTTTGTACCCACGCCATTTAAACCCACACTTTTTTGAAAAGCTTTGCTGTCGTACTTAGCACCGGTATTAATTTTGCTTACCACATCCACCACTTTACCCAGCGGTATTCCACGCCCATAATCCCGTATTGTAATTGTTTTGCCGGCAATCTTTACATCCACATGCTTACCATACCCCATCGTGTGTTCATCAATGCAATTGTCTATTACTTCTTTTATAAGTACGTACACGCCATCATCCGGAGAACTACCATCACCTAATTTCCCGATGTACATTCCCGGACGCAGGCGTATGTGTTCCTTCCAGTCTAAACTTTTTATAGAATCCTCGTTGTAAATCGCTTCTGCTTTTTCTTTTTCTGCCATTTTTTTAATAAATATTTTCCTTTTACCAAACAAAAACAATAGCCTAAATAAGTTTAACCGTAATTTATTCCAATTTTTAGAAACGCAATTTTGTATTTTTTATACTTTTTTCAACAAATAAATTTAAACACTACTCATTAATTTTTTGCTATGTGCGAATATATAGGAACAGGACAATTATTACTAAACCCATTATCCACATATATCCTAAATATGTTAGCAAATAGGTAAAGCTAATGGTTTGCGATTTGCGGATAATAAGAACTGTTGTTTTACTTGATTCGTCTTTTTTTAAAATCAATCCATATATCTTTGAAAAAATTATTTTATGAAAAGGTTTATTACCGTTTTGCTGCTTTTTATAACAATTACTACTTTTTCTCAACAAAAGAAATACAGCCTACTGGTAAAAAATGTAAAAATAATTTCCATGTTAACTGATGAGGTTTCAGAAAATATGGACGTATATATATTAGCAGGTAATATTGCTCTGATAAAACCTGCAGGCGTAAAAAAATATTTAGCTGCGGAAGAAATTGACGGAACAGGAAAATATATGATGCCCGGCTTGTACGATATGCATGTACATTTTCCCACAAAAGATGCAGAGCGTTTTTTTCAATTGCAAACAGCAGCAGGCATAGTGGCCGCAAGAATAATGAAAAGTAATGAGGTTACTTTACCTTTCAAAAAAAATAATACTAATTTATACAATCCAGAATTATATATTTCCTATAATTTTTTTGGCAACGAGGATATCTCTGAAGAAAAATTATCTGTTTTAATTGATTCTGTAAAACTTGCGGGTTATAATTTCATAAAATGTTTTGGTATAAAATCGCCCGCCTTTTTTGATACACTGATGGCGACTGCAAAACGAAATAATTTATACGTTTGTGGCCATGCGCTGCAAAATATACCGCCATTAAAATTAATAGCAAGCGGCTACAGGTCTATAGAGCATGTAGGATATTTTGATAAAGCTAAACCTGCTACCTTAGATTCGCTGATAGATATTGCCGTAAAAAATAACCTTTTCAATTGCCCTACTGTGGACTGGGCGATGATGGTTTATCACACTGTGCCAGAAGATTCCTTAAAATACCGTGCAGGCTTTAATATTGGTTACAAGTTATACAAAACCGCCTGGGATTTAACCTATGCTGCCACTGCAACAGAGTTGGGTACAAAAGCAAAGCAATATGGGGATTATATGAGAAACGATGTAACCCATAAATTGGAAGTACTTTCAAAAATGCGTGGAAAGGGATTAAAAATTATTGCAGGGTCAGATGCTGAAGAACCTTTTCAAACACCAGGTTACAGCCTTGTAGATGAACTGAAACTAATAAAAAAAGCCGGATACAGTAATTATGAATTACTACAGATGGTAACCACTAATGCCGCAGCATTTTTTAACAAGCAAAATATTATAGAAAAAGGCAAAACAACAACATTTATCTTGCTTGCAAAAAACCCCTTTGATAATATTGATAATTTATCTTCAGTAGAATTTGTATTTAAAAATAATTCCATCATCAACACAAAACTTTTGCTTACAAAAATTAAATAATTTCTGTGCAAACAATTATTATAAATAAAAATTTTATAAAAGAGACTGCTAAAAAAAAGGAAGTAGAGAACGATGCATTTCGCAGTTTTATGAAAAATATGGATGGAGATATGCTAGATAAAACGGTGCAGCAGCTGAATGAAACAATAGCTCCGCAAATAGATTGTACTGCCTGTGGCGCATGTTGTAGCCACTTAATGATAAATGTAACGGTTGAGGAATGTGAAAGACTATCTGCACACTTAAATATAGATGCAGCAACATTTAAACAGCAGTATATAGAAGAAAGCCTGCAAGGCAAAATGATTATCAACACTATTCCCTGCCATTTTTTAGAAGAAAAAAAATGTACTGTTTATGCGGAAAGGTTTGAAGAATGCAGGGAATTTCCTCACCTGCACAAAAGTAATTTTAAAGGCCGCCTTTTTGGAACCTTGGTTCATTACGCTTTATGTCCTATTATATTTAATGTAATAGAAGAATTGAAATTGAAAATTGGATTTAAAGATGCAGGGTTTGCAAATAAAGTAAATGATTAACCTTTACTTTTTTTAAATAAAGGGCCACAATATTTTTAAATGGCATTAGCTTTAAACTGATATATAATTTGGTGATCAAAAAAATCCTTGTAAATTTATTAATAAGTTTAAAAATTACCTCTTCATCACATTAGTATTAATTAAGTTTGTAACAATTATTTATTAAATTCAAAACAACAAACATGAAAATTACAAAAGTAACATTAGCTGCCGTACTTGCGCTTACTGTAGCGTTTACGAGTTGCAAGCCTAAAGATGCAGATATTGAAAAAGCTGTACAGGCAAAAGAAACTACCGGCATTACCGTAAGCGTAAAAGACGGTGTGGCTACACTTACCGGCGAAGTTGCAGATAATGCTGCAAAAGCAAAAGCTGTTGAACTTGCTAAAGCAGAAAAAGGTGTAAAGGATGTTGTAAATAATCTAACGGTACCTGCGCCTGTAGCAGTAACACCGCCGCCAGCATCAATGACAACCCCAATGGATGCAGGTGCTATGCAAAAAGTAAGTGATGGTTTAAAAGATATTAAAGGAATTACAGTAGATTTTGCAGGAGATAAAGCAGTAATATCCGGTGAGGTTACCAGCGCAAACCGCATGAAAATAATGCAGATACTTGCAGCTGCTAAAGTAAAGTCTGATGTAAGCAAACTGATGGATAAAAAATAAAAATATAATTATAATAACTTAAAAACAACAACATGGCATTACAAGATAAATATGCAGCACTGGTACAATCTGCAACCAATATGGGTGTGGCAAATCTTGCTGTAGCAGAAAAAGACGGCGTATTGCACGTAAGCGGTACAGCAAAAAGTACAGCAGATTATGATGCGCTTTGGGCACAATACGCACAACTGGATCCTAACATGGCCAGTGGAGATTTGATGATGAACATAGATATTAAAGCGAATAGTGGTGCACAGTTAAAAGTAACCACAGATGCTACCAACCTCAACATTAGAAGTACCCCAAGTACCGAAGGTGAAATTGTAGGAAAAGCAGCACACGACGAAGTAGTAACGCTTATAGAAAAAACAGACGATAGCTGGTGGAAAGTAAGAACAGCGCAAGGTGAAGAAGGCTATGCTTACGCACAGTATCTATCTCCTCTATAATTTTCTTTAAGTAAATAAAAATAAAATAGTTTGCACAAAAAACGGCTTCCATAACAAGAAGCCGTTTTTTATGATATACTTTTTAAAATTTTATTGTGGTAATAATGTCTGATCTATTTTATGCATTACACCGTTTAAACAATTTTGATCGCTACTGCCAGATGGAAGAGGATTTATAGTAATATTAGACGCCGTAGCATTTGCAGCTCCTTTTACGGTTGCAGAAACCGTGCCTGTAGCGCCCAATGTTACCTGCAACCCTATACCAGGGTGAGAAGGAATAGCACCATTTAATAATGTAGGAAAATTAGCTACTGTAGTGGGAAAATTATTTGCAAATGCACGTACTCCAAGAATATGATATACTACAATTCCTTTTACAGAAGTTATGGGTAATAATGCAAAACCCGCTGGTGTGGCCGCATTTGCAGTTGCAAAAGCCAATGCCATTGCAGGTGTTGCCCCCTGGGCTATTGCGCCCTGGTATAAAGCTCCCTGCAAAACAGGCTTTAATGCAGCATCTACCGGTGCAAATAAAGTAAGGTTTGCACCAATATTACCCAATGCCCCAAATAAGGCACCTGGTGCCGTTGGGTCTTGATCTGCCCTTTGTATTGCTGCTTTTAAATAAGTAAGATCCGGGTCATTGTTTACCCTTGTTGCAAGATAAACCGATGGAGGAACAGCAAACGCCGCAGTTCTGTGTATAACGCCATTTGCTGCAAGTACATCCGTTGCAACCAAAGGAATATTATTCACCCATGCCCCGTTTCTTGTAGTAGGATAAATATCTAAACGAAGTAATGCACTTAATGCAGGAGCAGGATTAAATAATGTTGGAAGTTTATAATTAGGAAATGTATTTGGTATAAGCGATGTGGTAAAGTTTTGTGGAACGATGTTATAGCTTACTATTTGCACTGCATTTGCTGTAGGAAATAATGCGCTTGCAATAAATGCAGAAAATGCAGTGTTGGATTGTGTAGTTGCAATTGCTCCGCCCGTTGCAGCGCTTATTACGGCTTTTACAGCAGTGCTATCCGGTACAAAAACAGTAAAATTTTTAAAGCGGTTGTTTAAAGTATCTACCAGTCCTGCTTTTAAAATAAGCTTATAATACAACGAATCCCTGGGGTTTGTTCTTATAAGTTCGCTAAGTGTAGTACCAGCAGCCGCAGTTGGTACTTCAGGCGCAGGAAACTGCTCCACATCTTTGTTGCAGGAAGATAAGCTTACTATAGCTGCAAGAACCGCTAAGGTAATTTTTGTAAGACTTCTATTTATTGATATCATGATTTGTATTTTATTAATGGAAAAACAGTATTAAAAATTAGTAAAGGTTAAAACCAAAACTTACATAATATAATCCACCTACTTTTGAATTACCTATTGCGTTTACGTAATATTGATTCAACAGGTTATTTGCCCCGATTTTAATAATGGTTTTTGAAGAAGCCAGCTTCGCACTTACCTGCGCATCTAAAGTTTGAAAACTTGGTACAATACCGCTTGCAAAATCGCCCTGATAAAAGAAGTTATCCTGCCACCTGTAGGTTACATTAAACCCAAATGCTTTTTTTGCACCAAAACCGTTGTTTGCAACAGTAGCATTAGCTCTGTATTTGGGAGAATTAAAAAATGATACGTAGCCAGCAGGTACATTACTTATCTGGTCAGACGATGCATTTGCACTTATTACAAAGCCAAGCGGTAATTTATAATCTACGCTTAATCCGAAGCCGTACGTTTTTACTTTGTCTTTTATATTTACGGGTACAGAATAAATGCTTCCCGTAGCAGTATCACCTACAGCAATTGTACCGCCTGCAGTATCTTGTACTATAAGGTTACGGGTAAGAAAATCTTTGTACTCACCAAAATAACCAAAGGCATCAATTAATAATTTATCGCCCAGTTGCAATCCTTTATATCCTACTTCAAAAGTAGAAACCTGCTCTGGTTTGTATTTTTCTGCAGATGCCTTAACGATATTTCCTTTTCTTAAATCTTCAAGATTATAGGTTTGATTACCATCAAAATTATACAACTCACGAAAATATTGCTGGCCGCCTATAAGCCTGTATCCATTAAGCGGAAGGTTTATCCATTGCTGCTGTGTAGAAGGAAAACGATAAGCCGTTTGATAAGAAAGACGAACATTATTGTTTGGTGCAACTTTTATAAGTGCAGTTGCCCTTGGAGTAAAGCGGCCATCAAAATTTTGGTTTTTATCAAACCGGCCAGAGGCTGTAATTCTTAATTTATCTTCTGCAAATCCTTTGCTCAATTGCAAATAACCACCATATTCATTTATGCCAATTGTACTGTCTACTTTATCTGCAAACAAAGTACCACGGCTGTTAAGCACATATTTTTTATAGTTACCTCCTACCAATACATCTACAACTTTATTGGTGTATTGAGAAAAATTATACTGCCCTTCTACATTATATAAATCTGTTTGATCAACAAAAAGACCACCTTTAGGAATGGGAACTGCACGAACCTGATCGAATAAAGTTTTAAAAGCTGCAGTACCCGGTAATGGACGACCAACATCTGCCAATGCACGTGCATTATTGTGAGCATCATAATCAGATTGGCCTGCAAGTTTATTTTGAAGGAATGCTTGGGTATAATCTATAAACCATCCTGTAGTTGATGGTCCGGATCTGTCAACAGATTTTTTCCAGCCTTCATTAAATAATGCAAGCGTGGCACCTGCATTAAAACTCTGCCCAGAGTTTTCCTGTGTGGTGTAGGCACGTAACAACCAGTTTTTATTTTGAAGTTCTACTTTATACTGTCCTACTTTAAGATCTTTAAGAGAATATCTGTCACTACCGGTATAGGTGGTATTACCTGTACCCCAGTATCCAGCAACAATCAATTCAGTTTTTGGTGTTATTTTATAGTTTAATGAGCCGCCTGCTTTAAAATTTAAAGTATTCGGGTTAATAACATCTTTCTCCGCATATCCTGTTCTGGAAACCTTTATTGGTTTTGTAGTAAGCGTATTAATAAATGTTTGTAAAAAAGGAGCCTGGCTGCCAATACCATTCAAGATTGCTCGAATATCTGTATTGGTTTCATCGCCATAAACATTTATACCATCATAATTGGGATCGCTTAAACGGTTGCCCGCTATTACGTTCCCCAATGAGCCTATACGATTGTAATTTCTTTCATCATTTCCTATCCAGTCTTTTGCCTGAATAAGTTCTCCGGTAAATTTAAAAGCAAATTTTTCTGAAACTTTTTTGCTCCATCTTGCACTCCAGTTATAATAGGGAGAAGTTGGTCTTTCAGATTTATCGGTATGCATAACACCTGTTTTTATTTCCGCAGAAAAACCCTGATACTTAAAAGGACTTTTGCTGTTAATAAGCAATGTACCGTTCATGCCACCCGGGCCATAAAGTGCAGAAGATGCACCAGGCAATAATTCAATATTATCCACATCTAACTGCGATAATCCTATAACACTACCTACAGAAAAATTTAAACCAGGTGCCTGGTTATCCATTCCATCCATTATCTGGTTAAAACGAACATTACCACTACCCGCAAAGCCACGTGTGGTGGGGGTTTTAAAGGTAAGAGACGAGGTAACTACATCTACACCTTTTAAATTGGTAACCACATCGTAATAACTGGCAGCAGGTGCAGTTCTAATTGCAGCGGCACTTACCCGCTCAATAGACACTGGAGACTCTAATATTTTTTGTGTAACACGTGAAGCTGATACCACTACCTCCTGCCCTAACCCATTTGCCGGCTCAAAGTTTACATCAATAGCTTGTGCAGCACTGGTTATATTTACTTCTTGAGTAGTATAACCTACTGATGAAAATATTAATATGGCAGGTAAAGACTTAACAGAAATAGTGAAGTTTCCTTTATCGTTTGTAAAAGTTCCTACATCAGATCCTTTTATTGTAACCGAAACAGCAGCGGCTTTTTCCCCTGTTGTATTGTTTTTTACATTACCGCTTAAGGATACACTTTGTGCAAAGGCTGCTATCGTAAAGATATTTGCCAACAACATGGTAACCAGGTAGCTTGTAAATTTTCTCATATCCATTGATTTGGTTTTTAAATGTGGAGCAAAATAAGCATTGTTAATTTGTAATAAAATTTTATTTTTTCACGCTTTGTTGATATGTAAGTAGGTATATTAATTTTTTTATCGAAACTACCATCTACTTTAGTACTATGACACATTTTAATTTTAAAAAACAACAGGCATTTTATAGGGGTAAAGTAAGAGATGTTTACAGCATCGGAAATGATATTTTGGTAATGATTGCCAGCAATCGTTTATCTGCTTTTGATGTAATACTGCCCCACCCCATACCGTACAAAGGGCAGGTATTAAACGAAATAGCTGCTTATATGTTGCAAAAGTGCAAAACAATTTGCCCTAACTGGCTGCTGGAAACACCTGCTCCCAATGCTGCTATCGGCAAAAAGTGTGAACCTTTTAAAATAGAAATGGTTATAAGAGGAAATATCACCGGCCATGCCTGGCGTATTTACCAGGATGGAAAGCGTGTATTGTGTGGTATTATACTACCAGAAGGCATGAAGGAAAATGATTTTTTCAAGGAGCCGATCATTACCCCTTCTACCAAAGCTACCGAAGGGCACGATGAAGATATAAGTAAAGAAGAAATTATTGAACAGGGGCTGGCTACCACCAAAGAGTGGGATGTACTGGAGCGCTACAGCCATGCTCTTTTTGAAAAAGGAAAAGAATTAGCAGCAGAAAGAGGTCTGATACTGGCAGATACAAAGTATGAATTTGGAAAAATAAATGGAGAAATTTATTTGATGGATGAAATTCATACCCCGGACAGCAGCAGGTATTTTTATGCAGATGGGTTTGAAGAACGTTTGCTAAACAACGAAAAACAAAAACAATTGAGTAAAGAATTTGTAAGAGAATGGCTTATAGAAAATAATTTTATGGGAAAGCCCGGCCAGGTAATACCCGAAATGAATGTAGAGAAAATACAATCCATCAGCAAACGATATATTGAACTTTACGAAAATATTACTGGAAAACAATTTGTTCCTGCGATAGTAGATGATAATATTTTATATGAGACCATATCAGCCACGCTGCAAAAATATATGGTATAACCTTTGTAGAATTTAGTACACAATAACTATTTTAGCGTAAACTTTTTAATGAAAATAACAGTTGATATTTGTTGGCACAGGGTTTGAAAATTCTTCGATTATTCTTACTTAACCTTTTTTCATTTTTAAATCTTATTATTATGTCATCACTTTTGTACACAGTAGCTGTAATTTTAGTAATCATTTGGGCAATTTCTTATTTTGGGGGTTATTATACCGGAGGTATCATACATATTCTTTTAGTAATTGCAATTGTTGCTGTTTTATTGAGGGTTATTTCTGGCAGAAAGCCATTATAATTTATTTTACAAAATTTTCACTCATGAGCAAATCAAATATTGTACTGGCTTTACTTGCAGGTGCTGCAATTGGTGGCATCATAGCTATTATTTTAAAGGCAGAAAATGCTTTAACAGCCGAAGATGAAGAGGGGGAGAGAGGAGAATCGAAATTGGAATTAATAGCTAAACAATTTTCAGAAAAAATTTCTTCTGAATTGAAAACTGCAGAAAATAAAATAAAATCTGCAGTAAAAGGTGTATCATCTTTGGGTATAAACAATGGCGAGCAAGGTGTTTATTTATAAATTTATCCCGTTGATTTTGTCAACGGGATATTATTTTTTAAATTTCTTTTTTTAATTGTGGTTTTCTCTGCCTTGCTTTATTAAAAATCATATTTCCTTTATCTATTCCTTTTCTTATTTCTTTTTGCTGCAGCAATGGTAATGATGCTATGCTGCTGCATTCTGTAGAGCAACATCCCTTAAATTTTACTGCACAAGCAGTGCACTGTATAAATAAAAGATGGCAACCATCATTAAGGCAATTGGTATGTGCATCTGCCGGTAACCCGCACTGGTGGCAGTTTGCCAAAATTTCATTTGTAATCCTTTCCCCTAGCCGGTCATCAAATACAAAGTTTTTTCCATGAAATTTATTGGGAAGATTAGTCTTTTTTATTTCATTGGTATAATTAATAATTCCACCTTCCAGGTGAAAAACATTTTTAAAACCATTATACAACATAAATGCACTTGCTTTTTCGCATCTTATACCGCCGGTGCAATACATAATGATGTTTTTTTCTTTATCTGCAGCAAGCATTTCTACAGCCATAGGTAACTGTTCTCTAAAAGTATTACTGGGTATTTCTATTGCTTTTTCAAATCGTCCCACTTCATATTCATAATGATTTCTCATGTCTACAATAATTGTATTATCGTCATTAGTTAAATCATTAAATGTTTCTGCATTTACATATCTGCCCTTTTTTTTCATAGTAAAAGCTGGGTCAGTTATTCCATCGGCTACAATATTTCTGCGCACTTTTATTTTAAGTACCCAAAAACTTTTTCCACCTGCAGGCCGGTTATTAGCATCACCTTCATTAGCCACGGCAATATTTAAACGCAGGTCTTTAAAGGGCTCTATGGTATTCATGAGCTTTTTAAAAGCATCCAAATTATTTTCCGGTACGCTTATTTGTGCATTTATTCCTTCGTGGGCTATGTATATGCGGCCAAATATTTTTAATGCATCGTACAATTTGTACAATTCATCTCTAAACAAAGAGGGTTGTTCTATAGAAAAATATTTGTAAAAAGAAATCGTGATTCGAGGCTCCTTTTCCTTCAGAAGCAATTCTTTTAATTCCGCCTGGTTTAAGCGGTTGTGTAATATTGCCATAAAAATTAAATTTGATCCCTCCTATTTAAAAGGGAAATCGTAAAATGATTGGATGCTTGCAGGGCAAACCAAATTAATGCGGTAAAATTAAATAAAAAGTTTATGTTGTTGTGTAATTCTCAATCATTAACCATTACCCATTTAGTATTTTCAAAAAATTACCGCTATACCTTATAACTCAATATTTACAGTTCCTCCTCCTCTTTTTATACTGCCACCTAAAAGCCCGCCAGCGCCTATTCTTATGCCAGTAACTGTACTGCCGCCATTTTGGTAGCCCGCTACAAAATCTACCCTAAAAATTTTAAAAATATTTTCCAGCCCGCCAAAAATTTCTATATAATTACTATTTTTATTCACGTAGAATGTATTACTTCCTGCTACTATATTCCAATTTAATTTTCTAAATAAAGGAATTTTATTGGTAAGTAATCCATTGAAATGATGCTCCAAATGGCCAAAAGTATAAAAGCCTGCGGTAGTACTGTTTGCATAATAATTTGCCAATTGAAAACTATTTATATACTCACTTGCCGCAACCGTTCTGTTTCCATTAAAATGCTGAAAATCCTGTATAAAAACTTTTTTGTTATTTAAAAAACCTCCGATGCCTACTTTATATTTTATTGCACCAGCCAATCTTAAATTTTTATCATCGCTTACGGTAAATTTCCATTTATCAAAATCTACATCACTGCCAAAAATTTTATTTATTCCTTTGGTATAATTTAATGTGAAAGTAGGATATTTAGACCCTACGGACATTTTGTAATTTGGAAATTGAATAAATTTTTGTCCCGGTTTAAATTGTATAGAAATGCTTCCAGTTAATGCCTGGTGCGGATCAAACTGCTCTGTTAATTTTTCTACAGGATAGTTGGGTGTTATATGGCTACTATCTTTTTTAAACAGCGTAAAATTGCTAGTATTATCCAAGGGTAGCCTATCTTCAAAAACTGCGCCCATTGTAACTTGCAGCCCATTTTCATATTTTTTTACAAAGCCTATTGCGCCAAAATTATTCTCGTAAGTCTTCCTGTAATTTTTACCATATAGCAATGTACTTACTGTATTGTTGAAGGCTGTGAATGGGATTTCTTTATTAAAACCACTCACCCTTTTACCGCCGGAAAAATAAAGTGAATATTGTTTTAATTTTTTATTACCATCTTGGTTTCTGCTGTACAATGTAAGCGATGCCGAGGGGTTTAAATGTGTATTATTAAAACCGTATCTAATTACAGGGTTAAAAGAAATACCTGTTTTCTTTTTACGGAAATACCTGGTGAAATAAGGTTTAAAATTTACTGCAATTCCTTCAGCAGGATTGTATTCTGTATTCCATAACAAAGCCTCTACACCATAAGAATAAACGGTATTTTTTGTTTGATGATTACGCCGTATACTGCTCAGCAAAATATCTTGTGGTTGTATCTTTCCCTGCTTTTTGTTTATTGAATCCAGGTAGCGTTTACTAAGCAGAGAATCCTTATTGCTTTTATATGTACTATCCCGTATTTTATAATCTTTTTGCTCTTCTTTTTCCAGCGGCACTGCTCTGGCACTATCCCAATAAGCAATGCTGCGCTTGTTTACAGCTGTATCGTATTTTATAATGATGTTATCAAAATATTTTTTTTCAAAAACAGGCTTTACATCATAATCAGAATATACGGTAAGAAAATTACCCAAAGCATCTATCCCCAACTGATTAAATCCAAAATGCAACAACTGATTTTTTACTCGCCATATTTCACCGGTTACGGGTACATATTGCTGTGCTATACCCAGTGTATCCATTATTTCCAATTGTGCCTGTTTGGTGAGTATAAGATCAAAACTGTGTATACGCCAATCATTTTCAGTAATATTTATAGTGCCGGAAAAAAGCGGCTCGTATTTGCGGCGTGGTGTTACTTTTATGGTATTTACTTCTTTACCGTTTTCTATAAATGACCCCATATATTTAAATTTATAAAAACCTATTGCACCGTCTGCAATGGGCGACACAAAACCACGGGGATTAAATTTATCTGTAAATACAATTACATTGCTATTATACAAGTTTATAAAAGAAGGAAAATTAAACCCAAAACCACTGCTACCACTCACCCTGCTGCTTATAACTTCCAACTTAAATTTATCGGGCTTTGCACTGCTTACTTTAGAAATAGATTCTGATAAATAAATAATGCCCTGGCCGGTTGAGTCCAGCCCCATTTCTTTTCTATCTGCATCGGGTATTTTTTTTCCGAAAATCTTTTTAGGAAGGTTGCGCAGCTTTATCATATCCTTGCCATAAATGTTGCAGGTAAAAGCATCTACCTGTTTCAAATAAAAAGTTCTTTTCTTTATGGCATTTCTTATAATTTCATAAGCCGGATCTTCGCTGCCACTCTTTACAACAACTGTTTCCAGCGATAATTTCTGTTCCTGCAAAATAAAACTTACTTCTGCATCTTTTTCTATTAGTATTTCTTTTTCTGCAAGAGTGTAGCCCAGGTGGCGGCATACAAGTGTGTATTTTCCGGGTGCTACGGCAAGCGCATATTTTGCTTTATCATTTGCACTTGTTCCCCTTGTGGTGCCTTTTATTGTTACAGATGAATAGGGAAGCAAATCGCCATTGGCAGAAAAAACAGTTCCAAAAAATTTTTGGGCATGTACGGAAAAGCTCATTAAAATAATGGCAGCAGATAAAATTATCTTCATAGTTAGTTTTAAGAAATACGAAAGTATTGGCTTTGCCTGTTAGAGAAATATTAATGTTGTACTATTATTTATCAAAAAAAAGCAGATGAAAAATTTGAAAGAAAAATTACCTGATCTAATTTAGGTATCATAAGGTTTATGATGAATTTCTCCGCAGTAAGCTACCGGTAAGGCTACCTAACCCGGCTACCAGTCCGCCTATCAGCCCGGTTACTATCATTAATAAATATGGACTATCTCCTTTTAAAATAAGTATGGCCACTTTATGTGCAAGCAAATGATTATTGGCATTACTAATAAAAAAACTCATTACCAGCCATAAAAAAAATATGGCAATAAAACCTGCCAAAAAAGATTTGCCTGCACCCACTGGTATACCTACTGCTACAATAAAACTAACAATAGCTATTACCCACCAGGGTAAATAAAGGCATGCAGTAAAACTTAATAAAGCAATAAGCAAAACAGAGATAAAAAAACGCATAAGCAATAATATAAAAAGTTTTAAAAAAAAATTAATTACTGAAATTCATTGTCCATTTTACTTTACTTCCCGTTTTTTCTGCGGCAGTCATCATCCAAAGAGGATAATATTTTCCTGCTACCCATTGGTCAATAAAATTATCGTAAAACCTGCTGCCCGGGTTACCGCTTTGCCCACCCGGGTATACGCCATAAGCTTCCGTTGTTGCAGTAAGGCTCACAATCATTCTCCAGCTTGGACCATGATCTTCTTTTACCGCATTAATCATATTGGTGCCGCCACCAACCGGTAAATGCATACGGCTAAAGGCTTCCGCTTTTGTAAGGTGGCTTATATGTGTATCCTTAAATTTAGCCCAGGGTAATTTACCATCTGCTTCTGTTTTTATAAGCGTAACTACTGCTCTTTTAAAACTTGCTGTAGCTATATCTTTTAAGGTTTCTTTTTGCGGAGTATTTATATCATCAAAAAATTTGTAAGCACTATCTCTTAAAGTGGCTTCAATCAATGTACTTTCAAAAGGAAGAGCAATGGGTTGTGGTGCCGCTGCAAATTCATCATCGTATACCGCTGTTTTAAAATTTTTATACCATAAGTCGTATACCGTAGCACCTGTAGCATCTGCATCATTTCTGCTGTTCCAGCTTCGCAAAATATTCAGGTATTTTATTTCTGCATTATTTAAAACAGTTACATCTACATTTTTAAGAAAAACAGGAATTAATTCCGCAGCATAAATATTATAATTATCCGTTTGCATTGCCATCATATCCTGTGGCGTTATCTGCTGCATTGCCATAAGTTTTTTATTTATCAGCAGGCCTCTTGCCACGGGGTATTCTTTTCCCAAATAATAAGGATAGGTAGAATCAGCCGGTTTTTGGTTGGCACTGCTCACAAAAGCTCTTACGGGGTTGTATTGAAAAGGGATTTCATTTTGTGGTATGATACCCTGCCACATATAACTGCTATCTGTACCCGGCATTACAAAATCTCCCTGGCCTTTCCATTTTGCAGGCCACTCCCCTTGCGTACGCAAAGCTATATCACCATTTTTGCAGGCAAATACACAGTTTTGTCCTGGCGTTTTTAAGTTGGAAACGGCCTCCACATAATCGGTATAATTTTTTGCATAATCCAGCAAATAAAAAGCTTTTAAATCATTGCTTGCTTTATGTGCAGACCAGGTAACTGCATAATTTTTATTGCTTGTTTTTCTGCCGCCGGTAAAACTTTTATCGTACATCACAGGGCCAAAAATAGTATATGCAACAGTGTCCATAAATGACGCTTTGCCTGCTATTTTTATTTCTTCTATTCTAAAAGTTGCTGGTTTCCAAGCATTGTTAAACCAATATTCTTTTCTGCTGTCATCTTTAAATTTTATTTCGTAATAATCTCTCACATCTCTGCCGCCATTGGTAAACCCAAATGCACAGCTATCATTAAAACCAATAATGACCGCAGGCGAGCCGGGGAATGTGGCTCCATAAGCATTGGAGCCAGGTACAGATATTTGCATTTCGTACCAGATGGAAGGAAGGTTAAGCCCCAGGTGAGGATCATTGCATAAAATAGGCGCACCATTTTTCGTTTTACTGCCACTTACTGCCCAGTTATTACTTCCATTTGCAGGGTCGGGTTTTTCATTTTCCTGCACAGCGAGTGCATTTTTAGTGTTATTAAAATAAACACTGTCTGCATTTGCAGGTATTACAGTTTTTATAGTGGGTGGCAAATATTTTGTGCCCTTTGGTATAATAGGATCCAGCGAATCCTGCAGCAGCGGATACAATAAATTATAATCTGCTTTTGTAAAATAAGATTGTGCATTGGTACTTTCAAAATCCATATCATGCCCTGCAAGATCGTTGGACATTAGTTTTAAAAATAGTGCTGTTTTAAAATTGCTCCATTGCTCCGGTTTATATCCTATTAGTTTATACTCCAGCGGCATTGTACTTTCTGTAAGTGCATTTATGTAGGCATTCACGCCTTTGGTATATGCATCGCAAATAGATTTTATTTTTGGATCAGCTTCCATTTCTTTCAAAGAATTTTCGGCAGCAAATACCATACCCAGCCTGCGAAATTCCCTGTCGTGATTTAATGCAATATCTCCAACTACCTCACTAGCTCTACCTGCTGCAGACAGGGTTTGTAATTCCATTTGCCATAATCTAAATTTTGCATGAAGATATCCCTGTATAAAATAAGCATCGGTTTCCTGCTCGGCAAACACGTGCGGTATAAGCTTTTCATCAAAATATACTGATGCTTTACCTTTAAGATCTGCAAACTTTAAATCTGCAGAAAAGTTTTTATCCGCAGCCTCTGCATTTTGCCAGAAGCCCTGCTGTGGCGAAAGAAAACTACCCAATGCTGCAGGTAAAATAGTTTTCGTGTTTAAAACATATATAAGTGCTGCCGTTACAAATGCGCATAAAACAGATAATACAATTCTCATAAAAAATTATTGTAGGCGTAAATTAAACATTTAATTGGAATTATGTGTACCCATAAAAACAGCCTACCCAATAGTGGTAATACCGGTTTATAGTATTGTACATTTTTTTTGCAGGATATACTTTTGTGTTTTCAAAAAATAAAAACAACATTATGAAAATTAAATTATTATCCCTGGCACTTGTAGCCCTTGTAACTTTTGCATCTTGCAAAAAAGATGATCCCACACCTGTAGCGCCAACGCCAGTAGCCCCATCTCTTGTGGGATTTTGGAAAGGAAAATATGGTAGTGGTGCTACCAGCTATCCTACCAGCGGCTACTGTTTTCTTTATCGTACAGGCGGTACGGTAAGAGTATTTGATGGTGCAGATACAACTGCTGCTGCAAAAGCAGAGGGTACTTATGCCATTAACGGAAATAAGGTTACCACTACCTATACCTATACGCCGGGCGGAGGTACGTTCTCTATCAGTGCTACAGTAGATGCTAAATTTACTTTTATAGAAGGCACATGGGGCAGCGGTACTAACGTTACAAATGGTGGCAATTATTTTGTAAATAAGCAGTAAAAAGTTTTACTAAATTTAAAAAGACCATTGGTATCAGTGGTCTTTTTGTGTACGTGTACTATTGTGCATTGCTGGTCTTTGGTCTCGCTATCCGCAGTACTCCTCACTCTCCCGCACCAATGCGGCTTTGCTGTGGGGTACTTGCTCCTATCGGGCGTAGCACTTCAGCTTTTTATCTTCATCAGCAGTTATCAAAAAAACTATAATTACATACCTAAACTTTTATTTATCCCATTACTTTTTTAAAGATTTTCAGTTTGCCAAAATAAGGCGGGTATTTTATTGCAGGATCCAGCCATGTAGGCGATTTTAATACCGATTTTCTATGGCTGAAAGTATTAAAACTATATAACCCATGGTACTGACCCGTACCACTGTTTCCTCTGCCGCCAAAGGGTAATTTTTCATTTGCAAGATGTACTATGGCATTGTTTACACAG
>JANXXM010000088.1 GCA_025350645.1 Ferruginibacter sp.
CTCCCAACAGGAAATGTATAACTGCCCGAAGTATTTACAGTTCTGGTTACTGTACCCATTATATAACTGCTTGCAGAACTTGTAATGGCTGCAGCAGGGTTGGTTAAAGTAACATTACCAGATACGATGCCATTGGTTAAAAACAGCGAACCATTTATATTAGCACCAAAACTTGTGAGGGTTCCTGTACAATTTATTTCCAAGGAATTATTCATAGGGTTTGAACCTGCAAATAAATAGGTGGCATTGTTTAATAAAACAACTTTGCCTGTACCGCTTATAACCGTTTGACCGCTGTTAAAACCACTAAAAAAAATGCCTGCTTCTGTTACATTTATAATACCGTTATTAGTAATGCCACCTGGCACACTCACTAGTAACGGAAGGGTTACGGATGCACCTGTATTTATAATAAGTTTGCCAATTTTTGCAGTGGCAAGTATATTATTTGGATAGGTAGCAATGCCCGCAGGTATAACCGTTTTATTATAATTAGGCACACCGTTATCCCAGTTTAAAGGATCGCTGTAGTTCATATTATTTGCTGCACCCGTCCATGTGGTCATAGAGGGGGCTGCTACATTTGTTTCGTTAAACTGACTTATAAATAAATCTGCTTTAATATTGGGGTTTGAATTAGCTGGGTCATTAACTGCTGTTTTTGTTATACTGCCAAATACTGCAGTAGTACCATAATTTCCTCCTAGTACAACTTTGCCTGTATTGGTTACATCAATTGTACTTGCACCTCCCACATAGGTAGAACTTGCATCTGTGCCGGTTGTTTCAAAAGTATTGGCCCAAACTACACTGTAGGTAGCAGGGTCGTATTTTACGATAATATTTAAATTTTTATTTGCTGCAGCAGGACTTTGAAAAGTGTAATCACCGAAAGACTGTGTGTACGTGGAATTAGCAAGCCCTTGCAACGTAATAAAGCTGTACATACTTCCATTTTTAAAATAATTACTGCCAGTTCCAAAACCAGCCGGAGGGTTAAATAAAGATTTTGTAACCTTACCGAGGGTATCTAATTCAAAATATGCAGCAGCAGAGGTAAGCGATTGATTAGTGCCTGATAAACCGCCATACCCAGATGAAACAGCACTAGCAGACAGGTTCCCAAAAATAAAATAAATTTTATCTGTATTACCAACATAACTTAAAACACCTGTAGGGAAAGCAGGATAGTTACGAAGGCTGTCTATCCATCTTACTTCACCATCCTTATTAAGAGATACCATGCAGGCGGTGTTGCCAGGGTTGGTGAAGGTTTGATTTCCTATTGTTTCTATTCCATTTGCATTACCCAGAAAGCCATACAGACTGTAATAAATATTTCCTTTACTATCCAGAAAATTATTACCGATTGTACTACTCGCCACAGGTATAGCTGTACCTGTATTTTGGGTAGTCCATAAAAGGCTACCGGTTGTTTTATCTATTTTATATACATTAAAAAAACCGGGGAGCGTTTCCATTGCTATAGGATTGCCGGCTGCATCTATATTTACACTTACCACCTTGTATAGTGCAAGCTGTGTGTTCCATATAAAATTGCCTGCGTTATCATATTTTTCTACATAACCGTTGCCAATGGTAGTGGCAGAAGTGGTAGTATATTGCCCACCCCCAATAAAAATATTACCTGCATTATCTACATTTATAGTTGTGCTTGCCTGCTGCAAAACACCCGAACCGCCAGTACAGTTTTTTAACCATACGATGCTGCCCGTACTCGTATATTTTGCTATAAATGAATGATAATAAAATGTTGCATCCGTAATAGTTATTCCCTCAAGGGTCATGTTGTTATAAAATAAACCTGTTGCATAAACATTACCTGCGGCATCAGTTGTTACGGCAGTTACGCCCCTCAATGCATATGCTACGTTAGTAGCGGAAGCCCACTCCCAGCCAGAGCCTGTTTGCGCTTTGCAAACTGTAAAACTTATCATTAAAACAATTGCTGTAATAATTTTTTTAATCATTTTCATGTAACATATTTTATTTTACAAAGCAAAATTATCTGTACGTTTTTTATATACCCACAGCAGGGTATATTTTAATTATTCAATGAACCTTATTTATTGGATTGAATGGGTTATAATAATTTAAGTTTATTGCTAAAATGAAAAGGAAATTTTTATTTTTTAAGCTGAAGTTTGGAGGCCGGTAAATAAAATAGATGCCTCAGCCAGCAATAGTATCTTTTACATACGTTGGTCGCCACACTAATACATTCGTAAGAGCCAAGGCTTGGTCTTTGAACAGCCTACCGATTTAAAATTTTTAAGAATAAGTATTCGTTCCGGCGGGGTTTTCGCATGCATGAAGAAAAAATTATAATACACAAATGTCAAATCCCCCGACGTGTAATAACACTTTCTTTGGAAGACGCCGAAACGAATATGGTACTAGAAAATATAATTACTCGAAGGAATTTAAAAACATGAAATGCTTATTATTTGACTTTATTAAATGCAAAGTCGTTTATACGTTGGGGGGGGTACAGATTGATTTTAATGCCTCATACAACGTTCACTCAGATCAACTGTCTTGTAACTTGTCCTAAATTATACTTAAACAAATTAAGTTTGAAATCAATTTAAAATAACAGAACTCGTTCCCAGATCTTATTACAGTCAGGGTAACTAAATTATTCGCAAGGCCCTTCTCTAGTTTAAATTTTATTAGTAGTTATTAGTGGCATTAGTCGCAACATTCCTTTGCACTTTTGCTTTTTTGTATTAAAAATTTCCTCCTTCATCTCTAATATTTTAAAGGTAACCAACTAGCCGCCTAAAACAATTAACCTGCCCTAAAATTGAAAGTAAATAAACGAGCTGCTGCTCTCTTGGCTTAGTATCAGCAGTATTAGCAGAATGCTCCATACAATGCCGAGCACCCACCAAGGCAATTTCTCTGCTACCCCAAGCACCCGGCGGTTGCGCATATACCAATGCGTACCCAGCATACCAACGGTTATTAGGCACACTTTTATAATGCTCAGGTTACTTAGAAGGGTTGCACCATTGTGCACACCGCCAAACATAGCTGCAAGCAAGCGCCAGGCACTTGTAAAGTCGGGTGATCTAAAAAACACCCACGTTACATTCACTAAAAAGAAAGTAAACAAAGCATATAAAAAATTTGCCGATGGCAAGTTCTTTAAGAATCTTGGGGCAGTAATCCCACTCATTGCAATAGGTGTTTCCCCCACTGCATTTTTTTGCAATGCAAATTTTGGTTTAATATCCTGTATAAATTTTTCGGCCATCAGGTAAAACCCATGCAATGCGCCCCAAACAACAAATGTCCAGTTGGCGCCATGCCATAGACCACCAAGCAGCATGGTGACCATTAAGTTTATGTAGGTTCTAAATGCTCCTTTGCGGTTTCCTCCAAGCGGTATATACAGGTAATCCCGTAGCCAGGCAGAGAGGGTAATATGCCACCTCCGCCAGAAGTCAGAAAAACCTGTGGCAGCATACGGGTACAAAAAGTTTTCGGGTAGCACAAACCCTAGGCAAGCCGCCACACCTATTGCGCAGGTACTATAGCCTGCAAAGTCAAAGAATATTTGTCCCGAAAAGGCAAGCACACCCATCCACGCATCTAATCCGTTTAATGCATCTTTGGCATTAAAGATCGTGTTAGCAGGCTCAGCGAGCATACTGTCAGCAAGCACCACTTTCATAAACAGCCCAAGGGTTACAAGCAATAATCCCTGCATCAGTTGTTTGCGGTTTGCAGTGCGAGGGCTTTCAAACTGCGGTACAAGCTGCGGTGGGCGCACTATTGGCCCCGCTACCAAATGCGGAAAAAACGTAACAAACAACGAAAAATCAAGCAGTGATTTTATTGGTTCGCTTTTCTTTTTATACATATCTATAGTATAACAAAGCGTAGTAAAGGTGTAAAAAGAAATACCTGCCGGTAGAATAATATTAGGTTTTGCCGGTTCATAATGCATGCCCATTGCATTTACCAGATGGGTAAAGTTTTCCAATAGAAATGTTCCGTATTTAAAGAACACTAGCATGCCCAAGTTGCCTATGAGGCTAATGACGAGTAATAATTTTCTTTTATGTTTATTGGGTTCGGTATATAACCTGCGGCCTACAAAATAATCTACAATAGTTGCAAGCCATAGCAATAATATAAACGGTGGGTTCCATGCAGCATAAAATATATAGCTGGCAATGAGAAGGTTCATTTTTTTTACTTTCCACGGCAGTGGGAGGTTATGCATAAAAAGCATAACTGCAAAAAACACCATAAAAGTATAAGAGTTAAATACCATGGCTTGTAAATTAATTTATATAAAAATTAGTTAGCGGTAATGGGACTTTTGGCAAACTTCCACCCTTTCTCCTGCTCCAGTATTTTTGCAAGGTTCTGTGTATAAACAATGGCATCGCTCTGTTTTAAATGCGAAAACTCCGGGCATTCAAAATGATCAATTGCAGGGTAATCCTTAAAGTGGATTCCTTTTACCTCTGTTGCTGCCAGTATTTTGTCCCAGTAAAGTGGTCGCGGAAACCCTTGTTGTTCTCCTTGCCAGTAAGGTCCGCTTGAAGGTGATCTCACAAATATTACCTGCCCGCCTCTGGCTTTTATTTTGTCAATGTCTTTGCGTATAATCGCAATCATCGAATCTGTTTTGGTAGCATCGGGCGGTGGGTCTTTGCTTATCTTTCTATAAAAATCCCATAATCCGGTTACCTGCTTCTGTAACGTTGTATCTTTTTCAAACCTTTCCGTCATAATACATTGCCTTTCAAAATTACATGCGTTAAATTCCATTGGGCAGCCATTCGGCAATGCAAACACACCTTTTCTTTTGGGTATGGGTAACTCTTCCAACAATGCATTAAGAGACAAATGATCTTTGTTTAAAAATACCAGTCCATTTTCTAATTGATGGTTTACCAAAAAACTGAACCTTTGGGCAGGTGTACGCTTTTTATAATAAGCTACCCTTTTTGCGGGCTCTGCTGTGTTTTGGGGAGATGTAGAAAAGAAAAGCCCTTCCGTAACATCAATTATAAGTTTGCCTTTAAAATGTTCGTCGCCAGCAAGGTCAGCAAGCACAGGCAGCGGAGAGTTTCCTTCAATTGCTAATTGTATAGCATGGTCACCGGTTAGTTTTTGCCATGTGGCAATATCTAAATCAAATTTATTGCGAGAAGATCCAATAAAAACTGTTGCCTTATCAGATGGTTCATATACCATTGCACGCTTATCAGCCCATAAACTCTCCCCGTCATCATATGCTATTTTAATTCCTTTATTTCGAAGATGCATTTCCCAGCCCACAAAAAAGGCCAGAACGATTATTAACATCAAAATACCTGCTTTTGTAAATGATGAAGTTTGCATGATAATATTATGAGTTATAAATAAGAAAAATAAAGGTCCGGTTTACTTTTTTATTTTTCGTCCGCTAGTTATGTCGTATCAATTTTACGAGAACGGAAAAATAAAGATAAATACTAATTTAATATAAATTTTTTATTATTGCACTTCGTAAAAGTGGTGGGTAAAAATGCATGAGTCAATTCCATTCTTCATGCGCTCCAGCATTTGATACAAACCTGCAGAATATAGAAAAGTAGTAGTAAAAAGATTATCGTATTTACAAGTAAGCATTTTTAATATGGAGGCAAATGTCTTTTTTTCTTCTTCTTTAAACTGAATAATATTTTGAATATGCCGCTTGCTTACAATCATTGTTTCATAAGGCCATACTGCTCATAATAGAATGAGTGCTACAAAATACTCATTGTTTAAAACATCTTGTGTTTTCCCCTGCCATGGTCTTTACATGCAGTGTGGCGAAACAATATCCAATCGCCAGTTAAAATATTTAAGCGTGTGTATGAATGCTCATTTAATTCAAACATATTTTTTATATAATTTCAGTTCCATTTTCAATTGATGCTACATAATAAGTAAGTGGCAGCCCTGTTTCTTTTTCGTATAATGGCTGAACAGATGCTATAATTCTTTCTATTTCATTTTCTTTTACAAGGTTAATAGTACAACCCCCAACCCGCCACCCATCATTCTTGCACCAATTACAGCCTCATCATTTTTTATGTAATCAATCAGTACATCCAATTCTTTGCAACTCACTCCATACATCTTGCTTAAGCCTTCATGGGTAGCAAACATTTTTTTACCAAGGGCTGCTAAATTTCCATTTTGCAAATCTTCACAACCGTTTTTTAACCGTTCTATTTCTTCTACTACAAAAAGACAGCGCTTATAAACTGTATCATCTTTTTGTAAAACACATTTATCCAGCATTTCTTTGGTTGCATTTCTTAAAGAATTTATTTGCGGTTTATATTCCTGTATCCATTTCACACCTTGCTCACATTCTGTACGGCGGGTATTATATTCTGATGATGCCAATGAATGTTTTACGTTTGTATTAAGCAATAGTATTTTTATACCATCTAATTTAAAAGGCACATATTCA
>JANXXM010000121.1 GCA_025350645.1 Ferruginibacter sp.
CATGCATTTTATGAACCCTGTGCCGGTAATGAAATTAGTTGAGATTATTAACGGATATGCTACCAAAAAAGAAGTAACAGACAGCATTGTTGCTTTAACGACGCAAATAGGCAAAACGCCCTGTGTGGTAAATGATTACCCCGGCTTTATAGCCAACCGTATTTTAATGCCAATGATTAATGAGGCTATCACAACTTTGTTTGAAGGTGTTGCCGGTGTTGAGGAAATTGATACTGTAATGAAATTGGGTATGGCTCATCCAATGGGACCATTACAACTGGCGGATTTTATTGGCTTAGATACTTGCCTTTCTATTTTAAAAGTATTGCACGATGGTTTTGGTAATCAAAAATATGCGCCATGTCCTTTGCTTGTAAATATGGTAATGGCAGAAAAACTGGGTATAAAAAACGGCGAAGGTTTCTATAAATATACAGTCGGCAGCAAAGACATAATCGTAAGCGATAGTTTTAAGAAAATTCCTAAATAAATTATTTCATTCGTTGTTTAGCAGTGTGAAAATATTTTGTTCAGTGAAAATATTTGCACATTTAAGAAAATAAAACCATGTCAGATTATAAACTTTTTATGCTCCTTCTCGGCTGCCGCCCTGCAGGCCGCAATACAGAACAGCACGACGTTTTTTTTGGTATAGCCAAAGAATTAAAAAATCTTATACCAGATATTAAAAAATTCTGGAAAGGCGCTGGTAGTATTCACATCGATGGCTGGAAAACAGTAACACATATTGACGGTTTCACCATCAGCGTTTCCGAAGAAAAAAACAATAAAAAATCTACTGAGGAAAATTTATTTTTCTTAAACCTGGGCGGCTATAAACATAATATTTTTGAAGAATTTCATTACAAGATGCTTACCATTGCTGCATCTAAAGCTGATGCTATAAAAATAGCCAAGCAAACTGCTTTTTATCTTCACACAGAATCTAACTTTAATACCAGCACTCATATTGATGATAAATATGGTGTAGATGTAGACGATCTTTACGAAATAAAAGAAATTCTTCCAGCCTGGGTAAAAGAAAAATTCACCATCCTTATTCAGAAAAATAATATAGAAAATATTTCTCCTGATGAAATTCATTTAGGATATTTTCCTTTAAATTCCTTATAAAATTATCTCTTACTATATCCTTTTAAAAAAACGGCCATCCTGCAAATGCGGATGGCCGTTTAAATATTTAATATTCAATGTTAATTATTGTTTTTTAAGAACACTTGCACTTGCCAGTTTTTTACCAGATGCATCCCTTAATTCAACCATATACACTCCTTGTTGCATCGTTGTCATATTCACATCCATTCTTCCGTAGATGCCCGTTACAGAGTATGTCTTAGAATAAACCTTTGCACCTTTTCCGTCAAACACATTTATGGTAGCTCCTCTTGTAGCCGGGTTTGCACTGTAGTATCTTACCTGCATACTGGTAGTTACAGGGTTAGGATAAATAAATAACCTGTCGCTTTGCAACGCATCTATTTTTATTATATTAGATGTAGCAGTACAGCTGGTAATTGCATCACTTACAGATACCTGGTATGTTCCAAAATCATCTACAGTTAATGGTATGAAGGTAGTAGTAAGAGTGTTTGGTATTGCTATACCATCTTTTGTCCAGCTATATATAAAACCACCTACCGGGCTCACTGTTGTGTATAAGCCAGAAAGTATAGAAGGATTAAGAAAACTGTAAGAAGCAGCCGTAAGCACCACTGCTGGTTTATTACTTAGCGTAAGCGAAACGGGAGACGATACCAGCAATCCACATGGGTTTCCTATTACCCTTACCCTATACAAATTTCCATTAAAATATATAGGGGCATTATTTATCGTATAAGAAGCAAGCGTACCACTCGTTGCAGGGTCTGCTGGTATTCCTGGTACTACATTGTTATACGTGGTGCCACCATTTACGCTTACTTCCCATTGGTATGTAAGTGTACCGGCAGATGCCGCCGCTGTTGCAGAAAAAATATAGTTATCATTCGCACATCCTCTTTTATTAGCAGGTTGTGTGTTTATGGTTACTGGGTTATTTACGGTAAGCACTGCTACATTTGATGTTATAGGATTTAATGGTGCACAGGTGCTGGTAACTATAACTCTGTAAGAAGTAGTACCGTTTGGCACGCCTGCTGTAGAACCTGTAGAATAGCTGGTACCAGTAGCACCTGCAATATTCGCAAATGTAATACCATCGGCGCTTTGCTGCCATTGGTAAGTAGTTCCTGTACCCGTTGCAGCCGCCGTAAATATTACAGGAGCAGGTATACACGCTGTTTGCGAAACAGGCTGTGTAGTTATGCTCGCAAGAGTATTAATAATAAATTTTAGTGTATCGCCTTTTACAACTGCACCCGCTGTGCCGATTACACTTATAGTATAAGTACCTGCTGTTAATGTATTGGCATTAGTCAAAGTAGCTACAGCACTGTTTCCTGGGGTTAATGGGTTAGGCGCAAATGTTATTACGGGTCCTGCGGGCACCGCTGTATAAGTAAGCACAATAGGCGTTGTAAATGTACCGGTAACCGCTGTTGGAATGGTTATAGTTGGGTTTGTAACAATTGGGCAACTCGCCGTTACAGGGGCAGATACTCCAAACGTAAACCCATTGGGTGGCACAGATACTGTAAAATTGGCGTTGTTAATATCAAAGAAAATATTACCTATTGCTTCTATTTTAATTCTTGCAGTGGTAGTTGCACCTACAGGTATTACTAAAGCTTCTGTACCATCGTTTGCAGTGCTTGCAGCTAATACTGTGGGAAACGTAATGCCGCCATCAGTAGAATAAGAAATTTTTACATTGGCACAGTTTATTGGTGCTGCAGTTGTATTATTTACATCCCAGGTAATGGTTTGTGTAGAACCTCCAGGATAAGTTATGCCCGTGGTATTAGGAGATGTAACCTGGAAAGGGCCTGCACTTGCAGTTACGGTTACAGCTACATCTGTAAATGCGGTTTGACCTACTTTTAATGGTGCTGTTGAACTGTAAGGAGAATTATCTCTTACTGTTAAACGAAAATTCAGCGTTCTTCCTATCGAACTTAGTGCTTCAGTGTTAGCTATTGCATCTCCACCTAAAGTAGGTGTAATTTGCAAGCCAGCTAAAATAGTGGCTAATCTGGGAAATAACCTTGTTGAAGAAATTGTAGGACTGAAGGATATAAAGTTTGGACCTGTTGCTTTTGTAGGAAAAGCTACACTATTTGCACCATTGGTTGTTGAATTGTCATTTTGCTCCCAGCAATAGGTTAGCACGTCAGCAGCATTTGCATCTGTTGCAGCACCAGTAAGTGCAAACGGAGTACTTATAGGAATGGTAACAGCAGCAACAGCAGCTACTACAGGTGTTGCATTAGCCGCAGTAATTACTGTATTTACCGGGCATGTTTTTGTAGCAAGGTTTGTTTGAATTTGTTGTATTGATGCTTCATGAAAAATATCAATAGAATGAGGAGCTACATCTTGGTTGGTAATACCTGCATATCCCATGATTGTAATGCCCGATCCTACTTCTTTATTTACACCCGTACCTTCCAGCCCAAAAGAAAAGGTATGGTTACCGCCGAGTTGATGACCAACTTCATGTACTACATAATCAATATCAAAGTTATCTCCTTGAGGGATGTTATCTGCAGGGGATGTAAATCCGCTTCCTTTACCTGAACCGCATACACAGCCTATACAGCCTGCATTACCACCGCCACCAGAAGCTCCAAATAAATGGCCAATATCATAATTTGCGTCACCTATTACAGAAGTTAAAGTTGCCTGCAATTCTCCATTCCAGGCTCCGCTTGAACCAGTTGCAGCGTCTGAATATGGATCTGTAGTTGCATTATAATAAATTACTGTGGCTGTAGAAGCAATTAAATTTAAGTGCAATGCCAAATCTTTTTCATACACACCATTGCAGCGAGTAAGTGTGGCGTTAATAGCAGCCAATACCAACCCTACCTGAGCAGAACTCGTTGCACCAAAGTAGTTTGAATATTCCGCAGTTACAGACTGTGCCAACCGCATTGTTTTTAATTCACCCGTAGAACTTCCGGTAAAATTTGTAGAGATAGGGTTTTTTGCAGTTACATCAGCAACCATCCTTTTATCATCAGTAGAACAGGTCCAACCTAGCTGCCCTTTTTGTCTTTGAGATTTAAAAGCTGCATATACTTTATGATCTTGAGAATACGCTTCTATAAATTCGTTTTCTTCATCAGTTCTAAAAATCATGGTTTGTATTCCTTGTGGCGAAATACTCATTTTTAAAGTAGCAGCTTTATCTGTAATTCCTTTACCAGAAAAAGCTCTTATATTAGGAAATTGTGCCTGCAAGGCTGGTTCAAAATTAGACGCTTCTACTATTTCAAACTGCTCTGTTTCCCCCGCCACATTAGGCAAAGAAATAATTGTAGTATGTTTTAATTTATTATCAACTACCTCAAAAACTATTTGTCTTAAAGCATTTATATTTAAATCAAATAATTTAAATTCTTTTGGAAAAGATTGCCTGGCAACCGATTTGTCTGTTGCAATTTTAGCCCCACTTAAATTGTGTGCTGTCCAGTATTTTTCGCTTTGCGAAAAACCAGTCAGCCCAACCAAGCACAATAGCGCTGTAACGAGTAAAACTTTTTTCATAAAATGATTAATTTAATTAGATGTTAAATGTATTATTTTTTTGTGATTTTAACTACTTATTTATAATTTTTTGAAAAAATAATGACAAGTGGTGAAAATATTTCACCGCTTTATTTTCATTTTACCAGTAAAAAAAATATACTGACGTATTATTTTTTTTGTTGGACTTCTTTGGTTTACTTGTTGCTTCCTATTTTTGTAAAAAATAAATGCCGCTTATACTATTTACAGATAAAGGTCTTTTTTGCGCTCAGGGTAATTTTTATTTAGATCCCTGGAAACCAGTGGACAGAGCGGTTATAACACATGGCCACAGCGATCATGCAAGGTGGGGCAGCAAACATTACCTTTGTCATCATTTTACAAAACCTATTTTACAACTTCGGCTTGGGGATAATGATTACCAAAGTGTGGGATGGAACGAACCTGTTATTATTAATGGTGTAAATATTTCTTTTCACCCTGCAGGGCATATTATTGGCAGTGCCCAGGTAAGGCTGGAATATAAAGGGGAAGTATGGGTATTTACCGGAGATTTTAAAACAGAAAATGATGGTATAAGTACTCCTTATGAACCCGTAAAATGCCACACATTTATTACTGAAAGTACTTTTGCTTTACCCATTTATAAATGGCAGCCACAGCAGGATATATTTATAGAGATGCAAACATTTATTGCGGCAAACAAAGCAGCTGGCAAGAGCAGTATTTTTATAGCATACAGCCTGGGTAAAGCACAAAGAATTTTACAACCATTAGCCGATACCGGCCTTCCCATTTATGCCCATGGCGCTGTTTATAATGTGCACCAAACATTGGTAAACGCCGGCTGGAAATTACCTGAAGTAAAAAAAATAACTCCGGAAACTACCAAAGAAGAATTAAAAGAATGCATAGTTATAGCCCCATCTAGTGCAGAAGGGAGCCCGTGGATGAAACGCTTTAGCCCTTATGCAACGGGCATTTGCAGCGGCTGGATGCAGGTGCGTGGCAATATGCGCCGCAAAAATGCTGATGCAGGTTTTGCCCTTAGCGATCATGCTGACTGGGACGGGTTATTGAGTGCAGTAAAAGCAACAGGAGCAGAAAAAGTATACGCTACTCATGGCTTTACCAGTAGCTTTAGCAGATACCTAAATGAAAATGGCATTGCTGCCGGCGAAGTAAAAACCGATTTTGGAAACGATGAGGAAGAAAAGATTACTGAATAATTTTTTAAAATAATTAATAGTGATTTTAATATTTTCGATAATTAGTTTAAATACCCACCACATAAATACCGCATGAAAAAATTTGCAGCATTAATAATGATTCTTGCCACTACCACAAAAACAAATGCTAAACTTATAGCTATGCAGGAATATCTTAGCGCAGCAGCCGAGGAAGATAAAATATGGATGATGGCTTTATTTACCGGGCGAAGGCCAAAAGGCACAGTAAAATCTGCATTGCTGCGGCAGCTGTGCATGGAGGCAGCAAATATAGAACCCTGGCTGTTTGAAGAATGTTATCATACCGTTGGAGATTTGGGTGAAACCATTTCTTTGCTCCTACCGCAAATACTTACTGCCACTGAAAGTGCTGAAGAATATTCGTTAAATCATTATATGCAGATTTTAAATGACATTGCTAAAAAAGAGGATGAAATAAAAATGGCATTCGTAAAAAATGCCTGGGCACAAATGAACAGAAATGAAATTTTTGTTTTTAATAAATTGATGACGGGCAGTTTTAGAATAGGAGTATCGCAAAAGCTAATGGTAAACGCTATTGCAAAAAATACGGAGGTTTCGCCATCCATTATTGCACACCGTATTATGGGAAAATGGGATCCTTCAACCATAAGTTTTAATGAGCTGCTAAGTACAGAACACAATGCTGCAGACGATTCCAAGCCATACCCTTTTTACCTGGCCTATGCTATTGAAGGGGATGTGACAGACCTTGGAAACGAAATGGAATGGCAGGCAGAGTGGAAATGGGATGGCATACGTGGCCAGATAATAAAACGAAACAACGAGCTTTTTGTTTGGAGCCGGGGCGAAGAATTGATGACGGATAAATTTCCGGAATACAAAATATTACAAGACCTGCTGCCAAATGGTACAGCAATAGACGGAGAAATAATAAGCCTGGGTGCAATGCCCGATGATGGTGTTTTTTTACCCCTTCCATTTGCTGCGTTACAAACAAGAATAGGAAGAAAAAATATTGGTAAAAAACAACTAACAGAAGCACCTGTGGGGTTTATTGTGTATGATTTACTGGAACAAAACGGAGAAGATCTTCGCACCCTTTCTATGACGGAAAGAAGAAAAAAATTAGAATCACTTTTAAAAGATATTAATGTAGATTTTATGCATTTGTCACCGGTTATTGAATTTAATTCCTGGGATCAATTGACAGAAATACGCAAAACATCCCGGGATAAAGGCAGTGAAGGTATAATGCTTAAAAGAAAAGACAGCGAGTACAAAGTAGGCAGAAAAAGGGGAGATTGGTGGAAATGGAAAGTAGACCCGCTTACTATAGATGCGGTAATGATATATGCACAAAAAGGTACTGGACGAAGAAGTAATTTATATACCGATTACACCTTTGCCGTAAGAGATGGAGACCAGTTGGTAACTTTTGCAAAAGCATACAGCGGCCTCACCGATAAAGAATTTGCGCAGGTAGATAATTTTGTAAAAAGAAACTCTTTAGAAAAATTTGGTCCGGTGCGTACAGTAAAACCAACACTTGTTTTTGAAATTGCTTTTGAGGGCATTGCAGAAAGCAAACGACATAAAAGTGGCGTTGCACTTAGGTTTCCACGTATGAGCAGGTGGCGGCAGGATAAAAAACCAGAAGACATAAATACACTGGATGACTTAAAAGAAATATTAAAAAATTATAAATAGTTTTATAGCCGGGAGAAAAGTTATCATTGCAAAAAAAGAAAAATTAAAAATACTGATTAGCTTTTTGCAAATAATTTTTATAGCTAAAACATCTCCTGCTCTGTTTAATACAGAAGTAAACCATGATAAACAAAAAACGTACACTTACTGGTACATACGGATACAAGATCATAAAAAAATGGCTGGATGCACAGGAAAGAAAACCATTTGCTTTTCAGCAGCAGGCCTGGGAAAGTATTATAGATAATGAAAGCGGCCTGGTAAATGCACCTACTGGTTTTGGCAAAACATATTCCGTTTTTTTAGGTTCGCTCATTCAATTTATAAATAACAACCCCAAAGATTTTTTAAGTAAAAAAAATAATGGATTACAATTGCTTTGGATTACTCCATTGCGTGCCTTGGCAAAAGACATTGCCCGTGCAATGAATGAAGTAATTGAAGAACTGGGTATGCAATGGAAAATAGGAAGCCGCAATGGAGATACCTCAACTGCGGAGCGGCAAAAACAAAAAAGAAATTTGCCGGAAGTACTCATCATTACACCAGAAAGTTTACAACTTTTTCTTGCGCAAAAAAACTATGCAGATAATTTTAAAAATTTAAAAATAATTGCAGTAGATGAATGGCATGAATTATTAGGTAGCAAACGAGGGGTACAGGTAGAGCTTGCCGTTTCGAGAATAGTTAATTTAAAAAAAGATGTAAGTAAAATTCCTAATTCCCAATTACAAATTCCTGGTGTTTGGGGTATATCAGCAACCATCGGTAATTTAGAAGAGGCAAAAGAAGTATTACTATCGCCACTTAAAACTGCAGGTATTATTATAAGAGCTGCCGTAAATAAAAAATTTGAAATAGAATCGATCATCCCAGAGGAAATAGAAAAATATCCATGGGCAGGACATTTGGGAATAAAACTGGCAGATAAAATTTTACCGATATTAGAAAAAAATAAAACTACCCTCATCTTTATAAATACCCGTGGCATGAGCGAAATATGGTATCAGACTTTGCTCACCATTAACCCCGATCTTGCCGGTGTTGTTGCATTACACCACGGAAGTATAGAAAGAGAATTACGAACCTGGGTAGAAGAAGCATTGCACGAAGGTATTTTAAAAGCTGTAGTGTGCACAGCAAGTCTGGATCTTGGTGTAGATTTTCGCCCTGTAGAAATGATTATACAAGTAGGCTCCCCAAAAGGTGTTGCAAGATTTTTGCAACGGGCAGGTCGCAGTGGTCATCAGCCAGATGCAGTAAGTAAAATTTATTTTTTACCTACACATTCTTTGGAGTTGATAGAAGCCGCTGCACTTAAACAAGCCATAAATGAAAATATTATGGAAAGCCGCCTCCCCATGCTTTTATGTTTTGATGTGCTCATACAATACCTCTGCACCCTGGCCGTAGGAGATGGGTTTTATGCTGATAAAACATTTGAAGAAATAAAATCTACCTATTGTTTTAGTGAAATAACCCATGAGGAGTGGCAACAGGTATTACAGTTTATAACTGTTGGTGGCATTGCATTACAGCAATATGATGATTTTAAAAAAGTAGAAATAATTAACGGGCTGTATAAAATAAATAACCGCAGAATAGCCATGCGGCACCGTATGCACATTGGTACTATTGTAAGCGATGCTATGCTTAAAGTAAAGTTTATGAGCGGTGGTTATATTGGCGTTATAGAAGAATATTTTATTTCTAAATTAAAACCCGGCGATGTGTTTACCCTTGCGGGCAGAAACCTGGAGTTGGTAGCCATAAAAGATATGACGGTGCAGGTGAGAAAAAGTAATGCAAAAAAATCTATAGTGCCCAGCTGGAATGGCGGGCGGCTGCCACTTAGTGCAAACCTTGGTTTTATGCTGCGCAAAAAATTAAACGAAGCTGCAAACAATACTCATTTTGATAAACATGAAAAAGAACTGATAGCATTACAGCCATTGTTTGATTTGCAAAAGCTACTATCTGCTGTACCCAAAGAGAACGAATTATTAATAGAACATATAGAAACAAAAGATGGCTTTCATTTGTTTGTTTATCCTTTTGAAGGACGGCTGGTGCATGAGGCCATGGCAGCATTACTTGCTTACCGGCTGGGAAAAATAACGCCTATCACTTTTTCTTTTGCCATGAATGATTACGGTTTTGAATTGCTTAGCGATCAGCCAATACCGCTTGATGACAGTAATGTGTACGAATTATTTTCTGATGATAATTTATTTGAAGACATACAGCGAAGCGTAAACTCCAGTGAAATGGCCCGCAGAAAATTTCGGGATATTGCAGTAATTGGCGGACTTATTTTTCAGGGTATGCCGGGCGAATACGTTAAACAAAAACACCTGCAATCTTCAGCAGGGTTATTGTTTAATGTGCTTGCAACATACGAGCCAGGCAGTCTTTTACTGCGGCAGGCTTACAGCGAAGTTATGAGCCAGCAAATGGATGAACCCCGCTTGCGAAACATGCTGGAGCGTATTCAAAAAAGCAATATAAATATTACATATCCTTCAAAACTTACGCCTTTCTGTTTTCCTTTAAAAGTAGACAGCATAAGGGAAAATGTAACATCAGAAAAACTGGAAGACAGGGTGAAGAAGATGATAAGCCAAATGAGCTAAATCAGATAAAAAATCTTCAATCTTGCAAACACAGACATCCAGAATTAGCTAATAAGCAAATTTTCTAATTATATAGCTACATTAAAATCTCTCAGTGCATCATTTAAACTTGTTTTAAGATCTGTTGAAGGCTTTCTTTTTCCGATAATTAATGCACAGGGTACATTGTAATCGCCTGCCGGAAAACTTTTAGTATAACTGCCAGGTATTACTACACTTCTTTCTGGTACGAGTCCTTTTGTTTCTATAGGTTCTATGCCTGTTACATCTATAATTTTTGTAGATTGGGTAAGCACAACATTAGCACCCAGCACAGCCTCTTTTTGCACACGTACCCCTTCTACTACTATACATCTGCTTCCTACAAAACAACCGTCTTCAATTATAACCGGGCTTGCCTGCAAGGGCTCGAGTACTCCACCAATACCCACGCCACCACTAAGGTGTACGCCTTTTCCTATTTGCGCACAACTGCCCACCGTCGCCCATGTATCTACCATTGTACCTTCATCCACATACGCTCCTATATTTACATAAGAGGGCATGAGTACCACGTTTTTTGCAAGGTAAGCACCATATCTTGCTACTGCATGCGGCACGGCTCTTACGCCTAGTGCAGCGTAATTTTTTTTTAAATCCATTTTGTCATAAAATTCAAAAGGCGGCAGCGTCATTGTTTTCATTTGCTGTATTCCAAAATATAGCAGTATGGCTTGCTTTACCCATTCATTTACCTGCCATTCATCACCAGCAGGCTGTGCAGTACGTAATTGCCCTTTATCTACTTCTTCAATTACATTTCTAATCGCATCTTTATATTTTTCTTCTTTTAAGAGATTTCTGTTTGTCCATACTTCTGCTATAAGTGTTTGCAATTCCATAAATATTTTTTTGCAAAAATAACAAATGAAGTTGCTTATTATATATTTGCTTTGCAATCATTAATATTTATTTTTTATGAAGATTGGTTTTGATGCAAAACGGGCTTACAATAACAGCACAGGCCTTGGGCATTATAGCCGTACACTTATTATGGCTCTGGCAGATTTTTATCCGGAAAATGAATGGTATCTTTTTACGCCGGCAATATCAGCTCAGTTTAATATTTCTCTTCATAAAAATATACAGGCTATTACACCTGTAAATTTCCCTGACACTGTTTTCAGTAAAAAGTGGCGCAGTCATTGGGTTACAGAAGATTTAAAAAAATACGGTATTGATTTGTATCATGGGCTTAGTCACCAGATTCCTATTGGTATTAAAGAAACGGGCATTCCATCTGTAGTTACCATTCATGATCTTATTTTTGAAAGATATCCTGAACAGCACGGCTCGATAAATGTATTGCTTTACAGAAAAAAATTTAAGTACGCCTGTAAAAATGCAGATGCTATAATTGCAATAAGCCAGCAAACAAAAAATGACTTATTACAATTTTACAATGTACCGCCTCACAAAATTCATGTATGTTACCAGAGTTGTGATGTATCATTTATGAAAAAAATATCCGAAAATGAAAAAAATAAAATAAAATTAAAATACAATCTTCCTGATAAATTTTTCCTTTCTGTGGGATCAATAACGGAACGCAAAAATTTACTTACCGTTTGCAAAGCCATAAACAATTTAAAAAATGAATTGCAGTTTCCGGTGGTGGTAATCGGCAATGGAAAAAAATATAAAGAGCAGATAAAATTTTATCTAAAAGAAAATAATATTGAGCACCTGTTTATATTTATTAATGATGCTGATGCCGCACAATCTGAAGGATTTAAAACATCGGCAGATTTTCCTGCAATCTACCAGAGTGCCATTGCACTTATTTACCCTTCGGTGTTTGAAGGTTTTGGTTTACCTATACTGGAAGCATTGTGGAGCGGGCTACCCGCAATCATTTCCAATACATCCTGCATGCCGGAAACTGGCGGCGATGCTGCATTATATATAAACCCTTATGACGATGCAGACCTGGCAAAAAAAATGAAAGCAATTGCAAAAAATAAAAGTCTTTCTATTGAAATGCAGGAAAAGGGATATATACATGCACAACAATTTTTACCAGAAAACTGTGCGGCCACCGTTATGAATGTGTATAAAAAACTTACAGCATGAGTTATGCAAACGACATAAAAGAATCGGCACAGGTTTTAAAAGATGGCGGTATTATTTTGTATCCTACAGATACTATCTGGGGAATAGGATGCGATGCAACCAATGAAATAGCTGTTGCTAAAATCTACAAATTAAAAAAAAGAGATGAAAAAAAAAGTATGATTATTTTGTTTGCAAATGAAAACGATATTCCCTTTTATTCACAGATGCCATCACCCACTCTCCAGAAAATATTATCACAAACATTATCTCCGTTAACTATTATTTATCCTGCTGCAAAAAACCTTGCGGCTAATCTTATAAATGAGGATGGAACCATTGCTATAAGAGTTGTGAAGGATGTTTTTTGTTTAGATCTTCTTAATGCATTCGGTAATCCTATTGTATCTACTTCTGCTAATATCTCAGGGGACAACTCTCCAGAAAACTTTATGGATATTCCTAATGCTTTAAAAAACAACGTTGATTTTATTGTTCAGCATCGTCAGCAGGAAGAAAAATTATATAAGCCAAGTAAAATTATAAAATGGTTGGGTGATGATGCTTTTGTTGTTATAAGAGAATAATTAAAATAACCGTATCCCAACACCGAGTTGTATCGTTTGATTATTCCATTTTTCTGTACCTATTTTATTAATATTACCCAGCCCTGCTACGTACCTGCCATAAATATTTATTTTTTTTAAATTTATTTGTAAGCCTCCGGCAGCACCTACGTCACCATTTTTAAAATCTTCCTTTCCATTTTCAACTATGCTCTTCGTTTTATCTATCAATATACCAAATTGAGGTCCAGCCTGCAATGTAAGAAATGGCGCCAGCTTAACGTTTAGTAAAATCGGAATATTGAGGTATTGCAATTTTATTTTATTGATATCTTTAAAACCATATACTTCCCTAAAATTTGTTGCAGTTCTTGAGTTAATATCACTCAATATAAATTCCGGTTGTAAACTTATATTTTTCTTTAGACCAATCTGCGCAAATACACCTGCATGATAACCCAGGTTAAATTCATTACTAAAAGTTTCCCCGGAAATTTTATGTATATCTGCACCTGCTTTTATACCAAAATGAAAACTTTGCGCAGATGTATAAAATATAGAAAGAGAAAAAATGGCTGAAAATAAAAAGAATTTACGCATATATTTTTTTGCAAAGGTTCAATTAATATGCCAATAACAAAAAATGAAAAGTGAATATTAAACAGATACCGTAAAAAATTAAAAGTTTATGCCAATATTTATAGCGTATACTGCGGTAAGTCTTTTTGAATCTGTAGGTGCAATATAATAATCCACGTACAATTGCGGTTCTATAAAAAATTTATTAAAACTGTAATAAATATCATTTGATAATGCGAAAGATTGTGCCGCAAAAGGCTGTGTACTGGACCCACTTCTCCGCCTTGTTTTTTGAATAGCTGTGTTGTTTACACCGGATCTTTTATAGGTATTTGTAATAATACTCTTTCCGCTTCCTGCATTAAATGATAAGCCCGTTACCAATGAAATATCATCATGCTGCGAAAAAATATTTCCAAAACCAAATTTATGATCCGCTCCTATACTTATTGTAAAATCGCTTGTTTTTGTATTTGTAGTATCCGTTATTTTACGTAACCCGCCTAATGGTAATTTTATGATGGTATCAAAAGTGGTAGTACGTTTTCCATCTGCATATTGCATTTGTATAAATGGTCTTATTGGGGCTTTAACCCATTTAAAAGATATTCCATATTCATTTTGGTAGGGACTTGCATTTATCTTTATAGCAGCTCCTTTTACAAAACGAGTATAGCTGGCGCCAGCTGTAAACTTATCTGAAATATAGCTGTAGTAAGGGTTCACCGCAAATTGATATAATGTAAAGTTACCTGCATCCTGTAAAAAGTAAGGTGTTAAAGAAATACCTGCGCCACTTTTGTGATCGTATGTAACGTTAGCTGTATAAAATATTTTATCTAGCGATTGCTGGTTGGCATTTCGTGCATTATTTTCTTTACTGAATACGCCATTTCCTGCGCCAATATTTATACTAACAACAGAAGACGGCACATCCATTTCTTCTAAATGAAGCGCCTTTATTTCTTCGGACAAATCCTGCGCTTTTACCAATGAAGAAAATAATAAGACAATTATAAGCAAATAAGTTTTATTCATTGAAAATACTGTTAGCTGAATTTTTAAAAACGTAAGTTCACATTTTTCTTCGCAAATCATTCGTTAATGGCTGTCTCTCCAATTAGACTTTACCTTTATAAAACGTTTAACCTGTTAAAATAGTATAATGATGCGGTAATGATTACAATAAACACCTACAATAAAAAATAAACTCTTATTTTTGCGCCGATTTT
Source organism: Ferruginibacter sp. (assembly GCA_025350645.1). Classification (GTDB taxonomy): domain Bacteria; phylum Bacteroidota; class Bacteroidia; order Chitinophagales; family Chitinophagaceae; genus Ferruginibacter. The sequence goes on from JANXXM010000121.1 coordinate 14,673, forward strand.
ATAATTTCTGAAAATTACAGACCATGCTCAGATGCTGTTGAAACAAGATAAAAGGTTTTTAAAAATTTATCTTAAGGATAAATATATTTCTCCATAGCACAACGGCCAGAAGCATAATATGTGACTATCAAAATTTTTTTTGACCATGTGTGCATTGCTGATGCCGGCTTATATAACGCAAGCCTTACAATATTTACAGGGTCTTCACTTAAACAAATAATTACTATGAATGCATTTGAAGCATTAGGCTTGAACGAACACCTTGTACAGGCAGTTACAGATCTAGGTTTTACAGCACCCACTCCCATACAAGAGCAGGCAATACCAGTTTTAATTTCTGGCACGCAGGATTTTGTTGGCCTGGCACAAACCGGTACCGGTAAAACAGCAGCTTTTGGATTGCCATTGCTGCATCTTATAAACCCTGCAGATAAATTTCCGCAGGCGCTTATTGTTTGCCCCACAAGAGAATTGTGTTTGCAAATAACCAACGATTTAAGCGATTTTAGAAAGCATACAAAAGGCATGGCTGTAGAAGCGGTGTACGGTGGTGCATCTATTGTTATGCAAATTCGCAATTTAAAAAAAGGCGTACAGGTAGTAGTAGCAACACCAGGGCGTTTAATAGATCTTATAGAAAGAAAAGCCATAGACCTTCAAAAGGTCAAATATGTTGTGCTGGATGAAGCAGATGAAATGCTAAATATGGGCTTTAGAGAGGATATTGATTTCGTTTTAAAGAATACGATAAACAGGGAAAGCATCTGGCTGTTTTCTGCAACTATGCCTGCAGAGGTAAGGGCTATTTCTAAAAACTTTATGACCTCACCTAAGGAAATTACGGTAGGTAAAAAGAACAGCGGCAATGTAAATATTGATCACCAGTTTTTTGTATCACCGGCAAATGCCCGCTTTGAAACACTAAAGAGATTGATAGATTTTAACCCTGGTATGTATGGTATTATTTTTACCCGTACCAAGGCAGATGCACAGGATGTATGTGAGCGTTTGGCAAAAAGTGGTTATGAAATAGAAGCATTGCATGGTGATCTTAGCCAGCAGCAAAGAGACAGAGTAATGGCTCGCTTTCGTACAAAAGCATTGCAATTGTTAATAGCTACAGATGTGGCAGCAAGAGGTATAGATGTAGATGGAATAACACACGTTATTAATTTTGAATTGCCGGATGATATGGAAGTGTATACCCACCGCAGTGGCCGTACAGGCCGTGCTGGTAAAACCGGTATTTGCTTATCTATTTGCCATAGCAGAGAAACTTTTAAAATAAAAAGTTTAGAAAAGATGGTGAATGCACAATTTCATAAACTGGATATCCCCAGCGGTAAAGATGTTTGCAGAAAACAATTTTTTGCTTTTATGGATAAACTCATTACTACGGATATTTCTCATGGCGATTATGAAACCTACTTACCCGATTTAATGGAGAAATTTGCCAGCGTTTCCAAAGAAGAAGTTTTGCAAAGAGTAGCAGCACTGGAGTTTGATCATTTTTTAAAATATTATGAGAATGCAGAAGACCTTAATGCAAAAGATGCAGGCAGAAACAGGGAACGCTTTGATGGTAATAAAGATGATAGCAGCCGCAAAGAACGCACAAGTTTTAACAGAAGAGATAATGGTTATACCCGGTTGTTTGTAAACCTCGGTACAAAAGATGGTTTTTACAAAGCCAGTTTTTTACAATTTATTTTAGACGAAAGCAATCTTAAAAAAGAAGTACTGGGCAAAATAGATATGAGGGATATGAATACTTGGGTAGAGATAGACCATGCTAATGCAGCCAGTATGATAAAAAGTATAGATGGCAAGCGATATAATAATCGTACAGTGCGTATGAACGAGGCTGATGGTGGTTTTAAACGCCCAAATGATGAAGCAGGAAACGAGCGGCCACCAAGAGAAGGCGGCGAAAGAAAAAGAACTTTTGCACCAAGAGAGGGTGGAAGAGAAAGAAAAAGATTTTAAATATGGTATTATTTTAATCTAAAGCCCCGAAGAAATTCAGGGCTTTTTTTATGACAATGTAGTCAAAAATGGTTGGTAAAAACTTTTAAAAAGCATATTGGAAAAGGGTTTCAATTGACTAAATTGAAACCCTTTTCAATTTTATTATTATGATAAAAAAAATCATGCTGGGGCTGCGGAAGTAATGATGT
>JANXXM010000044.1 GCA_025350645.1 Ferruginibacter sp.
AATGATGCACAGCGCCAGGCCACAAGAGATGCAGGAAAACTGGCAGGATTAGATGTACTGAGAATAATAAATGAACCAACCGCTGCAAGTCTTGCGTATGGCCTTGGTCTAAAAAATAATGAAGAAAAAATAATTGCTGTATACGATCTGGGTGGAGGTACTTTTGATATTTCCATTTTACGATTAACAGGAGGAGTATTTGAAGTATTATCTACAAATGGCGATACCTACCTTGGCGGCGATGATATGGATAATGCTATTGTAGGTTTTTGGAAAACTGAAATGAATATTTCAGATGAAAAAATAAATGCTGATGCATCATTATCACAGTCCTTAAGACTAAGGGCAGAGGAAGCCAAAAAGTATTTATCAGATCATCAAAATTTTGAAAGTACTCTAGGCAACTATACATTAGACATACGCAAAGAAAAATTTAATGAGTTGATTTTGCCATTGGTAAACCGAACCATTTCTTCCTGTAAAATGGCATTAAAAGATGCAGAAATAACTGCAAAAGAAATAAACGAAATAGTAATGGTAGGGGGCAGTACAAGAGTACCATTAGTAAAAGAAAAGGTAGAAGATTTTTTTAAAAAGAAAATAAATGATGCTGTAAATCCGGATGAGGTAGTGGCGCTTGGTGCAGCAATACAGGCAGATATTCTTGCAGGAAATAACAAGAATACTTTATTGCTGGATATTACACCACTTAGCCTTGGTATAGAAACAGCAGGTGAGTTGATGGATGTGATTATACCACGCAACGCTAAAATTCCATCAAGTGCAGCAAGGGAATATACCACCCAGGCAGATGGGCAAAGTGGTATGCGCATTACTGTTTACCAGGGCGAAAGAGATATAGTATCCGACAACAGAAAACTGGCAGAATTTAACCTAAAGGGAATACCCGGTATGCCTGCCGGTATGGCAAAAGTAAAAGTGAGTTTCTTAATAAATGCAGATGGTATTCTTACTGTAACAGCGAAGGAACTGAGAAGTGGCGTAGAGCAAAGTATTGAAGTAAAACCGCAGGAGGGAATTGTTGACAGTGATGTGGAAAAGATGTTGCTGGATTCCATAAAAAATGCACAAAGCGATATTGCAGCACGTGCACTTGCCGAAGCAAAAACAGAAGGAGAACAATTACTTAAAACAACAGAAAGGTTTTTGCAAAAAAATTCAATATTTCTATTAGGTAACGAGCTGCAGCAAACTGCCGCCGCCATGCAGGCTTTGCAACTTGCTATAACCATGACGAATAAAAATCTTATTCAATTAAAAACAGAAGAACTCAATAATATCTCTCGCCCTTATGCAGAAAGAATAATGGATAATGCTGTGGGTTTGGCAATGAAAGGAAAAAATATTTAAAAATACTTTGTACAATAGTATTTAAATGAATGGCACAGGAACTTAAATTTTTTAAAAATCAAGTAACATAAATATTGTTTCTTTTTTTGCAAATCCAAAGATCCTGCCCGCCAAACTTTTCCGAATAAATTGTACCATCAAAAAAATCAACTATCTCAAAAAAATTAGAAAGTATTATTTTGAAATTCTCAGCATTATTATACGTTGTCATCATTCTATGACCCTTCTGTTTATAACTTTTGGTAATTCCACCATCCCGGTATAATATTGTTTTATCTGCTTCATCAAGCTTATCATCAAATCCTTTACCGTGGGTAGAAAAAAGGAAAATGCCATTATCATTCATAAGCCGCCATATTTCTTTTATCCATTCTAACTGGTATTTTATTTCTATGTGTGTAAAAACAGAAACAGCATATACAAGATCAAACTGTGAAGCTGCAAGGGTTGTAGGAGGATTGTAGCTAATCAATTTAAATTCAGCATTATCAATATTATTTTTATTCCACTCAATCATGTTGCTGTTTATGTCCAGGCCCGTTACACGCACATTACAAGCGTAAATAGAAGGAATATGACGTATTATTCTTCCAACACCGCATCCCCATTCCATTATGCTTTCACATTTTTGTAGATAAGGAGCTGCCCAATTTATAATTTCTTTTGCAGTGAGTTCGCCGTCTGTTTTATATTCTGAGTAATTTAATTTGTAAGTTTCATATAAAAAATAATCTGAAGGAACTTTAAATGAGGGGTTTGCTTTTTTAAAAAGTTTGTTCTTTTTTCTATACGTTAATTGAGCATAAAGAAAAGCACATTTATCTAAAATAAATACTGTTCCGGTTTTGTAAAATATTTTTTTTAAAATTTTTTTCATAGGAAGATAATTCTCAGAGGGAATATTTTTTGCCGGATAAAAGTTGCTAAAATCGCAAATAGAAAATAACCTAATTTTTGAGCTGTTGTATTCTATTTACATATTTTCCTATCATATCAAATTCTATATTCACAGTATCATTTTTTTGTAGTTGATGAATATTTGTGTGGTTGTAAGTGTAAGGTATTACCGCAATGCTGAATCCATCATTTTTTACATTAAAAATAGTAAGGCTTATTCCGTTCATCGTTACCGATCCTTTTTCAATCATTAGCGATGCAAATCTTTCATGAGTATAAAAACTAAATTCCCAGCTACCATTATTTTCTTTTCGCTCAGTACATACTGCCGTAGTATCCACGTGCCCCTGTACAATATGCCCATCTAGCCTGCCATCAAATTTTAGGCATCTTTCCAAATTCATTAAAGTGCCCTTTTGCCACTTGCCTACATTAGTTTTTTGCAGTGTTTCATTTATGGCAGTTACTGTATAATTTTCTTCAGTTGTACTTTCTATTGTAAGGCAAACACCGCTGTGGCTCACACTCTGGTCTACTTTCAATTCTTTTGCCAGTAAAGATTTTATAGTAAAGCTGTAATTGCTGCCTTCAATTTTAATACTTTCAACGATCCCTGTTTCTTCTATTATTCCTGTAAACATGCCGTAAATTTCGGAATTTGTTTGCTTTAGATTTCTTTTTTTAAAAAATTCTTTTATCTTTGCAGTCCTAAATCACCAAAAGGGGGTATAATACAATGTTAATAATAGATTCAAAAGATTGCGAAAATATAGATAAAGCACTCAAAAAGTATAAGAAGAAATTTGAGAAAAGTCGTACACTATTGCAATTAAGAGAAAGGCAGGCTTTTATTAAACCCTCTATCCGTCGCCGTACAGAAATGCTTAAAGCAGTGTACAAGCAGCAACTTGATGGCGGTAAATTTGAATAGTAATACACAATATTTATATTTTTAAGACTGATAACTGATAATTAACTTTGGGTATCAGTTTTTTTATGCACCTATCTTTCGATAAACAATTACAGGATTTTTTAGATTATCTGAAATATCAAAAGCGGTATAGCTTACATACTCTTATTGCTTATGAGAACGATTTAACTTCTTTCGCAGCATTTTTATTAAAGGAATTTTCCGAAACAAATGTCTCAACAGCGAAAGCTGTTTTTATACGCTCTTGGCTGGCTACTCTTAAAGAATCAAAAATTTCTTCAAAAAGCATTAACAGAAAAATTTCTTCCCTAAAATCTTTCTACAAGCATTTATTAAAAAAAGGAATTATTGCTGTAAGCCCTATGAGCAGTATAATATCTCCTAAAATGCCTAAAAGATTACCCCAGTTTATAGACGAAAAAGGCACTGATAAGCTTTTTAATAAGATAGTGTTTTCAGAAGGTTTTGCCGGAATAACTGAAAAACTAGTCTTAGAAATTTTGTATAACACTGGCATAAGAAGATCGGAACTAGTAAACCTTAAAGAACAGCATATAGATAAAGCAAACAGCAATATAAAAGTGTTGGGTAAAGGAAATAAAGAGCGAATAATTCCGGTGAGCGCAGGTTTAATAAAAGATCTAATGATGTATAGTGCTAAAAAAAAAATATGCTTTAAAGATAATGAAAACAACTTATTGTTCGTTTCTGTAAAGGGTGAGGGTATTACTGTAGCACAGGTTTATGCAATAGCAAAAAAGTATTTACAGCAGGTAACTACTATCAATAAAAAAAGCCCGCATATACTTCGGCATACCTTTGCAACACAACTTATGAATAACGGCGCAGATATTAATGCAGTAAAAGAATTATTAGGTCACAACAGCCTTGCAGCTACGCAAGTGTACACCCATAATACTATAGAAAAATTAAAAGATGTTTATAAAAAGGCACATCCTAAGGCTTAATTTTATATGTTTTTTAATGGAGAATTTTTTGGTAAAATTTTTTGTTTAGGTTAACTTGTTGTAATAATAAAGCCTATGATTGGAATCTACATTTTAAACAAATATTTATTCACCAATTAAAAAGAGTAAGTTATGAACGTAAACATTCAGACAGTACATTTTGATGCAGACACGAAATTAGTAGATCACATAAAAACCAAGAGTGACAAACTATCACATTTTCATGATAGGATAACGAGTGTAGATGTATATTTAAAACTAGACAATATTGTACATACCATAAAAGACAAGATCGCAGAAATAAAAATAATGGTGCCAGGTCACGAGTTTTTTGTAAAGCAGTCTTCAAAATCTTTTGAGGAAAGTTTCGATGCTGCACTGGAAGCAGTAATAAACCAGATAAAAAGAAAAAAAGAAAAGCTAGCAGCATAATAAATACATTCATTTTTAAATTTTAGGTAGCCACTTTGCAAAAGGTGGCTATTTATATGTAATTCAATTCAAAAATATATTTTCAAAAATTTTTCTATTAATGAATTTCTCTTACATTTGCATTCCCAAAAAAATGGTAACAGCTAAGTGTGCTTTTTTTTGTAAAAGTTCTTTTAAATGAACAGGCCTACATAGGCAAATAAGCCGAAATAGCTCAGTTGGTAGAGCAACTGATTTGTAATCAGTAGGTCGCTGGTTCGACTCCAGTTTTCGGCTCTATTAAAGTTTTTTTATAAATAAACTTTAAATAATAGTAAACTAGTCTTGATATTAATAACTCAACCCTTGTTACTAAGCCGGGCAGATGGCCGAGTGGTTAAAGGCGACAGACTGTAAATCTGTTCTCTTCGGAGTACGTAGGTTCGAAACCTACTCTGCCCACAGTTCAATATGCAAATAGGCAAATATGCCAATATGCAAAATTTGAATTATAGTTCTTTTTATGATTTGCATATTTGCTTAATTGCACATTTGCATACTGTTTTTGCGGAAGTAGCTCATTTGGTAGAGCGGTAGCCTTCCAAGCTTCAGGTGGCCGGTTCGAGCCCGGTCTTCCGCTCTTTGTAGTTGGCAATGTGCAAAGTGCAGTTGCCAACTGCTTTTTGCCCACTGCCAACTGACTAGCCGTCGTAGCTCAGGGGTAGAGCACTTCCTTGGTAGGGAAGGGGTCATGAGTTCGATTCTCATTGATGGCTCATTTAATTAAAATAAAAGTTTTGTCCATGGTTTAGCAGACATAAAATGTAACCAACATTAAAATCAATTTTTAAAATTATTACAATGGCAAAAGAGTCTTTCAAAAGGGATAAACCCCATCTTAACGTTGGTACAATTGGTCACGTGGATCATGGAAAAACAACCTTAACAGCCGCTATAACCGATGTTTTGTCTAAAAGAGGTTTGGCGGAGAAAAAAAATTATGATGATATCGATGGTGCTCCTGAAGAAAAAGAAAGGGGTATCACTATCAATACAGCACACGTAGAATATGCTACTGACTCCCGTCACTATGCACACGTGGATTGTCCGGGTCACGCCGATTATGTGAAGAACATGATTACAGGTGCTGCTCAAATGGATGGTGCAATATTAGTAGTAGCTGCTACTGATGGTCCAATGCCACAAACGAAAGAGCATATATTACTTGCTCGCCAGGTAGGTGTACCACAGGTAGTTGTTTTTATGAATAAAGTAGATCTTGTTGATGATCCGGAATTGTTGGAATTGGTAGAAATGGAAATTCGTGAATTACTTTCTTCTTACGGTTTTGATGGCGACAATACTCCTATCATCCAGGGTTCTGCAACTGGCGCTCTTGCTGGTGATGAAAAATGGGTTGCAAAAATCAATGAATTGATGGATGCTGTAGATAGTTACATTCCTTTACCTCCAAGGCTGGTAGATCTTCCATTCCTTATGAGTGTGGAAGATGTGTTTTCTATTACCGGTCGTGGTACAGTGGCTACAGGGCGTATAGAAAGAGGTCGTATTAAGGTAGGTGAAGCTGTAGAAATAGTTGGCCTTATGGAAAAACCATTAGCTTCTACTTGTACAGGTGTGGAAATGTTTAAGAAATTACTGGACGAAGGAGAAGCTGGAGATAACGCAGGCCTTTTATTACGTGGTATTGAGAAAACTCAAATCCGTCGTGGTATGGTACTTTGCAAACCAGGTTCAATTACTCCGCATACAGAATTTAAAGGAGAGGTTTATGTATTGAGCAAAGAAGAAGGTGGCCGTCATACACCATTCTTTAACAAATATCGTCCTCAGTTTTATTTCCGTACTACAGACGTTACAGGAGAAGTTACATTAAATGAAGGTACTGAAATGATTATGCCTGGGGATAATACTAACTTTACTGTAAAACTTATTCAACCTATTGCAATGGAGAAAGGTTTGAAGTTTGCGATACGTGAAGGTGGCCGTACAGTTGGTGCTGGTCAGGTTACAGATATTATTAAATAAGATAGCACGCAGAAATCTCTTATTTCATCTTTAAATGTAGGTGGTAAGAAGAAAACTTTGTGGAAGCTTTTCTATATCTTTGCAAAGTACTTAGGCGGTAAGCTTAGGTACTTTGCTTTTTAAAAACGTTTTTAATTTTTAACCATAAAAATTAAAAAATTTCAAAAGTTCTTTAAAATTAAGTTGTTTATAATTTTTTATTTCAAAAATTATGTAAACATAACATGCGGGCATGGTGCAACGGTAGCATGCAGGTCTCCAAAACCTTTGATCTGGGTTCGAATCCTAGTGCCCGTGCAAAGTAATTAGTTACTGTAATAATCAGATAATCTGCTGATTTAAATTAGCGGTTTCATTAGCACTTAGGTAAATATCAAATTAATTAAAATGAATAAATTTACAGATTTTGTAAAAGAATCTTATATTGAAATGACTGAAAAAGTGAGCTGGCCAAAATGGGAGCAACTTACACAGTCAACAATGATCGTTTTAGGAGCTACAGTATTTATAACAGCTATCGTAGGTGTTATGGATTTTATAGCAAACGGGTCATTAAATTTTATTTACTCTCTATTCAAATAAATCATGGAAGAAACAATAATACCTACAGTAATACCTGCCGCTGCCGAAAAACCGGCCAAGGAAAATAAGTGGTATGTTTTGCGTGTAGTAAGTGGCAAAGAGCGTAAGATTAAAGAGTATCTGGACAAAGACATTATCCGTAATGGGTGGGACAAAATTATTTCTCAGATTTTTTTACCAGTTGAAAAAGTATACAAAGTACTTAATGGTAAGAAAGTAATGAGAGAAAGAAATTTTTATCCTGGTTATATAATGATAGAAATTGCAGATGGTAAACTGAGCGATGATATTATACAGCATGTAAGCAACATTAGTAACGTAATGCATTTTCTTACCGATGGAAAAGGTTCAAAGGGAAATATTATTTCTTTAAGAAAAGCTGAGGTAAATAAAATGCTGGGTAAAGTAGATGAATTAAGTGACCAGAGCGGTATTACTATGAATGAGCCTTTTATTATTGGGGAGACCATAAAAATTATAGATGGACCATTTAATGATTTTAATGGTGTAATTGAAGAAGTGAGTGATGAGAAGAAAAAATTAAAGGTGCAGGTAAAAATATTTGGCCGTGCTACGCCTGTTGAATTAAGTTATATGCAGGTAGAAAAAATTGCATAATTCAATAATAAAACATTGACTCCGCTTGTAAAGGCGGAGTTTTTTTATGGGTAAACCTTTGATACTATGTATCGTGTTTTTTCTATTACTTATCTTTACTACATGCTTTCCCGAATATATCTGATAATAAAATACTGGCTTTGCTGGATATTATTTTTTGAGTGCTGCAGGGTTATCTTTTTGCTGGCAAATTTTACAGAAACAAAGGCTGCGGGCAGTTTAAATGTATTGGGAAGTTTATTTCATGGCATTTTGATGGATGCCTCTATAGCTGCATACATTACTGTTCCTTTGTGTATTTTTATTATTGCCTCAGTATTTATCAATTATTTTAAAAAACCAGTTATTACGGTTATTTATACTGGTATTATTTTATTATTGATACTATCTATTTGTGCTGCAGACATAGGATTATTTAGGGCTTGGGGTTATAGAATTGATGCTACGCCATTAAAATATTTAAAAAATCCAAAAGAGGCCTGGGCATCAGTTGCAAATCTTCCTGTTTTTTGGATTACTACTGGTATAATTGTTATTTGGATATTGACTTTTTTATTTTTTAAGAAATTAATTGTAAAATGGTTTTATAATCTGCATGATTCAAATAATAAATTATATAATTTTTTGGGACTGTTTATTTTTACAGCTGCTTTTATTATTCCTATACGAGGTGGTTTTCAGTTAGCACCCATAAACCAAAGCAGTGTATATTTTTCAAAAAGCAATTATGCAAATCTTTCAGCAATAAATCCTTGTTTTAATTTTTTATTTTCTGTAATAAATGATGAAGATTCAAAAGGTAATCCTTTTGTTTTTATGAATGAAAATGATGCAGCATCGTTATTTTTAAATATAAAAGACAGTAATAGCTTTAGTGATGAGCAACTTATTGTAAAAAAAGGAACTACACCAAATGTGATTGTAATTGTATGGGAAAGCTTTACAAAAAAGGTTATTACAATTACCAAAAATGGAACAGAAATTACCCCTTGCTTTAATAAACTAATAAAGGAAGGAATTTACTTTTCGGACATATATGCTACCGGCGACAGAACAGATAAAGGCATTGCAGGAGTGCTGAGCGGTTACCCGGCACAGCCAATAACTTCTATAATAAAAATACCTGCAAAGGCAGCTAAGCTACCCATGCTGCCAAAAATATTTAATGAAAAGGGTTATCAATCGCTTTTTTATTATGGCGGCGAACCGGAGTTTGCAAATATGAAAGCATATTTATCCGGCGGCAATTTTGAAACTTTTGTAACCAAAAAAGATTTTGAGGATAAAGACCTTAACTCAAAATGGGGAGCACATGACGGTGCCGTGATGGAAAAAGTTTTTGCCGGAGTAAGTAAAGCAAAGCAACCTTTTTTTTGCAACTGGCTTACGCTTACCAGCCACGAACCTTTTGAAACCCCTGTACCTGCTGTAATTGAAGGAAAAGACGATGTATCGTTATTTTTAAATTCTTTACATTATACTGATAGTATTTTAAATGTGCTGGTGCAAAAATGTAAACAACAACCCTGGTGGAATAATACCATCATAATTATAACAGCAGACCATGGGCATAGAATGCCTGTTTCTGATAAAAAAATAAATGACTTTAAAATACCCCTTCTTTTTTTAGGGGGTGCGTTAAACCAGCAGGGTATAAATATTTCTAATACCGCATCGCAAACAGATATTGCAGCTACTTTACTTGCAGGGCTAGGATATAATCATTCAGCATTTTTATTCAGCAAAAATATTTTAAACAAAATCAATAAGCAATATGCATACATGGCCTACAATAATGGATTTGGCTTTGTGCAGCCTGGTGGTTATTTCTTTTTTGATAACGTAGGTAAACAAATATATGAGCAGGGTGGAAAAATTGATAGCAATATGATCAGAACCGGAAAAGCCTATGAGCAGTTATCTTTTCAGGATTTTTTGAATAAATAATTATCTGCTATAATTTTAATAAAGGCAAATTATTCTTCTTTTTAAATACGACTGATTTTATTTTTATCCCCCCATCATTTTTTTGAACTAAAATATTTATTGATGAAATGTTTTCTATTTTATTTATAAGATTTTCTGGGAGATAGTGCAGTAAAGATGAAGGTATTTTTGTAAGTACAAAATTTAAAAACAGTACAGCAGTTATAGATTTATCAATTTTAGAAGGCTCATAATTAATTGAAGTGATATTTAATGTACTATCTGTATTAGCGGTGCAAAAAGATTTTACAAAAGGAAGGGGTGTAAATAAATATCCTCCTGAAGATTTTTCTAGTTTTTGATTATTATTATAATAATCAAAAATACTTTTTGGTACAGCTCCTGTTAAGCTAAAATTAAAAGAAGGTTCTTCAATATTATTTACAACTACTTTTTTTATGGGGTTAAAATTATCATCGTAGGAATATGATATGGCAGAATCTACCCGGGGTAAAATACCTGTAACAGACAAACTGTATTTTTTATTGCTTTGTAATAATAACGAGTCTATATTAAAATTAAGATACGGGGAAAGTACCGTTTTGCTGTTATCGCTAAATAAATTGTATAGTGGCGCACAAGGTTGCGAAAAGTTTAATGAAAGAAGGTTACTGTCGTTATAGCTAAAATTTTGCTCTGTAAATGAAAACTGTTTTTCAGGAACAAGTAGTGCGTCTATATTTATTTTATCCTCATCAAAATTTATTTTTACAATGCCATCTTCTTCCAAGAATTTATTTTTATTTATAATGATGCTTATATGACTGCCCGCATTAATGTTTTTTTTAAGTGCTTGTTTTGAAATATAATTTTTATCAGAAAAAATTTCTGTACCAGTAAACTTAATTTCTTTAATATTTTCTGCTGATGCATTTGTAAGCAGAATGCGGTTTTCTGCCTGTACAAAACTTGCACCCCATTTGGCGGAAGCAAATATTTGTTTATTATCTGCACTGTCTATTATTATAAACCCGTATTGTAATATTCCCTTGCTAAAAATAGCTGCATCTTTTATGGGTAATACAGTATACCAGATACCTTGAGGCTGGTTCTTTACATGAAAAATAAAAATATGATCCGGTATTTTTACCATGTCTTTCCAGTCTACTTCATTTGTTTGTGTTGAAGATGATCTGCTAAAGTTCCATTGCCCGGGATGTTTTAATAAGCCCCAAAGAATTGTGTTGGTAACTCTTTTTACATCGATATCTATAATAACATCTGCACTTTTAACAACGGTATTTACGTTATAAGTTTTATAAAAAAGTTTATAGTATGCAACTATTAAAATAATACAAAGAATAATAAGCAGCCCTTTCCTTTTATTCATTTAATCTAGCTTTTTTTCTTTTTCTTCTTTTTCTGTTTTCATAATTTTATTTATAGCATCTGCCATATCAAAGAAAAATGCAAGGCTGTTGCTGTGGTTTCCTTTTATATTCATAATCGTAGTGCCTTGTATTTCGCCATTTTTCAATCCATTTTCTATTTTTATATCCCCCATGTTATCTTCTAAATACCGGCATATATCCCTGTTTGTTTTTGTATTTACATTTAACCTTAGCTGCTCCAATAAAGTTTGCGAATTTATTTTCATAGCATAATTGTTATTAAGAATAGATGCTTTTGTATCTGCATCAATATTGTAGCTTTTACCAGCCATCGTCATATCTATAATTTCTTTAGAAGTAGTAATGATTACCTTACCATCTTTTTCCATAAAATACAATCCTGCAATAGCGTATTTGCCTGTATCAAAAACCAGTTCATAATAACCGCCTTTATCTTTATAATCATAATCACCTTTTTTTGTGTATTTTAATGGTAATGCAAGTACCCTTTGCATAAAGTTTTCTTTTTTTGTTTCCATTATAAAAGTAAAATCAGGCGATAATTCATCTTTTGTTTTCTTTACTTCTTTACTTTTAAATTCCTCATCATAAGTATAATCCGTGTAGGTAACTTTTTTGCTCTTTATGCTGTGCAATACAAACATAAAGTTGCCCGGTGTTAATTCTGCAATGGCTTTTTCATCTATAATTATTTCTAAAAGATCTATGTAAACGTTGGCTACATCAGAATATTCGCTGATGTACTGAGAATTTTTCAGATAATTTTTCATTACTGCATAAGTATTATTCATCATTGCTTCTGTATTTAAAGACAACGATACATAACCAATATTGTCCGGGTTTACATAACCTGCAAGTGCATTGCTTTGTTTGCTGTTATAAACTGCTTTGGCACTTCTGGTAACTTCTTCATTCGGAGAAAAAGTTTTTTCCTCCATGCGCATTTTATCTTTGTCGAAATAAATATTTATACCTGTTTTTGAGCCAGCTAAAATATCTGTATTGTTTAATGAAGAACCAAAATAGTTGTTTACAGGATAATAGCCGTTACCGCCAAATATACCCGACCAGTATTGCCTCAAAATATTTTCCTGATCATACCATACTGAAACATGCGCAGCAGGATCTACTACTTTTTTATAACTACTGTTATTTTGTATACTTTCTATTTTTGTATTAAAAGAGGATGCAATAATACTGTCACCGCTTTTTCGCTGCCTTGCTGTTGTTATTTTATCTTTTTCTTTATACCAGGCATCTCTTTTTTCCTGTGCCACGCTGTCTTCGTGGTTCATTACTATAGCAGTCTCCGTAATTGTCGTTTCCTCCTTTTCTACAGGCTTTTTCTTTTTTACTGTTTTTTTTGTTATAGGTTTTTTGCCCTTTTTTATAGGGGTTGTTAGTTTCTTTTTGTTTTTGGTGGTTTGTTTGGTTATCGGTTTCTTTTTTTCTTTTACTTTATCTAAAATACTTGGTACTGTGGTTGCAGAGTCTGTTGCCACTGTCATAACGGAGTCTACAGTTACATCCTGATAGTAGTATTTGTTTGGATTTTGATAAGTTGTAATAACAAATATTGCTTCCTGCTCATTCCATCCAAGAAAAGTATTATCTGCCAGTGCTAAAAAATTGTACCCTTCTTTTTTTAAAGGCTTCATTTCTGAATGATAATTTGCATCTATCATTTTTAAAAACTGCGCTGTATTGCTCAGGTTTAGCAGTGTTATAAAACTGGTGCAGGAGTCTTGCGTAGTTATATATTGATAGGTATCTTTTTCCAGGTTCACACCAAGGTTTTGTAAAGAAGTAAGCGTATCTACCTTAAATAATTTAAAAATATTTTCCTTTACAAATTCATAAGAGTCAATTTTTTTTACCGGTAAATTCTTAGAAAAATTTTCGCCGGAATATTTTATAATTGCTGATGCTGATGCAGGCACTTTACTGATTAAGTTTTGCGCATTGCCTATGCTTATGAAATTACAGATAATAATAAGTGTGATAAGAAATTTATTCATTGTTATTTTTTTATAGCGTTTTGGTAGTTTTAATATTATCTGGAAAGTGTGATTTTATTTTCTAATGATTTTTTATTGGTAATAATATCCAGCACATTTAATTTAAGCATAACAGCTTTTTTACTGGCTGCAATATTACTCTCCTTATTGCTGGTAGCTGTTACAAGATCATCAAATCTAAAGATACCGGTGTAATTTGCCGTAGCAAAAATTTCTTTATCAGCATTACTCATTTTTTGATAATTGTCTTTTACCGAAACTTTATTTAGCCGGCTGAATATTTTTGTAGCAGTGTTATATTCGTAAGATTTTTCTACCAGTTTATTTTTGCTGTTTTCTTTATCTGCAATATTTTTTACTACTGCATTTACATTTTCTACTTTTACAAAGTTGCAGGTAAGTGTGGCTATGTAATTATCAAAGTCCAGTATGGTTTTTACGTTACTTATACCAGCGGTTTTTTTAATTGTTTTTTCCAGGTCATTTATTTTTTTTGTTACCTCATCTTTACCAGGTACAGAATGGCCATTAATGGTTTTCATTTTGCTGATGGAGTTCAATTTTGTTTTGCTTTTACTTAAATTTAGTACCAACTGTAAACTACCACTTCCGTCACTTTTTACTGTTACCTGTTCTATTATTTCAAAACAGCTATTACACAGCAGTAATACTAATAAAAGAAAAATACAGGTATAACGGTTCATATTGTAATTTTACTGCAATATAAAAATATAGTTTTACATGCGAACATATTAACAGCTACCATAAACCGAAATAAAAAAGCGATTCGTTTTTGCGGATCGCTTTTTTAAAATTTGTTTGCTTTACAGGTTTTCCAGAAGCTCTTTTACAGAAGGTCGTTGTTTATAATCCTCATTAAAAAAAGAATACTTTATTTTTCCGTTCTTTCCAATAATATAAGTAGCCGGTACAGGAAGATTTTCTCCGTTTGTGCCATTTGCCTTGCTAAAATCTATACCGTAAGTTTTATATTTTTCCACTGTATTGGCATCTACTGTAAAATTTACATTGTAGGCCTTCATAATAGTAAGATTTTTATCCTCAATAATTGAAAACGTTGCTTTAGTTTTTTGTACTGTTTTTAAAATGTTTTCATTTGTTTCCGGTGTAACAGCAATTACTGACGCACCTTTTGCTTTAAATAAAGAAAGAGAATCGTTCACCTTTTGTAATTGTTTGTTACAATACGGGCACCACTGGCCACGGTAGAATATTAAAACAACATCTCCCGTTTTAAGCAATTCTTTTAACCTTATTTTCTTTCCACTATTATCAATACCGTTAAAATCGGGGGCTGTATCGCCAACCTTTAAGGCTACAGGTTTCATTTCGGATTGTGCTATGCTAAAATGCGATAGCAAAATCAACATTACAATACCAAATAATTTTTTCATGATTAATAATTTTAAAAAAATATACAATAATGCAGCCAGAATAGTTTTGCTGCTGCGCTCTAATGCTTTTATCAGCTTAAAAAGAGCGTTTAATTTCTCTTTAAAATAACGCTGAAAAAAAAGGTACTTCCTTCGCCGTATTTACTATTTACTTGTAATTGCCCTCCAAAGATCTCAGTCAATTTTTTACTTATGGTAAGTCCTAGCCCGGTGCCACCGTAGTTTTTGGTTGTATTATCATCTGCCTGCACAAAACTTTCAAATATATTATTTAGTTTATCAGCCGCAATTCCTATACCGCTATCCTTTACCGAAAAATTTGCCATAATGGTATCGTCGTTATTTTCTTCTACAGTCAAAGAAAAAACAACTTCTCCTTTGTGTGTAAATTTTAATGCGTTGGAGAGTAAATTATTTAGAATTTGTTTTAATCTTGTTTCATCAGTTAAAACTTCGATATCTCTTTTGCTTTTGTTATTGATAAAAAATTGAATTCCTTTAGATTCGAATTGTATTTTAAATATACTGTAAATATTTTCAGCAAGCAAGTGGAGGTTAAAAGGATGATTTTCCATTTCCATTTTACCCGCTTCTATTTTACTAAGATCCAGTATATCGTCTATAAGACTCAGCATGTGTTCCGACGAATATTTTAATAATTCTAATGATTCACTTTGTTCGGCCAGGTGCGGTTCTAACATTAGCAAATTAGAAATGCCGGTAATACCATTAAGCGGTGTACGAAGCTCATGGCTCATATTGGAAAGAAAATTTGATTTTAGTTTTGAGCTTTCTTCTGCAATTTCTTTTGCATGTATTAATTCTTCTTCTTTACGTTTATTTATTTTAAAATTGATGTAAGTAAATATGCAGGTAAGTAAAAATGCCAGTAATAAGTTTCCTTTATACATGTCGCTATACAAAGCATCGGCAATATTTTGAAACTGACTTTTATCAGGGCAATAGGTTACAGAAATAATGATGGATAATGCGGATACAATTAGAAGTATAAAAACATCTCTGTTATCATCACGTAGTTTTACCAGCATAGAAAACAAAATAATCATGGGGATAAAAATAAGATAGTTACCAGCGGAAGAACCTTCTAAAAAACTGCCGGCAACTAATACAAGATTTGCACCGGTTATAGAGCAGTTTCGCCCCCACACATACAACCCATTTTTATTTAAAATAAATGAAAGTATAATTACAACTACAAAGCATATATCTGCCACTACAGTTAAGGGTAAATGTAAATAATACTCGTAAATTAAGTTGGGTATAAATAAAATTATACCAAAGAAAAGTATCTGATTCAGTCGCTGTATTTTTTCTGCTTCCTCAGTATTTTTGGCACTTTGTACGCCCGAGTGTACTATTTTTTTATAAAACCTTTGTAACATTTGGTAAAATCCTTTCAATATTTAGCTAAGTAATAAAATATTTTATTTTTAGTGTAAAACATAACCATTAAGATAACACATTATTAAATTAAATATTGCCTTTCGAGATATTTAATCCACATATTTTTATATGTTTTTATAAATAGTTTTTCCTTTTTTCATTCGGTTTAAAATAACTTGCCTTTGTTCTTACTATATTCGTAATTACTCATGATTTTTTTAAAAAAATTACTACGTTCTATCTTTAGTGTATATGCTTTTTTGGTGTTTATTATTATTATGCTACTCTTATTTCCTTTTATAATAATGGTATCATTATTTGGTAAAATAAAAGGAGGCAATTTAATATATGATATTTGCAGGCTATGGGCAGATGTTGTAATATTTTTTTGGGTTATACAGCACAAAAATATTTATGAAGTTCCGTTAATAAAAGATCATGCGGTCGTTTTTGTTTTTAATCATATTTCGTACATAGATATCCCATTTATGATGAAAGCTTTTCGCCGCAGACCGATAAGGATTTTGGCTAAAGCAGAGTTGGCAAAAGTGCCGGTGTTTGGTTATATTTATAGAAAAGCAACTGTAATGGTAAACAGAGAAAACGATACCGCAAGGTTGCAAAGTGTAAGAACTCTCAAAAAAATTTTATCTAAAAATATTTCTGTAGTAATAGCACCCGAAGGTACTTTTAATACTACGCATAGGCCGCTGAAAGATTTTTACAATGGGGCATTTAAAATAGCAGTAGATACCAATACGCCAGTGCAACCCGTTTTGTTTTTAGATGGGTACGACAGGTTAAATTACAACAGTGTTTTTTCTCTTACGCCGGGCCGATCCAGAGCAGTATTTTTACAAGAAATATTGCCGGGCAACGATGTTAATGTACTTAAACAAAAAGTGTACGATGCTATGAATGCTAAATTAATAAAGTATAAAGCAAGCTGGATAAGAATGTGAAAATGATATGTATTAAAATGTAACAGGCTCTAAAAATCTCTTTTTTATAGACAGAAAGCGTGAGGTATTATGATAGAAAATGAATTAAACTTTGCGGAAGAAAACAGCAGTTACTGGGCGGAGATTATTCTGCCGCTTGCATTGCCTGTTGTATATACTTATGCCATACCTCTAGCTTTAGTTGCAAAAGCACAACCCGGCTGCCGGGCAGAAGTAGTTTTT
>JANXXM010000053.1 GCA_025350645.1 Ferruginibacter sp.
AATCTCCATGCTAAGTTTAGAAATAAAATCAACCCAGTACAATTATTTACTCAAAAGCTATAAAGAATATTTGCAAACATTAGGCTATGCAACAGGCACGGCAGAAAGTTGGCCAATCCATGTACGGGAGTTTTTACACTACATAGAAACAAACGGCGTACAAAGCATTTTAAGCGTTGAGAGCAGCCACATCACCAATTTTATAGGTCATATTAAACAACGAACCAACAAGCGTAATAAAGGCACGGCATTAAGCAGCAGCAGTATCAATAAAATTATCAATGCGGTGAATGTGTTTATAAAGTTCCTCAACTCCACAGGAAAATTTATTGTAAAAACCACAGCACAACGGGCAGAAGATAATATTGGAGAAAGAAGCATCCTAACTATTGCAGAAATCAAACAGCTTTATGAAACAACTTTTTTGCCACACCGCCAAAACTCCATAGCGATGGGACAAAGAGACCGGGCAATCATAGCAGTTTTTTACGGTTGCGGTTTACGAAGAAGTGAAGGGAGGCAATTAAATATTACGGATATTGATTTACAAAATAAATTATTGTTTGTACGAAAAGGCAAAGGGAATAAACAGCGGTATGTACCAATAGCAGCCAAACATTTAACGGACATCAAAGATTATTTACAGGAAAGCAGGGAATGGTTTTTAATGAACAATGATGCAAACGAAACATGGCAAAGCAAAAGACACGGAGTACCATTAGTTAAAAAAGCAAATGCAGACGATGCAGCATTTTTTATAAACATTTTTGGCGAAAGGATGCAGCACGGCTTTGATCAGCGAATAAAGCAACTGCAACAAAGAGCGGAAATAAAAAAGCCCATCACCTTGCACGGCTTACGCCACAGCATTGCAACGCATCTTTTACAAAGCGGTATGGACATAGAAGAGATTGCAAAATTTTTGGGGCATAGTTCTTTGGCATCCACTCAAATTTATACCCACATCATTAATGAAAAAATAAAAGCCGAAAATGATTGAACAGTTTAAAGAATATCTACAGCAAAAAAGATTTAGAGAAAGTACGATAAATGCACACTGTTTAAATGCAGGTTACTTTTTACGTTGGATAGAAAATAATGGATTGCATGAAGCTGAAAATATGCAGTACACCGATTTATTAAATTATGTGCAGTACGAACAGAAAAGAAACAAGGATGTATCAACAATCAATTTGCGGATAAGCAGCATCAGCAAATATTTTGAGTTTTTAAAAGAAGAAGGTTTAGTAAATCGTAACCCGGCAAGAACGTTGAGAATAAAAGGCAAAGCAAAAACTGTAATCCAAAATCCTTTAAAATATGATGAACTGCAAAACCTTTACAACGGCTACAAATCAATAACAAAAGAAGTTCCGGCACACATACAAGAGAAATCAACATTAGCACATCAGCGAAATATTATTATCACAGGTTTATTAATATGGCAAGGTTTACATAGTGGCGAGTTAGAAAAGTTGGAAGTCAATCATGTGAATTTAAACGATGGAATTATTTATATCCCAAGCACCACAAGAAGCAACAGCAGGGAATTAAAATTATCATCACAACAAATTATCACACTACACACATACATGCACGGCGGCACAAGAGATAAATTTAAGCCACAAGGCGAAGAACTTTTTATTGGTAATCCTCACAATATTGTACTAAGGTTAATCGAAGAACTTAAAGGAATTAACTTGCAGATAAAAAATGCACAACACATCCGAGCCAGTGTAATATTGTATTGGTTGCGACAACACAATAAACGACAAGTGCAATATATGGCAGGTCATAAATATATTAACAGTACAGAAAAATACGAAGTGCAAGAGTTAGAAACCTTAACCGATCAACTTACAAAACATCATCCGTTCGGATAAAACTTGAAGTTCCAAATTGTGACATCAAGATTTTAGGGTTTATATTTACAACTTCAAATAAAAAATCAATGGCAAAAAAGGAATTACAGGCTTTACTAGCGGAACAAAAAATATTGAATAAAATTTATGCAATCCGAGGTGAAAAGGTTATGTTAGATAAAGACTTAGCAGAATTATACAATGTAGAAACAAGGGTTTTAAATCAAAGCATAAAAAGAAATATTAAACGTTTTCCAAAAGATTTTATGTTCCAGTTAACGGAAACAGAGTTTAAGAACTTGATATCACAAAATGTGACATCAAGTTGGGGCGGTACAAGAAAAATACCTTTTGGTTTTACTGAGCAAGGTGTTGCAATGCTCTCAAGTGTTTTAAATAGTAATGTTGCTATAGAGGTAAATATTAGAATAATAAGAGTGTTTACTAAACTACGAGAGTATGCACTAACGCATAAAGACATATTACTACAACTAGCTAGACTTGAAAAAGAAGTAAAAGGAAACAGCAAGGACATTGAAAATATTTTTATGGTGCTAAAAGAATTATTAGAAAAACAACAAAAGCAGATACCGCCGAGAAAAAGAATAGGTTTTAAACCAGACGATATTTAGTTTTATTGGTGGTCGCAAATTGCGACCACCAATTTACTTTAGTGCAAAGCCCAACATCATCAATAAATATTTTACGAAAGAATAAAGCTAAACAGCCCACCCACAGGCACGGCTAACACCGCCAAAATACAGGGGCGGTATTCGGTGTTGCAGTCAGTTTTTTGTCATGGTTTTTGTAAGCCGACACACTTTGCAGCACATTCATTTTTTTAAAAGACAGAAAAAAAATAAAAGAGCTGCAGCCATCGCCACGAACAAAAACTCCTGCCAAAAAAACTGCCTGAAGCTAAATAACATAATGTGCGTTATAGTATTTTTTAGCCCTGCTCATACCCTTCGGGACATGCTCTGAAAAAAATCCTATAACAACATTATATTAAATAGCCAACACCGCACCAGCAATAAAAAAAATAATCCCACCCCAAGCAGCCATGCTAATTATTTTTTTTATTGCAGCCGTGACAGCCAATGCTTCTAACAGCGGTGTGCAAGCACTTTCTATTTTTATGCCTTCTCACTCCGTTCAGTCAAAGGCAAAGCCTGCGGCAGCTTTGCAGCTTCGCTAATCTTTTATTTTTTTAGTTAATGGAACGTTGAACAGTTTTTATAAAATTGAACAGTTGGCTTTAAAAGCTGTCGCAGGCGCCGCAGGTCTCTAATACTTTGAAGTGAATGCAGGCGCCTTTGACTTGCAAAAAAAACTTATTCGATTGCCCCGTGAGCTTCGTTATAATTTATAGTTAATGCAGGGGCAATCAAATAAATTTTTTTCGCCATTGCCAGCACTCTAATACTTTGAAGAATGATTTTATAAATTTTTAAACCATCTATATTTTTTGCAACAGCTTACACATACGCAGGTATGGACGACGTAGGGCAGCAGCCATGAACAGGCGTACATCATGTGAACATGTGTACATACATGAGCATACACAGGTACACACATACACAAGAGAGCAGGCAAACAAATACCCGTACATATATGCAACTGTGTAAAAAAAATTATTTATTTTTATACGACTAAGGTGGCTTAGAAAAAGTTCTTTGATTGTTGTAAAAAGTATGCAGGGTAAAAATGGATTTTAGTTAAAATCTCTTTGAATATGCAGACCATTTAGGGAATGTACTTGTTACTGTGTCGGATAAGAAGATTGCGGTACAAGACCCTAACAATACATCACAAATACTTTATTATACTGCTGATGTAATTACCGCAAATGATTATTACCCGTTTGGTATGCAAATGCCGGGGAGGAAGTACACTGCTTCATCTTCAAGTTACCGCTACGGGTTCAATGGTAAAGAGAATGACAATGATATTAAAGGTGAAGGGAATCAACAGGATTATGGAAATCGTATTTACGACCCAAGGTTAGGAAGATTTTTAAGCGTTGACCCAGTTACTAAAAGTTATCCGCAATTATCGCCTTATCAATTTGCAAGCGATAAACCAATCAATGGTATTGACTTGGATGGCTTAGAGTGGGTTCTAAAAATTTACGACCCACAAGCAATTTCTGATTTTGTGAAAGCTGGTAATGATAAAGATATTTATAAACAAAGGGGTATAGCATATCAGGCTATACACAGTAAATTTAGTGCCGAAGATTTTTGGAATAGAGCTTCTAAAAATCCTGGTATTGTAGCAGAGGCAAATTATGATTCAAAAACTAATACGTTTGCTGGTGGAGAATTAATATACGATAAAAAAGCTCCTTCTGGGGTTACTTTTAAATATCAAACAGAATCAAAAGGAACGATAACAGAAAATACAGTGAATTGGAAAAAAGAAAATGGTTCTCATTATGATGACAACTATCCAGTAGATGTGAGAACAGTTAATAGCCCTGAACATAAAGATTTTTATGGTTCGTATGACTTTGTTGCTAAGTTCAGTTCCGTATTTGGCTCGGCAGGTGCAGCCGCAGGAGCAGGGACAATATCAGGTTACCTTAAAGGATATGGAAGAGTTAATTATACCACTCAATTTTATGGGGCAGGTACACCGGGTGCTGGCGTAGAAACTGGTATGGTGACTGGAAATTTTAATGTAAAAAATTATTCACCATCTACAATTGCAGGTTACGGCGGTTCCCAAGGATGGGGAGCAGGAATTGCTACAACAGGCAAGTGGTATAGTTTTAAAAATTATGCCGATATGAAAAATTTTAATACATCAAATGCCACAATATCAGGAGAACAAAATGCATGGAGTTTAACAATAAGCCCTAAAGCGTTAAAAGGGTTTTCTGCATCCCGAGTATATTCATTTACAACTTTAGTTCAGCCTGTAATAAAAAAATAGAAGATTATAATGATTGATAAATTTTTATCGGGTAAAGTCTTTCTAATAATTACTATAGTAGTAGTTTTAATGTTTATCCTACTACAAAAATGTTTAGACCGTAAGAACATGTATAGTAATCAAAATGATTGCCATGTTGAATTCAATAAAAAAATTAATGGTGTAGTTGCAAAAGCATTTTTTGATGAAAACCCTAATCACAAAGGATTTGTAATTGAATTTACAAATGGGTACAAATATCGCCCTCCTTTTTTTCTAAAAAAATTAGAATCAGCATATTTAAGCGAAGGAGATTCTATTTATAAAAAAGCCGGTACGTTTAAATTTATTATTTTAAAAAAAGGGTATGAGAGTCCCGTAATAGTTGAGGACACTGTGAATTGTGATGAATTAAAATAGAAGATTGAGTAAAAGAGTTAAACCATCAGTTATAAAACTGGTGGCTTTTTTATTTTACGGTAGCGTAAGCCTTTTTAGCTTTATGGTCACGAAGGAAAGCGTCCATGAGAGCAAACAAATGTGCTTTGTCATCGGTGGGCAGTTGTTGAATATCGGTAATGCGTTTTACAATATTTTTTTCCAGCAATTGGGAAGTGTTACCAGAAAGATAATCTAAAGAAACCCCCAAGGCATCAGCAATCTTAGCAGCCGTATCAATAGAGGGTTTTACTTCATCCCGTTCATATCTTCCAACCATCACACTCATAATGCCCACTTCCTTGCCAAGCTCATCCTGGCTCATCTTTTTTTCTTTGCGTATAACAGCCATTCTTTTACCAAAACTCATAACAGATAAGTATTAAAACGAACAAATAATTAAACGATAACCCAAATGTAAACAACCTAATTGTTAGTGGAGAAACAAAAATGTTTTGTTTTTACAAACACATCTGTTATTTTTGGTACAAATATGTGTTTTATTTAAAATTTTTCCACATGGCAACAGAACTAAAAATAAACGTAGCAAATCCTGAGGCTATCGTTTACACCACCGAAGAATTAGGCTTTACCATTTTAGGCGGCATCCGCATTGATGGACTGGACAGGTTGAGGGTAACAATGAAAATAGAAGTGATAAACAGGAAGTACGAACATTATTTAAACAACCCTGATATTGCAAACTTAGCCATCCGCCACAACTTAGATTTATACAATGATGTGCAGGTAGAAAAGCTGATACGGAAAACGGCAGAGCGTTTAGAAGTAGGCAGCACCGAACTAACCAAAGCTGTTGCTGAAATCACCAGCGAGTTAGAACTATACAGGCTGCAAGAGTTGGAAGCAAAGCAAACAGAGAAGGAAACAAAAAAGAAAATCCTCACTCCAACAGAAAGAGAAGCAGCCCAACAATTTTTGCAACAGGAAAATTTAATGCAGGTAACAAATGATTGCATTGGTAAGAGCGGTGTAATTGGAGAGCATTATAACAGGCTGTTGATGTACATAATTTTTACCAGCAGAAAAAGAGAAAACCCTTTACACATCATCAGCTTTGGAAGTAGTGGAGCAGGTAAAAGCCATCTGCAAGAAAAATTAGCAGAGCTAATCCCCGAAGAAGATAAAATTGCAAGTACCAGTTTAACCAGCAATGCACTGTATTATTTTGGTGAGTACGATTTACAACACAAAGTTATTTTAATAGAAGATATGGACGGAGCAGAAGCTGTATTGTATGCACTAAGGGAATTAATAAGCAAGCAACAAATTATAAAGCTTGTGCCAGTGAAGGACAGCAAAGGCATTACAAGAACAATTATGTTTAAAGTAACAGGCCCTGTAACCGTTGCAGGATGCACCACACAGGAAAAAATTTATGAAGACAATGCAAACCGCAGCTTCTTAGTTTATATTGATGAAAGTGCAGAGCAGGACGAAGCGATTATGAATTACCAGCGTAAAAAAAGTGCAAGGACAATCAACACCGAAGAAGAAAAACAAATCAAAGAACTGTTGCAGAATACACAAAGAATATTGCAGCCCATCAAAGTAAAAAATCCTTATGCAGAGTTTTTAAAAATACCAACAGAGGTTTTTAAACCGAGAAGAACCAATGCACATTATTTACAATTTATAGAAGCCATTACATTTTACCATCAGTACCAAAGAGAAAAACACACAGACGAAACAACAGGCGAAACCTTTATCATTACTACATTAGAAGATATTGCAGAAGCCAACAAGCTGATGAAAGAAATATTATTAAGAAAGGCAGATGAACTAAGCGGAGCAACAAGAAATTATTTTGAGCAACTCAAAGAACTGTTGCAACAAGAGAAGCAAACCACCTTTACCAATAAAGAAATCCGTAAGCAGTTAAGAATGCCAGGCACCACCGTAAGAAGGCATCACACGGAATTATTACAAAGCGGTTACATCAAACTACAGGAGAATAAAAAGCAGCAGGGCTACCGCTACGAAATAGTAAGTTATGAAGAATACCAGCAGTTAAAGAACTCCATTGCAACGGTATTAGACAACATACTGCAAAGCATACAAACCACTAAGCCAACAATGAGCCAATTACAAAATGGCTCAACCAAACGTAAGCCGGTAAAGCCTTTGGCAGTTGTGAGCCAATAGAATTACAAAACACACAAGCGGCATCCCGAAAAAATCGGGACAGGCTAAAATTTTTAAACAATCAACGGTTATCACATGAAACGATTACCCGTAACAGCCCCTGCATGGCTGTACATAGAAAGAAGTTTTAAAGAATGGTTAGAGATAACAGGTTATGCAACACAAACGGTTTACGGTATGCCCAATCATGTACGGGAGTTTTTATACTACATGGAAACAAAAGGCAAAACACAGTTGCATGATATTACCATTGAAGCCATGAAAGATTATTACCACAACCATTTAAAAGGAAGAAAAAATTATTTGCACAAATGCGGCAGCATCAGCAACGGGCATTTAAACAAACAGCAACAGGCATTAAGAAAGTTTGCAGAATATTTACGGCAGACAGGAAAATTAACCATTGGAAAGTTCGACCTAAGAAACGAAGAAATTACTAACAAAAAAATAGATGTCGTAACCATTGAAGAAATAAAACAACTCTATGCAGCCAGCTATATTTATAACGATGGTGATATATGGGGCGTAGCGAACCAGGAGAGAATAGGAATGAGAGACAGGGCAATGATAAGTATCTTTTATGGCTGTGGTTTACGAAGAAATGAAGGAGTGCAATTAATGGTGGATGATATACATTTTGAAAAGCAGTACATCCATGTAAAGGCAGGTAAGAACTACAAAGAAAGATTAGTACCCATCAACAAAACAAACCTTCAATACATACAGGATTATTTATACGATGCCAGACCATTTTTATTAAAAGGCAACCGAAATACCGAAGCGTTTTTTATCAGTGCAAAATCATGCAAAGCCGATGGTTACAGTTTATTGTTACGCTTAAAAGTATTGATAAATAAAACAGGTAATACAGTATTACAACAAAAAGAAGTTGGGCTGCATACATTACGGCACAGCATTGCAACACATCTTTTACAAAGCGGCGTAAGCCTTGAAAATATTGCAAAGTTTTTAGGTCATGCTTCTTTAGAATCAACTCAAATATATACTCATCTTGTAAACGAAGAATTATGAACACAGAAAAATACAGGGAATGGTTAATCATAAAAGGTTACAGCAAAAACACCACAGAAAGCAATATCAGTATGCTGCAAAGATTTATGCAATGGTTAGCAAAAGAAAATATTGACATAGCGGCAACAGGTTACAATGATGTGATAGCATTTATACAAAGCTGCAACCAACGGGGTAATGAACGGCAAACGATACAACAGTATGTAGTGGCCATACGGCACTATTACAGCCACTTAATTTATGAAGGCGATATGAGTGATAACCCAGCCAGTAACATCGAAATAAAAGGCATTAAAAGAAGAAAGCTGCATGATACACTGAACAGTGAAGAACTTGAACAGCTTTACAAATCTTATCCTGCAGAGTTGGAAGCAAAAAAGAAATCACCACCACAACAGTTAAACCAGTTGGCAAGAAGAAGAACAAAAGTAATGTTAGGATTATTGATTTACCAAGGAATAAAAGTTGAAGAACTTGCAGAACTTGAAACAACCGATTTAAAATTACGGGAAGGCAAAATTATTATCAAAGGCAAGCGGCGAACCAATGAAAGGACGATGAAATTAGAAGGCTTCCAGATAATAGATTTAATGGACTACATCAACGAAACAAGAAAAGCACTTTTGCAAATCAACCAGAGAGAAACAACGAAATTATTTTTTAGCAAAGACAAAGGAATACACTTTAGTAATGTGATGCACCCACTCATGAAATCTTTAAAACAAAACAGCAGCAAAATAAAAAGTATCAAACAAATAAGGGCATCGGTAATTACAAATTGGTTGCAGCAAAATAATCTTCGGCAGGTTCAGTACATGGCAGGGCATCGTTATGTAAGTTCAACAGAAGCATATCAGGCAAATAATATTACAGAATTGCAAGACGAAATTTTTAAACATCATCCGATTGGATAGAAAAGTATTAAATCCCTGAAAACAAACAACGGCAGTACAAATTTTTGTGCTGCTTCGTTGCTGAATGCAAAGCCCAGCAGTTGAATATAAACATCAACAGAAAGCAAAGCCAGAAGAAGCCCACCGCACATGCACGGCTAAGGCTTGAGCCCACACACAGAAGCCATAACACACAAGCCTTATGCGGTGTTGCCCTCATTTTTTTGTCATGGTTTTTGTAACCCACACACATGCAGCACATTTATTTTTTTAAAATGCAAGAAAAAAATAAAAGAGCTGCAGCCGACACACAAACAAAAACCCACGCCAAAAAAAATGAGGGAAGCTAAATAACATAATGGCTATTATAGTCTCTCCTACGCTCATGCAAGCATGCTCTGAAGCCTATAATAGAACATTATATTAAATAGCCAACACCGCATTGCAATAAAAAAAATAATCCCACGCCAAGCAGCTCTGCTAATTATTTTTTTTATTGCAGCCGTGCCAAAAGACAGCCAACGCTTCCCCAAGTTGCCATGCAAAGCATGATTCTATTTTTATGCTGTCCGTTGCACTTTACAGCAGGCAATGCAGCAGCATGGCAGCTTCGCTATTCTTTTATTTTTTTTGATTGATGAAATGATGAAGATGTTTTATAAAATCAAACCTTGGGCTTGTAATGCTGTCGCCACCGCCGCAAGTCTCTAATACTTTGAAGTGAATTATGGCGGTGTTGACTTGCACAAAAAACATAAACGATTGCCCACAAGCAGCATGATAATTTATAGTTTATGCCGGGCAATCATTTATATTTTTTGCGCCATTGCCAGCGTCTGCAACTTTAAAGAGTGGCGTAATAATTTTTTAACCTTCATTAGAAATTTATAACAGCTTACACATGCAAAGGCAGGGACGACAAAGGGCAGCAACACCCAGCCGCAATACATCACATGAGCAGGTGAACACACATGAACATATACACATACACAAGAGAAATTTATTTTGATACAATGAAGGCAGGGCAAGGGAAAAACTTTATCTTTATGCAAGTGAGGTATTAAAAAAGTTCTTTGATTTTTTTGCAGCAGCACAGGGAAATATGGCAAGTGCGGAAAAAAATGGGTTAAGACTTAGCACCTGGCGGTATGGATATGCCAGGAAGAAAGTACAGCCAACCTAATAATAATTACCGTTACGGGTTCAATGGACAGGAAAAAAGCAATGAGGTAACTGAGGGGAATTATACGGCAGAATATTGGGAATATAATAGCAGGATAGGTAGAAGATTTAATGTTGATCCACACGCAGCTAGCTACCCTCATACTTCACCATATGGTTTTGTAGAGAATAATCCAATTAGCAGGATTGACCCAGATGGAGCAGATTGGATAGTTTCTACCGTAAAAAATAAAAATGGTAGTGAAACTGTACATATAACTTTAACAGCAGCAGTGTTAAATTCTAGTTCTAATACTGCACTTAATATGGGAACTTTCGCCTCTTCTTTAAGTTCCCAAGTGAAGAATTCCTACGGAACATCGTATACAAGGTATGATGTTGTTGGTTTTCAGACAATGGGTGGAGGTCTTGATGGAGTTCCCGGGAAAAAAGTGCCAATCTATAAAACAGTACAAGTTAATGTTGTAGTGGATGTACAGGTTAGGGTTATAACTAAAGAAGCTGATGTAAAAAGTAATGAGCATTTAATTCAAATTCTTGATGGTAGTAAATTGCTAGGCGTGTATGGCAGAGGTGATATTGAAGGAACGAAAGTTCGAATTAAAGAAACAAAAGTTGCTAACATGATGAATGGAAATGATAATAATACATTGGTGCATGAGTTGGGGCATACATTTGGATTACGTCATATAGACAAGAATGAAGAAACGTTTTTTGAAACAGTTTTATGGGGTTCCAATTCGCAATATTATGACCCTGCTAAACAAAAAGCTAATTCCAAGAATGCAATGTTTTCAGGTGGCAGTAGCTATATGAATGATAAAAATTCAACAGAAATTAATGGACAGCAAATAGAAATCGTAAAGAAGAAATATGCTGCAGGAGACCTTAATAATCATTAAAATTCTATCATGTTTAAGATTGGTTCTGTGTTGAAAATTTTTGCAATTATTTTTTCTTGTTGGCTTGTTGGGAGTTTGTTATTTGGAAAATTTGAGGCTTATGAAGATGGGTATAATGAAATTGGATTTCCTTTCGTTTTTTATAGAACTTTCTCAGGAAAATGTTTCGATTGCAAAGAAATAGGCTTTCTATTGAGATACTTTCTATTAGATGTCCTCATTATATTAATACTTGCTTTTCTTTTAAGAATAATAATACACAAAATAAAAGCCGCTCATTGAGTGGCTTTTGTTTTATAATGCGGCCTCCGCCCCGGTTCGTGCCTTCACGAAACGGCAAGGATTAAAAACATTAAACCATTACATTTAAAAAAGTGCCTAATATTGTTTTGCCTCGGTTGGTGCTAATAGTAACAATAAGTGAGTTTGCATCCTATCCCGCATTCGCCTAGGCTTGGTTTTCAACCAGCCGATGCAGTATAGCAGAGCAATAAAAAATAAAAGAGAGTAAACCGTTGCATTTTAAAAAACTGCGGCAGTTTTTAATGTGCCATATAAGGTACAAAAGTGCATTATAAGGTATATTTAAAAAGTTTTCCACAATCAGCTATTGAGCAGCTAAAGACAC